>NZ_JBEYUY010000011.1:0-321642 GCF_040643775.1 Streptomyces sp. NPDC047081 | reverse complement strand
ACCCGTCGTCCCCATGGGGAATTACGTGACCGCGGGGGTGGGGAATTACGTGACGCGGAACCCGCCCCACCTGGGGAATTTCGTGATCGTCGACAGGCAGCCACAAACAGGCGGCGGACCTCAACTCGAAGGTTCTGGAGGCCTATCGGCGAAGCGTCGGGCCCGACGCCCAGGACACCATCGACGCCCTGGGCAACGTCGCCATCGACCACCGTGTCCGAGGCGCCTTCTCCGAAGCCCTCTCCCTCTCCGAGTCCGTCCATCAGCAGTACTTACGGCTCCTGGGTCCCGAGGACCCCGAAACCCTCCGCGCCGCGCACAACCTCGGCGTGAGCCTCCGCCTCGTCGGCGACTTCGCCCGCGCCCGCGGTCTCGACCAGGAGACCTGGCACGCGTACACCGAGATCTACGGCCAGGACCATGTGTCCTCACTGGGCACCTGGCTCGGCTACATCCTCGACACCCGCGAGCTCGGAGAATACGGCGTCGCCCTGACGTTCCACCGTGAACTCCTCGAGCGGTGCAACGCCTTGCTCGGCAATGACAACCCGCTCAGCCTTTCGAGCTTCCGGCATCTCGCCGTGGCGCTGCGCAAGGCCGGTGAACACGAGGAGGCGATCACGGCGGCGGAACAGGCCCGCACCGCGCTCGTCCGCAGGTACGGCACCCACAACCCCGAGTCCATCGCCGCCACTCTCGAATTGAGTGTCCATCTGCGGCACAGCGGTGATCTCGTGGAAGCACAGCAGCTCGGGACCGAGATCTGCGAGCGGTACGAGCAGACGTACGGCAAGCACCATCCGCATGCCCTGTCAGCCGCACTGAATCTCGCGATCACCTACCGTCTGCTGGGCAATCCCACGGCCTCTCAGTACATGAACTCACTGGTGCTGGAGGAATTCACACGGACCCTGGGAGAAAATCACCCGTCCACGCTGATCTGCCGCACCAACCTCGCCAGCGACCACTACACCCTTGGCGACACGGCCGCCGCCCTCGAGCTGGACACCGAGACCCTCCGCCGGAGCCGGGAGGTCTTCGACGACGACCACCCCTCCTCCCTGGCCTGTGCCGCCAACCTCGCCATGGACCTGCGTACCCTCGGCCGCACCGAGGAAGGCGACATCCTCCACACCGACACCCGGGAACGACTCGGCCGCAAGCTCGGCAGCAGCCACCCCGCCGTGGCACAGGCTGCCGACTGGGAGCACCGCGCCAACTGCGACATCGACCCGATGCCGCTGTGACCCGTGAAGACGAGACCGAGACCGCGCTGAGGCTATCGGGCCAGCCACTGCGCGAGCGCGACAGGGTCAGGCTGTTCCGGCAGCGACCGGCTGATGGCGACAGCCAGTTCGGGGCGAGCGAGCAGGGCCGTGCCCGCCCTCCGCTCCCCGCACTCGGCCAGCGCCAGGCCGAGCCCGGCCCAGGCTGCGGGTCTGGCGTCCGGCAGGGCCAGTTCCTCCGCGTACAGCTTCACCGCGGCCTCCGCGTCACCCGCCACCAGCGCCAGATCGGCGGGGCCGCACCCCCGGACCTGGGAGGCTGGGTCGTCCTCGGTGAGCAGTCGCGCGAACTCCGGCGGGTCGACGATGCTCAGGCGGGCCAGCAGGGCCATGGTGTCCAGTCGGCAGGCGGCCGGGTCCGGGCGCAGTTCGGACTCCAGGCCCCGGGCCGTCGGCAAGCCCGAGCCGTCGGCCGCCTTTCGGCCACGCTCCCACTCCTGCGCCAGCGCCGCCGCATGGGCGGGAAGAGTCCTCAGATGATGGGCCCGCCAGGCCGTCTGGTGATGGACGGCTGCCAGGCGCGCGAGGTGTTCCTCATGCTCGCTGACCGACTCATCGCGCCAGGAGGCGGTCTGTTCCGTGAGCGCCTCGACGAGTTGCCGTCCGAGTGGAGTCAGTACGGGGTGATCGCGCAGGACGGCGAGTACCTGTTGCAGGGCGTCACGCCAGAGCGCGAACTCAAAGCCCGCGAGCCCCTCGGTACCGCGCGTGCGCCAGTAGCGGGCGACCCCTGAGAAGGCGTACGCGCCATGCACAAGCCCACCGAGTGGACGCGGATCGTCGCGCCACGGGGCGTAGAACAGGTCGCCGCACTCCTCGAACAGGGGCACGAGAAAGATGAGGCCGTTCAGCAGTGTGTGCCGGAACTCATGGACGAGTGTCACGCCCAACTGGGCTGGAAGCTCCTCTGCGTCCTGGTCCGGCTCGGAGAGCAGCACACAGCCGAACGCGTCACTGGACGAGGCCGTGCGCTCTCTGAGGCGTTCCCTGTGCGGGAGGGGGACCAAGGACTTCAACCCGGCGGCCAGGGTGCGGGCATCAGCTCGATGGTCTGTCGCGAGAAGGTCCCACATGGCGGTGACACGACGCTGCCAGCGGTCGAACTCGTCAGCTGTCAGCCGGCCGGAAGCGGCCAGGCCGGGCACCGCCGGATACGGACCGAGATCGTCGACAGCAAGCGTGAGGTCCAGACCCGCACGCGAGGCCCGCAGGCGACGCAGCCCCTCCCAGCCGGGCAGCTCGCGTTCAGGATCCTCGGGCAGCAACACGGTCGTACCGGGCGCGACGACCTCGACAACGCCGTCCCGCGACCGGATCTCGGCAGAGTCCCAGGGCCCGGCGGTAACCAGACGGGCACGCCCCAGGCAGGGAAGGAACACGGTTCCGTTCCGAACCGGAACCCGCGTCCGGAAGGGGATATTTGCCAGGATCGACGCCGCTGCGGCGCACTGCCCCAGAAAGCCGAGTTCCACCCACAGCGGCACCTCTTCGGCGTCGGCCGCCCGGTCCGTACGGGACAGTCTGCGAAAGAGAGTGGCTGCCCACAGGCCGACTTGAGGGTCGAGCAGAACGTGGCGCAGGACCGCCGGATCGCGCTCTTGAGCGATCTCCAGCAGGCGCCACGCCTCTCGGACACCGGCGGTGGCGGCCTCGGGAAGGTCGGCGACAGCGTCCAGGACCGCCCGCAGGATCAGGAGCCGACGGCTGTACTCGGAGTCGAGGAGCGCGGCGACCGCCGTCTCGTCCTCGGTGGTGGACATCAAGGACCGCAGCACAGACGCGGAGAGATGGTGGTGGTGCATCGGCACGATTTCCTCGTTCCCGACCAGGTAGCCGTCCAGACACGGCGAGGAGAGCGCCCTGTCGGATGTCAGGGAATCAGCTCCCCTGACTGCCACCGATCGTGGACAGCGGCCGGTTGACGTAGTGCTTCAGATGGTCGACCGAGGACTCCAGAACCATGCCGTCAAGAGCGGTGAGTTCGCCCAGCGAGAGACCCGAGAGATTGGGCAGCCAGCTCGGCTGTGCCGTTTCCAGCGCTGCCGCCTCGGTCGAAGTGGCCTGGTTGATCGACGACATGACGCCCCGTTGTTTGCCGGTTCCAGTGATCCCGGTTTCATCAACTAAGGGACCGGGCGCCCGCGAAGAATACACGCATGTGATCCAAAGCACAATCCCCTGTCCGATGCGAAAGCCTCGGGCAGGGGATCGAATACTCAGCGGGCCGAGGCCAGCTCTTTCCTCTGCGCCGAGCCGTCGTACGCACCCTCGATGGGCGCCTCAGCGGCGTCTTTTCGCCCCGGCAGCGCGAACATCAGCACGAAGATCACCCCCATGACCCCGGCCACCCACCCCAGCGCATGCTGGAACCCGTTCACGAACGCCGGCCCCACCTCGGCCCGTGTCAGCCGGTCGTCGATCTGGCCGAAGAACACCACCGACACCAGGCCCAGCCCCAGCGCGTTGCCCATCTGCTGCACCGTGTTGATGAGGCCCGACGCCGAGCCCGCGTGTTCGCGTGGCACGTCGGAGAGGATCGCGTCCGTCAGCGGGGCCACGATCAGGCCCATGCCCACGCCCATCACGACCAGGGGCAGGGTCATCTGCCAGGAGGCGATGGCGAGGCCGTAGCGGTGGGACTCCCAGATGTAGAGGAGTACGCCTGTCGCCATCAGCAGCGCGCCCGCTTGCAGGACCTTGCGGCCGAAGCGTGGGACCAGTTGCTGGACGGACAGGCCCGCCGCCGTGGAGACCGCGATCGAGAAGGGGACGCCCGTCAGGCCGGCGCGCAGGGGGCTCCAGCCCAGGCCGATCTGCATGTACAGGGTCCAGACCAGGAAGAACACGCCCAGCGCGACACCGAAGACGGTCTGTACGGCGATGCCCGCCGCGAAGCTCTTCACTCGGAAGAGGGACAGCTCGATCAGCGGGGAACCGTCCCGTGCGGCCTTCCGTTTCTCGTATGCCACCGTCACTCCGAAGACCAACACCGCACCCGCCATCGACAGGTATCCCCACAGCGGCCAGCCCAACTCCCGGCCGCGCGTGAGCGGGTACAGCAGCATCAGCAGGCCCAGCGTCACCAGTGCCACGCCCACCAGGTCCAGCTTCAGCGCCCGCGGCGCTTTGGACTCCGTGATGAAGCGGCTGCCGAGGAGCAGGCCCGCGATACCGACAGGGAGGTTGATCAGGAAGATCGGACGCCATTCCAGGCCGAACAGGTTCCACTCCGTCAGCAGGGCGCCGAGCAGCGGGCCCGTGACCGCGCCGAGGCCGACGACCGCACCGAACAGGCCGAACACCTTGCCGCGTTCGTGTGCCGGGAAGGTCGCGTGCACGATGGCGAGGACCTGCGGCACCATCATCGCCGCCATGCCGCCCTGCAGAATGCGGGAGGCGACCAGCATCTCCGGGTTGGCGGCGAGGCCGCACAGCGCCGACGCGATAGTGAAACCGCCGATGCCGACGAGGAACAGCCGCTTGCGGCCGTGGATGTCGCCGAGGCGGCCGCCGGTGATCAGGCCCGCGGCGAAGGCCAGCGCGTAGCCCGCCGTTATCCACTGGATCTGGCTGAAGGAGGCGCCCGCGTCCTGCTGGATCGACGGGATCGCGATGTTGACGATCGTGACGTCGACGAGGTCCATGAAGGCCGCGGTCATCACGATCGCGAGGGCGAACCAGCGGCGCCGGTCCGCCACAGCGGCTGTACTCGGTCCAGGTGTTTCGGTGGAGGTCATACCTTGAAGCTACGACCCCAATAGGTCAGATCATGTCCTAGTTCTACGGCATCCTCGAACTCATGACGACGGACACCCCGGCACGGCTCCTGACGCTCCTCTCCCTCCTCCAGACGCCCCGCGAATGGCCCGGCGGCGAGCTCGCCGAGCGGCTCGGGGTCTCCCGGCGCACGATCCGGCGCGACATCGACCGGCTGCGCGAGCTGGGCTATCCCGTGCAGGCCACCCTGGGCGCGGAGGGCGGCTACCGGCTCGTGGCCGGCAAGGCGATGCCGCCGCTCGTGCTCGACGACGAGGAGGCGGTGGCCATCGCGATCGGGCTGCGGGCCGGTGCCGGGCACGCGCTCGAAGGCGTGGACGAGGCGTCCGTACGGGCCCTCGCCAAGCTGGAACAGGTGCTGCCCTCCCGGCTGCGGCACCGCGTCTCCACGCTCCAGGCCGCGACCACGCCGCTGACCAGCGGGGACGGGGCGAGCATCGCGCCCGAGACGCTGACCGTGATGGCCTCGACGGTGGCGGGGCGGGAGCGGCTGCGGTTCGCGTACCGGGCGGGGGACGGTACCGAGTCGCGGCGCGTGACGGAGCCGTACCGGCTCGTCTCGACCGGGCGGCGGTGGTATCTCGTCGCGTACGACCTCGATCGGGCCGACTGGCGGACGTTCCGGGTCGACCGGGTGAGCGAGCCGTTCGCCACGGGGGCGCGGTTCGTGCCGCGGGAGTTGCCGACGGGGAGCGCGGCGGAGTATTTGCGGCGGTCCATGCAACGGCATCAGGAGTCCTACGACTTCGAGGTCACCTTCGCCGCGTCCGCACCGGAGGTCGCCGCGCGGCTGCCGAAGTGGCTGGGCGTGCCGGAGCCGTTGGACGCCGGGTCGTGCCGGTTGCGGGCGACGGTGGGCGACGCGGTGGAGTGGACGGCGGTACGGCTGGCGCTGCTGGGGTTCGAGTTCACGGTTCAGGAGCCGGTGGAACTTGTGGATTGTGTACGGGAGTTGGGGGGTCGGTTGGTGCGGGCGGCGGGGGGCTGAGCGGGGGCGGGGGGTGCGGATGGCGGGGAGTGAGCGGGGGCTGCGGGGCTTGTGGTGCCTTGTGGGCGGGGGCGGGCTCGGGGGTGGTTGGGGTGGGGTGGCTCGTGCGCAGGGGCGGGCGTCGGCGCGTGGCTTGTGGTGGCTCGTGGGCGGCGGGGCATCGACGCCGGGGAATTGCAGGCGGACGGCGGGGTGTCAACGCTGGTGAACTGAACGCGGGTTGCTCAGAGCCGAGGTGTGGGCGGCTGGCCTGACGTGGCCCCTGCCCGCGCTGCTCGGTCCGACGCCGCCTCGGTTCGATGCCGTTTCGGTCTAACGCCGCCCCGGCCCGACGCGCATCGCTCGCGTCGCTCTCAACCCCGGCTGCAACCCGCGCCGGCTTTCAACCGCCACGAAGACACACCCCGCGCGCCTCACCGCCCCCGCCGCCTCGCCCCACGCCCGTCTACCCCGCCAACTCCTCCCACGGGAAGCTCCTCAGCGCCGCCAGGTTCTGCAGCGCCAGTGCGCCCGGCCCCTCGGGACCGCGGGCCGGCGCCTCGCCGGCGGCCCAGCGTTCCACGGCCACGCGCACAGCGGCACCGGCTACCGCGGCGGCGAAACGCAGGGATGGGGAGAGAGCGGAGGGCACAGCAACGTTGTCATCACCGCGCGAGGAAGCACCGGCGCCACCGACCGAGCGGGCGCCACCAGTGGAGCGGGCACCATCACCGCCGACCGAGCCGGCACCACCGCTGACCGAGCCGGCACCGCCACCGTCCGGTCCGACGCCACCGCCGTCCGGTCCGACGCGACCTGCCGAGCCAGCACCACCAGCCGAATGGGCATCACCACCGTGGACCGAGCGGCTGCCACCGTCCGATCCGACGCCACCCGCCGAGCCAGCACCACCAGTCGGGCCAACGCCACCCGCCGAAGGAGCATCGTCGCCGCCGACCGAGCGGCCGCCGCCCGCACCACCATCGGCCGAGCGGGCCCCGCTACCAACTGCGCCCGCACCATCAGCCCGGCCGCCCTCGCCATCACCGACGCCACCAGCCCGACCGCGCCCACCATCACGCGCCGCACTCAACCGGCAGGCCAAAACCTCCGCCAACCGCCCCTCCGCCCCACGGCACACCTCTGCCCACACCTTCCCCAGCGCCGGGCTGGTGTCGGTCAGGCGGATCAGGGTGCGGACCAGTTCCCAGGAGGCTGATGAGACGCCCGCGCCGGGAGTCAGGGTGTACTCGACCGCGTGTTCCAGGGCCTGGGGGACGGAGAGGTGGGCCGGGGCCGCCGCCACCGCTTCCGCCCAGCGTTCCGCGCCGGCCGCGTAGAGCGGGGCGACGGCCTCTTCCTTGGTCGCGAAGTAGCGGTAGAACGTGCGCGGCGCGATCCCCACGGCCTGCGCGATGTCCTCGGCCCGCGTGGCCCGCAGACCCTGTCTCACGAAGAGCCCGGCCGCGGCGCGGGCGATCTCCATCCGGGTCTCGGCCTTGCGCCGCTCGGTGAGCGAGCCGGACGACGCGGAAACGGATGCACGGGTTCTGGGTGCGGGGGTGGAGCTGCTCACACCGGCAGGCTATGCCCATGTGGCACAATCTGCCATCCGGCGGGCCACCCCGGGGTTCAGGTCCGGGGTGCCCCGCCATCCAGCATGCCCGCACCCCGACGATGCCTCGACACCGGCCCCCGCCCCGGCCCGCCACAACCTTCCCCCGGCCGACGCCCGCTTCCACCCACGAGACACCGCGAGCCATCCCCGGCCAACTTCTGCCTAGCCCACGAGGCACCGCAAGGCACCACGAGGCACCGCAGGCCACCCGGGCACCCGGACCGACGCCACCCCGCCCACGAGCCACCACAAGCCACGCGCCGACGCCCGCCCCTGCGCACGAGCCACCCCACCACAAACCCCGCTCCGACACCTGCCCCGACCCACGAGCCACCCCACCCCAACCACCCGCCGAGCCCGCTCCCGCTCACAAGGCACCACAAGCCCCGCAGCCCCCTATCCCCAGCCCCCAACCCCCGCCTTCCGCCCCGCCTCCCCCCACACACAAAAAAGAGAGCCGGGCCCCAGCGCCCAGGGGGAGGGGCGCCGGAGCCCGGCTCAGGGAGAGTCCCGGCGCCGGGGGGGTGGTGCGTCGGGACTTGGCTCTGTTGAGGGTTCTGGCCTTCGCGGGTTCCTGAAGTTCGGTCGGTTCCTGGGGCTTGAGTCCTCGGCCAGTCGTTCCTGGGCCTGAACCCGTCACCCAGTCGCTCCTGGACTTGAAGTCCGCCCAGTCGCTCCTGGACTAGAAGTCCCGCCCAGTCGCTCCCGGACCAGAAGGCCCGACCGGTCCAGTCCCCCAGTCCCCAGTCCCCCGAACTCCTGTGCCCTGAAGTCTTTTTCCCATGCCCCCAAGACTTGAAGCGGCATAACACCGCCATTGTTTGCGCGGTCTTTCGCCACCCGGCGTACGCGGTCGCGGTCGAGTTCAACACCCGCTGCCGTCCTGCACCGGAAGGCCCCGGGAGGCCCACGCCCCCCCTGCACCGCCCGGTGACCGCCGAGCCGCACGCTCCCCCGAGCCCCCACGCGCACACCCTCGGCCACCGAACCGTTGATTACGCCTGACTGCGCCTGACTGCGCCCGATTACGCCGCCGCCTCGAAGCCCGTATCCCGCGCCAGCTTCTTCAGTTCCAGCAGGGCGTGCTTCTCGATCTGGCGGATGCGTTCGCGCGTCAGGCCGTGTTCCTTGCCGACCTCGGTCAGCGTGCGCTCGCGGCCGTCCTCGATGCCGTACCGCATCTTGATGATGGAGGCCGTGCGCGGGTCCAGGCGGCCGATCAGGTGGTCCAGTTCCTCGCTGCGCAGGAGCGTGAGGACCGACTGCTCGGGGGAGACCGCCGACGTGTCCTCCAGGAGGTCGCCGAACTGGGTGTCGCCGTCATCGTCCACCGACATGTTCAGCGAGACCGGGTCGCGGGCCCAGTCCAGGACGTCGGTCACACGGTCCGCGTTGGAGCCCAGCTCCGCCGCTATCTCCGCGGGCTCCGGGTCGCGCCCGTGCTCGCGGTTGAACTCGCGCTGCACGCGGCGGATCCGGCCCAGCTCCTCGACCAGGTGGACGGGGAGGCGGATGGTGCGGGACTGGTCGGCGATGGAGCGGGTGATGGCCTGACGGATCCACCAGGTCGCGTACGTCGAGAACTTGAAGCCCTTGCGGTAGTCGAACTTCTCGACCGCGCGCACCAGGCCGGCGTTCCCCTCCTGGATCAGGTCGAGCAGGGGCAGGCCGCTGCGGGGGTAGCGGCGGGCCACGGCCACAACCAGGCGGAGGTTGGAGCGGATGAAGACGTCCTTCGCCCGCTCGCCGTCGGCCACCAGGGCCTCCAGCTCCTCGCGGGAGGCGTCGGCCTTGGACTCCTCGTATCCGTCGAGAACCTGTCGCGCGAACACACCCGCCTCGATGATCTGGGACAGCTCGACCTCCTTGGCGGCGTCGAGCAGCGGTGTGCGCGCTATCTCGTCGAGGTACATGCCGACCAGGTCGCGGTCTGCGATCTCGCCGCCATGTGCGCGAACACTGCTTGCCGTGTCGGTCTCGCCGGTGGCGGACTGACGACGGGCGACGGCACGGGTTGCCATGCGTGCTCCCTTGCGATGGTGGGCTGGCGGGTGGTCCTTCAGATGCCAGGCGCTCGCCTTCGAGTACCTCTCAGCACCCTGCTCGGGTGCCCAGCATCTGTTGGAAACAACGACTGGAATCCGGACAGAATTCCCAACCCGTCCCCCTATTTTTCTGATCATGCAGTACCCTGTGCGGCCGCATCAGGAGTACATAAGGAGGCCCGATGTCGTCAGAACGTACAGAGGTGCAGGTCAGGCCGGGAGTCGAGCAGGACCTCGAAGCCCTCACCGACATCTACAACCACTACGTACGTGAGACGTCCATCACATTCGACACCGTCGTCTTCACCCCTCAGGAGCGGCGCCCCTGGCTGCTCTCCCACCCTGAAGACGGCCCGCACCGCCTGATGGTTGCCACGGATGCGGACACTAAGGAAATTCTGGGCTACGCCACATCAAGCCCTTATCGCGCCAAGCCCGCGTACGAGACCTCGGTCGAGACGACGATCTACCTCGCCCCGCACGCCGGACGCCGCGGCATCGGCACGCTCCTCTACAAGGCGCTCTTCGAGGCCCTCGCGGGCGAGGACGTGCACCGCGCCTACGCCGGCATCGCGCAACCCAACGAAGCGTCCACGCGGCTGCATGAACGCTTCGGGTTCCGGTACGTCGGCACGTACCGCGAGGTGGGCCGGAAGTTCGGCCGCTACTGGGATGTCGCCTGGTACGAAAAGCAGTTGTAGCTCAGCCGAACTGCACCGACCGCTTCGCCATCCCGAACCAGAAACCGTCGATCACCGACCTCTGCGCGTCCAGCTCGCCCCCCGCCTCGGCCGCCCCCATGGTCACGAACAGCGGAGCGAAATGCTCGGTGCGCGGATGCGCGTAACGTCCGGCCGGGGCCTTGTCGAGGAAGTCGAGCAGGCCGTCCCAGTCCCGGGCCTCCAGCGCCCGCTTCCCCCAGTCGTCGAACTCCGACGACCAGCTCGGCACTCCCCCGCCCGTGTGCCGCAGCGCCGCGAGGTTGTGGGTGAAGAAGCCGGAGCCGACGATCAGCACGCCCTCGTCGCGCAGCGGAGCCAGCTTGCGGCCGATGTCCATCAGCCGGCGCGGGTCGAGGGTCGGCATGGAGATCTGCAGGACCGGGATGTCGGCGTCCGGGAACATCTCGACGAGCGGGACATAGGCGCCGTGGTCGAGGCCGCGGTCCGGGATGTCCTGCACCGGCGTACCGGGGGCGCGCAGCAACTTCCGTACGGACTCGGCGAGTTCGGGGGCGCCGGGGGCGTCGTACCGGACCCGGTAGTAGTGCTCGGGGAAGCCCCAGAAGTCGTAGACGAGGGGGACGGGGTCCACCGCGCCGAGGGCGAGGGGGGCCTCCTCCCAGTGGGCGGAGACCATGAGGATCGCCTTGGGGCGGGGCAGGCCGGCGGACCAGGCGGCGAGTTCGCCGGGCCAGATCGGGTCGTCCGCGAGCGGCGGGGCGCCGTGGCTGAGGTAGAGGGCGGGCATGCGCTCCGGTGCGGCGGCTGACATGGCGGTGACTCCCTCGCAGTTACTTTAAGTCTCAAACTCTACGGAAGACTGTACGCGCCAATTGTTTAAATTTCAAGGAGGGTTCTCGTAGAGTGGAGAACATGGACGCAGCACCCGCTACCGAAGACACCCGCTGGCTCACCGACGACGAGCAGCGCATCTGGCGTTCCTACGTGCACGCCAGCACCCTCCTGGAGGACCACCTCGACCGCCAGCTCCAGCGGGACGCGGGCATGCCGCACATCTACTACGGCCTTCTCGTCGGCCTCGGCGAGGCGCCCCGGCGCCGGCTGCGGATGACCGAGCTGGCCATGAAGGCGAAGATCACCCGCTCCCGGCTCTCGCACGCGATCGCGCGCCTTGAGAAGAACGGCTGGGTGCGCCGCGAGGACTGCCCCTCCGACAAGCGGGGCCAGTTCGCCGTACTGACGGACGCGGGGTACGAGGTGCTCCAGCGCACCGCGCCCGGCCATGTCCGCGCCGTACGGCAGGCGGTGTTCGAGCGGCTCACCCCGGAACAGCAGAAGTCCCTCGGCGAGATCATGCAGATCGTCGCCGAGGGACTCCAGCCCAGCGATGCGGGCGCGGACCTGCCCTGGCTCCGCTAGGGCCAGGGCAGGTCCTGGGGGTCGTACGCGGGAGGCGTCCCCTTCCTCCGCGTACGAGTGATGCCGAAGGGGTACGACCGGGCGGTCGCCGTCAGTGGGCGATCACCGGGACGGCGAGCTCGTCCTCGGCGCCCTCTTCGGAGCCCGACACGGCGGTCGAGCCGGGGGTGCCCGCGTTGACCAGGGTCACGACGATCACCGCGGCCAGCACCAGCATGCCGACGGCGAACCAGATGGCGTTGGTGTAGCCGTGCACCGCACCCTGCATCTGGACCAGCTGGGCCTGCGACTTGGAGGTCGCACCCGCGATGTGGTCCTTGATGTACGACGTCGTCGCGGACGCGGCGATCGTGTTCAGCAGGGCCGTACCGATCGCGCCGCCCACCTGCTGCGAGGTGTTGACCATCGCGGAGGCGACACCGGCGTCACGCGGCTCGACGCCCAGGGTGGCCAGGGACATGGCCGGCATGAACGCCGTACCCATGCCGAGACCGAGCAGCAGCATGGCCGGCAGGATGATCGAGACGTACGACGAACCGATCTCCATCTGGGTCATGACCAGCATGCCGGCCGCCGCGACCAGGAAGCCGGGGCCCATCAGCGCCCGGGCCGGGACCCGGGTCATCAGGCGGGTGCCGATCTGGGTCGAGCCGACCATCATGCCCGCGATCATGGGCAGGAAGGCGAAGCCGGTCTTGATCGGCGAGTAGCCCTTGATGACCTGGAGGTAGTAGGTCAGGAAGAGGAACGTGCCGAACATCGCGATGATCGCGATACCGAGCGAGAGGTAGATGCCGCCGCGGTTGCGGTCGGTCACCACGCGCAGCGGCAGCAGCGGGGCCTTGACCCGGGACTCGGTGACGACGAAGGCCAGCAGCAGGACCGCGGACGCGACGAACAGGCCGACGGTCAGCGAGTCGCCCCAGCCGTCGGACTCGGCGCGGGTGAAGCCGTAGACCAGCGAGACCAGACCGAGAGTGGACAGCAGCACGCCGGGGATGTCGAGCGGGTTGCGGTTGCGGCCGCCCTCCGGCTCACGGATGACGAAGTACGCGCCGAGCGCGGCGATGACCGCGAACGGGATGTTGACGAAGAACGTCCAGCGCCAGTCCATGTACTCGGTGAGCACACCGCCGAGGATGAAGCCCACGGCGCCACCGCCACCGGCGATCGCACCGTAGATGCCGAAGGCCTTGGCGCGCTCCTTGGCGTCCGTGAACATCACGGCGAGCAGGGAGAGCGCGGCGGGCGCGAGCAGGGCACCGAAGACGCCCTGGAGGGCACGGGCGCCGAACATCATGGCGCCGGTGGTGGCCGCTCCGCCGAGCGCGGAGGCGGCGGCGAAGCCGACGAGACCGACGACGAAGGCCCGCTTGCGGCCCCACAGGTCGGCGATACGGCCGCCGAAGAGCAGCAGACCGCCGAAGGCCAGGGCGTAGGCCGTGACGACCCACTGGCGGTTGCCGTCGGATATGCCCAGGTCGGTCTGGGCGGACGGAAGGGCGATGTTCACGATGGTGGCGTCGAGGACGACCATCAGCTGGGCGAGCGCGATGAAGACGAGCGCCTTCCAGCGGTTGGCGTGAGCGCTGGTATCGCTGACGCCGAGAGCCTTTGAGGCTGTTTCAGACATGGGGGTACCCACTTCGGGACTTCGGGACGGAAAAAGGGATCGCTGAGGAAGTCAGGGACTGGCTGTGCCGCCCTGCACTAGGGACTGGTGTGGAGCGCTGAACTCATCGGTCAGGACGTGCGCATGTCCTCCATGGTCACGGCCGTACCCGGCAGGACGGATCGGGCCGGGGCCCGCAGTCCGTCCAGGAACAGCTGCAGATGGCGGTGGACGAAGCGGTCGCTGCGGAGGCAGTCCGTGCCGGCCGGGGGCCGGCTGAGCTGGGCCACGACGACCATCAGGTCGCCGACGCCGACGTCGTCACGCAGCTGGCCGGCCTGCTTGGCGCGGTCCATGAGCTCCGTGACGAGCTCCTCGCAGCGCTCACGCGCCGCTTCGAGATCGGGGTGGTTCTTGTCGAACGTCGACTGGACCATCGGGCACAGCGCGCTGATCCGCTCGTCGGCGGAGATGTGCACGAAACGCTCCAGCGCCGTGAAGGCGTCGCCGCTCTCGGCGAGGGCCTGTTCGGCCGCCTCCGAGGTCCGGTCCATGACCGAGCAGACGACCTCGCGGACGAGCGCGTCCCGGTCCGGGAAGTTGCGGTACACCGTGGCGTTGCCCACGCCGGCCCGGCGGGCGATGTCGTCGAGCGGCACGTCCGGGCCCAGCTCGGTGAACATCTCCCGGGCCGCGCTGACGATCCGCTCCCGGTTGCGCAGGGCGTCGGCGCGCGGCCGGGGCACCTTGCGCTGTGCGGTCGTCGTGGCGGTCACGGCGTACTCCTCGGGTCGGTGGTTCTGCTTGGGCGATCCGGGGAGCCAGTCCCCGTTTCGCTCGGACACCTGACTAAACGGGGAGACGCTCCCCGGTTATTTCGGGTTGACGGAAAGAATCGATGTGACCTGAGTCACATCCTCGTGCTGCCGGAACCCCACGTTCGGCCGCCTCCAGCGAGCGCCCCCGCACCCCGCGCCCGAGGGTGATCGAAAGGGTGCAGTCCGGGACCGGCGGCTGCCATGGACGAAGGGCCCGTGCATGCAGCTCAGCCGTCGGATACGCCCGCGCCGCGTGGCCGCTCTCGCGTCCGTGACCGCCCTGACCCTCGCGGTCAGCACCTCCGCCGGCACCGGTCGTCCGACCGCGGGCAGCACGGCGGCCGGGGCGGGTCCGATCGCGATGGCCCGCGGCTCGGCGTTCGGCCCCTGCATGATCAGCGGCCGGCACGCCGTCCAGATGTCGGAGGGCGTACCGACGGCCACCGGCTACTCCCGCTCCACGGGCACCGTCCGCGCCCTGACCCTGATGGTCGACTTCCCGGACGCACCGGGCCCCGGCAACGCTCTCGACCGCTTCCACGAGTTCTTCCCGCAGACCCAGGCGTGGTTCCGCACCGCCTCCTACGGCCGTCTCGACTACCGCCCCGAGACCCCGATCCCGCACTGGCTGCGCATGCCCAAGCCCTTCAAGGCGTACGGCATAGAGCGCGGCGCCCCCTTCGACCCCGGCTATCGCGACCTGGTCCAGGACATAGTCAGCGCGGCCGACCCCAAGGTCGACTTCCGGGACTACGACTTCCTGAACGTGCTGGTCACCCCCAACGCGGGCCCCTCCGCCCTGGACACGGTCCTGTCGGTGACCTTCGCCGGCAACACGGAGGCGCCGGTGGCGGACGGCGTCCCGGTCGCCAACGCGTCCTTCGTCTACTCCCGCCAGGACGACGGCTCCGGCTCCTACGACCGGACCGGCTACCGCGTGCTCCCGCACGAGAACGGCCATGTCTTCGGGCTGCCCGACCTCTACACCCAGGAGGGCGGCGGCTCGGTCGGCCACTGGGACATCATGAGCGAGGACTGGGGCGCCAACAACGACCTGCTCGGCTGGCACAAGTGGAAGCTGGGCTGGCTGGACGCGAACCAGGTCGGCTGCGCGACGGCGCGCGGCACGACCGAGTACACCCTCACCCCGCTGGCCCGCCCCGGCGGCCCCAAGCTGGTCTTCGTGCCGCTGTCCGGGGGCACGGGTTACGCCGTCGAGCTGCGCACCCGCGAGGGCAACGACGAGGCGGTCTGCCGCCCGGGCGTCCTCGTCTACCGGGTCGACGCGGACGTGGACACCGGAATGGGCCCGGTCACGGTCTACGACTCCCGCCGGGACAGCGGCGGCTGCACCCGCAGCCCGAACGTCCACGCGGAACTCTCGGACGCGCCCTTCACCCCGGGCGAGAGCTTCAAGGACCCCAAGCGGGGGATCCGGATCGCGGTGGAGGGGACGGACCTGGCGGGGAACTACCGGGTGGCGGTCACGCGGAGGTGAGGGAGTGGCGGGGGCCGGGCCCCTCGCGGAGGTGAGGGGGCTGCCGGGCGCCGGGCCCCGGGTACGGTGACCGTGCCCCGACCGCCGTACCGGAGACCCGAGAAGCCGATGCCCGCGAAGTCCACGACGGCCGACGACGCCGACGCAGCCGCCGTACCCGCCGAGGCGGTCGCGCCGCTCATCCGCGGGATCGCCGTCCTGCACCGGCTCACCGAGGCGGACGGCACACTGAGCCTGAGCGCGCTCGAACGGGCCACCGGCCTCGCCCGCTCCACGGTCGACCGCATCACCTCCACCCTCGCGCGCATGGGGTACGTCCGCCTCGACGGCCGGGACGCCGTCCTCGCCCCCCGCCTGATGGAACTCGGCAACGCCTACCTGGCCGCCCTGCGCCTGCCCGCACTGCTGGACGCGCGCGCCGACGCCCTCGCGGACGAGCTGGACGAGTCGGTGTCCCTGGCGGTCGCCGACCGCGACGGCATCCGTTTCATCCACCAGGCCACCCGGCGCCGCGCGATGTCCCTCAGCTTCCGCATCGGCGACCTGCTCCCGGCCGAACGCACCGCGCCCGGCCCGCTGTTCGCGACGGAGTGGGACGAGGAGGAGTGGCGGGCGTGGCGCGCACGCCGCTCGGCGGACCCGGAGGACCGCGGCTTTCCCGCCGTACCACCGCGCCAACACCCCTACCCGGACGAGGAGTTCGAGCGACGGGCGGCCGAGGCGGCGGCGAACGGCTGGGCGCTGGACGACCAGTTGATCGAGCCGGGGCTGGTGGCGGTCTCCGTTCCGGTACGGGACCCCCGTACCGGCCGGATCGCGTGCGCGGCGAGCGTGGTGAGCCACACCAGCCGGCACACCGCGGCGGACCTGCGCGACGCCCTGCTCCCCCGGCTGCGGGCGGCGGTCAGGGCGATGGAGGACGACCTGCGCGCCACGCCACCCGCTCCGCCCGGGTCGGCGCCGTCGGGTCTGGCGACCTGGACCGGCGCGTCCAAGCAGGCCCTGGGCCGGGAGTTCGTCGAGTCGCTGGCGCGCGGGCTGACGGTCCTGACGGCGTTCGGCGAGGGCCGCGCCGCGCTGACGCTGACGGAGGTCGCCCAGGCGACGGGCCTGGCCCGCGCGACCGCCCGCCGCGCTCTGATCACGTACGAACACCTGGGTCTGGTCCGGGCGAGGGACCGCGTCTTCGAACCGACGCCGCGCGTGCTGTCGTTGGGCTTCCCGCCGCTGTCCCGCACGTCGGTCGCCGAGATCGCCGCCCCGCACATGGCGGAACTGGCGGCGGCGGTCCACGAGTCGACGTCGCTGTCCGTGCTCTCCGGGACGGACATCCAGTACACGGCGCGGGTGGCGACGAGCCGGATCATGAGCGTGAACATCACGGTGGGGACGCGGCTGCCGGCGTACGCGACGTCGATGGGGCGGGTGATGCTGGCGGACGTACCGGAGCCGGAGCGGGACCTCGGCCCCCTGCGCGCGCTGACGAGGTCCACGATCACGGACCCGGAGGCCCTGACCGCCGTCCTCTCCTCGGTCCGCTCCCAGGGCTACGCCCTGGTCGACGAGGAACTGGAGGAGGGCCTGCGCTCCATCGCGGTCCCGGTCCGCGACCGCACCGGCCGGGTGGTGGCGGCGCTGAACGTGGCGATGCACGCGGCGCGGCACACGGTGGAGGAGTGCGTCGAGCAGATCCTCCCCGCCCTGCGCACGACGGCGGACCACATCGAGTCCGACCTGCAGGTGGCGGGCCGCTTCACCCGCGTCCCCCTGTCCTGACCCCGGCACTCCCCCGCAACAGATCCGGTACGCTGACGCCTGTGGCCTCCACGGCCATGGCCCTGCCTTCGTAGCTCAGGGGATAGAGCACCGCTCTCCTAAAGCGGGTGTCGCAGGTTCGAATCCTGCCGGGGGCACAGCTTGCTTAGCAGGTCAGAGGGGAGCAGGCCCCCTGTTCTATTCGAACAGGGGGCCTCTTTCCTGATCGGCTGGGCGTGCTCAGTCGACGCTGAGCCAGATGTGCGGTTCGGTCTCTGCCCTGTCCGGTTGCGCTTGATGTGCCGTGGTGGGGTCGTCCCCGCCTGTCGTGCCGTCAGGCTCCGGATCGCTGTTCCCCTGGGCGGGATCGTCGAAGACGGGATGCATGGAGAAGTCGCTCCTCTCTCTTTCCGGCAGAGGTCGGTGACCGACGGCAAGGAGCAGGGGGGCCGGCGGCGGCGTGCCCGCCGACACCCCCACCGCACAGACGTAACCGCCGGGAAGGCGGCACACCGTGAACTCGCCGGCGGTGTAGGGGGTCCGGGCGGCGCCCAGCTCCCGCGTTCCGCCGCGCCAGTGGAAGCCGACGCGTCTCACACCCGCGCGCAGACCCTCGCCGGTCAGTTTGGTCGCTGCCTCCTTCAGTGCCCACAGCATCGCCCGGGACTCGCCGCGCTGCCGCGCCGGGGGCAGGGCGGCGATCTCCACGGGAGTGAGGAAGGCGCTGTCCGGCAGCGTGTCCACCCGGGCAATCCGCTCCACGTCCACGCCCACCCGCCCGCCGAGCGCCACCGCCGCCACCGCATAGCGTCCGCTGTGCGCCATGCTCACGGACAGGTGCGGCTGCGCCACGACATACGGCGGCCCGTGGCGGCGGCGCCCGAGCCGGATGCCGGTCCAGGTCGTGCCGAGCAGCTGGGAGGCGGCCTGGAGAGCGAGCCACCGAGCCATCACCGAGCGGGTCCGGTCGGCGGAACGGCCCAGGCGGGCGATCCGTTCCCGGTCGTTCGCGGACAGTCTGCGCAGTACCGCCCGGGCCGCCGCCTCGGTCCCCGGCGCCTGCAGGTCGCAGGCGAGGACGAGGTTCTTCGGCGGCGGAGCCGGTTCCGTGCTCGCGGTCACGCCGCCCCCAGTCGTACGAAGCACCGGGCCGGCGCTTCACAGAGGTCCGCGTCGCCCTCCGCCTCGCGCTCCGCGCTCCCGGGAGCCCTGCCGCCTCCGAAGATGCTCAGTGCCGCGACCAGCGGGTGCTGCGCCTCCGTGGGGAAGTCCGGGGGTGTGCTCGCCGGGCCGGCCATCAGGCGCCTCCCTGCCGTCGCCCGGCGGCCGCCTCGCAGCGTTTCCCGGTCATGTCCGTCGCTTCCCTCCCGGCCGCCGGGCTGCGCAGGCGCTCCTCCGCGAAGCCGAGAGCCCGCAGGTGGTAGGCCCGGGCCGTCCAGCCGAGGCTGATGTTGTGGCCCGCGTCGGGCTGGTGGTCGATCAGGACCCTGGGCGCCGCTCCCAGCCGGCCGCGCAGCCGGGCCAGGGCCGAGGAGTCCCGGCGCCACCACGCCTCGTGCTCGGCGAAGGTGAACCGGACGGGGACGCGGACCCGCCCCGCCAGCGCGGCGAACACATCGGGCCACCGAGCGGCGGCGTCGAGCTCATGCGGCGGCACCGGGGCGACCACACCGAGGCCGGCCTGGAACGTGCCCGGCGGGTACAGCCTCAGGGGACCCCAGTTGAGCTTCCAGCTCCCTGCCCGGGTGACCGGCACGGTGGGCGGAACCACGTACTCGGCACCGCATCCCGACACATCGAGGCCGAGCAGGCCGGGAACGGTACCGTCCGCCGCCATCCGCAGCGCCGGCTTGCTTCCGAACGAGTGGGCCACGAGGAAGATCCCCGCGCCCGTCTCGCCATGGTCCGCCAGACCGTGCAGCGCCTCCGCCAGCGTGGCGGCCTGCTCCACGACCCCTTGCCCGTACGGCAGTTGTCCCGCCGAGGCGCCGTAACCGGGACGGTCGACGGCCACGACCGCGAAACCCAGTTCCGCGCCGAGCGTCAGCAGCGACGTCTCGGGGTGCGCGGGTCCGTCGAAGTACGCCGAGCTCATCCCGGCCCCGTGCAGGGCGACGACCGTCGCCCTGGGCGGGACGTGCGCCGGCCGGGCCAGCCGGGCGGAGAGCGTGACGCCGACCGCGTCCAGGGTGATGTGCCGTCGGTCGGCCACCCGCTCCGGCGGGGGCACCGGAGGCGCTGCCGGGGTCATGGCCGGCCTTCCCCGGCGAGTCCTTCCGCGTACGCCTTCGCGAGGGTGAGCGTCGCCATGCTGTTGGTACTGAGCGCGGTGCGCACGTACTCGATGGCGTCCTGCGCTGTCGCCTCCTCGCCCAGCACCTGCCCGATGGTGGCGGTGTCGACCCTGAACGTGTGCTGCGAGGAAGCCGTGATCCCGTCGTCGGCCGGTGCGAAGGTCCAGCGGCCCGTGTGCAGGGTGATCAGCGCGGGCAGCGTGATCTGCTTGTAGACGATCCGGTCGGGTTCCAGTCCCACGCGGTACGACTTCGTGGTGTGCGTGGTGCCGTCCTTGGACAGCGTGTCCATCTCCAGCGTCTGCAGGCCGGGCGAGGGCTGGTCGAGACGCACCGTGACCACGTGGGGCAGCCGATCGGTCCACAGGTTCGCCTGGTAGACGAAGTCGAAGACGTCCCGGGCCTCGCCCCTGATCCGCACCGTGTCCTCGAAGGAGCAGGTCAGTTCGTCGATGGCGGCCTTCGACTCGGTGATCGTCCGGAGGGACTCGAGTTCGGAGCGGGAGTTGCGGTCGACGACCTCCTCCAGCCGGCTCAGGCCGCTCTCGTCGGTGGCCCGGAAGTCGTGGCCGAGCCGTACCAGCGCCTCGCCGGACGGCAGTTCGTCGATCTGCCAGGCTCCTCCCATCGCGGCGACGGGGGGCGAACTGACCTCCTGCCGGAACTCGATACGGCGCCGTTCCGGGTCCAGGACCCGGTGCGAGGTCCAGTTCTTGACGGAGTCGCCGGCCGTCGCCCAGATGCGGATACGTTCCTCGCGTTCACCGCGCTCCACATGGTCGACGTGGATGCTGGGCGGGAACAGCTGGGGCCAGTTCTCCGCCTGCGCCAGCAGACGGTAGATGTCGTCGGCGGGTGCCGCGATCTTGATTTCGTGCTCGGACGTGCGCAGTTCGGACGGCATGGGGCTCCTCGGTTGGGGCGGGCGCGGTGCGGTCAGAAGTTGCCGAGTCCGCCACAGACGTTCAGCGCTTGGGAGGTGATGGACGCAGCCAGGTCGGAGGCGAGGTAGCCGACCAGACCGGCCACCTCCTCGGGGGTCGAGTAGCGGCCCAGCGGGATCTTGGCCTGGAACTTCTCCAGGATGTCGGCCTCCGACGAGCCGGACAGCCGGGCGTAGTTCTGCCGTACGCGCTCGGCCATGGGCGTCTCGACGTACCCGGGGCAGACCGCGTTGACGGTGATGCCGGTGGGGGCGAGCTCGTTGCCCAGCGCCTTGGTGAAGCCGACGACGCCGTGCTTGGAGGCGGAGTACGGCGCCCCGAGGACAACGCCCTGCTTGCCGGCGGTGGAGGCGATGTTGATGACGCGACCCCGGCTCTTGTCGCCCATGCCGCCCGTGGTGAGGGCCTCCCGGGTCAGCCGGAAGACGCTGTTGAGGTTGGTGTCGACGATGTCGTCCCACAGTTCGTCGGTGATGCCGGCGGTCACTCCGCCGCCGCTGATGCCCGCGTTGTTGACGAGCACGTCCACCGACCCGAACCGGTCGACGGCGGCCCGGACGTAAGCGCGTATCGACTCCACCGAGCGCACGTCGAGCACCGCTCCGTCCACGTCCAGGCCTTCCTCCTGGAGTTGCTTGACCGTGGTCCGCACCTTGTCCTCGGTCCGGGAGCCGATGAACACCCGGTGGCCCTGCCCGGCCAGCAGCCGGGCCACGGCCAGGCCGATTCCGCTCGTCGCGCCGGTCACCAGGGCGACGCGCTGTTCCTGCTGTGTCATCTCTGCTCCTGCTCAGGCAGCCGTTGCGGCGAGGTGTGTGGTGACGGCGTCGACGAATGCACGAGGTGTCGTCGCGTCTCCCACGACGGTCTCGTCCAGCTCGATGCCGTACTCGCGCTCGATCCGGCTCGCGGTCTCCAGCAGTGCGAGCGAGTCGTAGCCGATGTCGGAGAAGTCGGTGTCGAGGATGTCGTCGTCGAGTCCACCGCCCTCGGGAGCCCCGGAGCCTTCGAGGAGGATCCGCTTGAGGTCGTCGAGGGTGAACGTGGTCTGGGACATGGAGATCCGCCTTTCGCACGGGTTGATCGGGTGTGGGGGCTCAGGAACGGACGACCATCGCCGCGTTGAAGCCGCCGTGGCCGCGGGCCAGCACGAGCGCGGTGCGCAGCTCGGCGGCGCGCGCCTGGGAGGTGACCAGGTCGAGGCCGTAGCGGTCGGCGGGCTCGGTGTTGACGGTCGGCGGAATCAGCCCTTCCGCCATCGCGAGGAAGGCGGTGGCCAGGTCAAGGGCGGCCGCACCGGCGTACAGGCGGCCCGTCATCGTCTTGGGCGCGGTGACCGGGACGCCCCGGTGACCGAACACGTCGACCAGCGTCCGCGCCTCGATCCGGTCGCGTTCGGGCTCGGCCGCGGCGTCGGCGAAGACCACGTCCACGTCCGAGGGCGCCAAGCGGGCATCGGCGAGGGCCAGTTCCACGGCTTTGCGCAGCCCCGGTCCACGCCCGTCGAAGGTGGCGGCGTACCCGGCGATCTCGCCGTACACCCTGGCCCCGCGGCCGCGAGCGGAGTCGGCGGACTCCAGGACGAGCAGGGCGCCGCCCTCGCCCGGTACATGACCGGCCGCCCGGTCGTCGAAGGGCAGGTAGGCGAGGCCGGGGTCGTTCGCCGTGCTCAGCCGGCCGCTGGTGTGCAGGCCCACCCAGCCCCAGGAGCACAGCAGGGCGTCCACGGCTCCCGCCACCACGAGCGAGGTGCCCTTACGGATCTGGCGCCTCGCCTGTGCCACCGCGTCCAGTCCTCCGGCGTCGTCGGTGACGATGACACCACTGGGCCCCTTCATCCCGTTGCGGATGGAGATCTGGCCGGTGTTGACCGCGTAGAACCACGCGAACGACTGGTACGCGCTGACGTGTTCGCCGCCCTTGCTCCACAGGCTCTTCAGCTCGTTCTGGCTGAACTCGAAGCCGCCGGCGGAGCTGGCCGTGATGACGCCCATGCCGAAGGCCGGCAGGTCGGCGGGGCTGACCCCGGCGTCGGCGAGCGCCCAGTCCGCGGCGACCAGCGAGAGCCGGGTGACCTGATCGGTCTGCGGCAGCAGCCGGCTGGGCAGATGCTCCCTCGCCGTGAAACCGTCGATCTCGCCGGCCAGCTTCGCCGGATACGGCGTCGCGTCGAAGCGGGTGAGCGGGCCGATGCCGCTCTTGCCGACCCGGGTCGCGCTCCAGTAGTCCTTCGTACCGAGCCCGTTGGGGGCGGTGATCCCCAGGCCGGTCACCACCACTGAGGCCGTCATGCCGCGTTCCTTTCCGGTTGGGCCAGCACCATCGCGCTCTGGAAGCCGCCGAAGCCGCTGCCGACCGTGAGCACCGCGTCCACGAGCTGGTCGCGGGCGATCAGGGGGACGTAGTCGAGGTCGCACTCGGGGTCGGGCGTGTGCAGGTTCGCCGTCGGCGGTACGACGTTGTGCTGGATCGCCAGGACGGACGCGGCGATCTCGATCGACCCGATGGCTCCCAGCGAGTGCCCGACCATGGACTTGATGGAGCTCACGGGGGTGCGGTACGCGTGGTCGCCGAGGCTGCGCTTGAAGGCGGCGGTCTCGTGCCGGTCGTTCTGCTTGGTGCCCGAGCCGTGCGCGTTGATGTAGTCGATCGCCGTGGGGTCCATCCGGGCTTCGTCGAGCGCGACCCTGATCGCCTCGGACATCTCGGCACCGTCGGGGCGCAGCCCTGTCATGTGGTAGGCGTTGCTGCGGGTGGCGTATCCCGCGATCTCGGCGTGGATGCGCGCGCCGCGCCGCCGGGCGCTGTCCAGGTCCTCCAGCACGAACACCGCCGCGCCCTCGCCCAGTACGAAGCCGTTGCGGGTGCCGTCGAACGGGCGGGAGGCGTGCTCCGGCTCATCGAGGCGGGGCGTGGTCGCCTTGATCGCGTCGAAGCAGGCCATCGTGATCGGCGAGATCGGCGCGTCGGTGGCACCGGCGACCATGACGTCGGCCGTGCCCTCCCTGATGAGTTCGACGGCGTACCCGACCGAGTCGAGACCGGAGGTGCACCCGGCCGACACGACGCTGCTCGGTCCCTGCGCCCCCACCGTGCGGGCGACCTCGGCGGCGAAGGAGCTCGGCACGAAGTAGTTGTAGAAGAAGGGGTCGGCATAGCTGTGGTCCACCAGGTCGAGCCGCCCACCGTCGCTGACGACCCGGTAGTCCTCGTCGAGGCTCATGGTGGCGCCCACCGCGCTGCCGATGGTGACGCCGATCCGGTACGGGTCCAGCGCGCCGGTGTCGAGTCCGCTGTCCGCGACGGCTCCGCGCGCCGCGACCACCGCGAACTGCGCGGCCCGGTCCATGCGCCGCACCTCGTGCGGGGTCAGGCCGTGCTCGTACGGATCGAAGTCGATCTCGGCGGCAACGCGGGAGCGGAACTGCGAAGGGTCGAAGAATGTGATGCCCCGGGTGGCCGTGCGGCCTTCGGTGAGCAGGGACCAGAAGTTGTCCGTGCCCACCCCGCCGGGGGCCAGTACTCCCATCCCCGTGACGACGACGCGACGCCCGCTCATGCCGCGGCCTGCCAGGTGTAGAAGCGCGAGGCCATGGCGTCGGAGGGCGAGCGCCAGGTCTCGGGGTCGAAGACCTTGATGTACGGCAGCAGGTCCTGCTGGATCTGGAGGAAGCGCGGATCCAGTTTGGCCCGCTCGATCAGCTCCCCGCCGTTCTCGGACTCGAAGTCCTGGATGTGGAAGTAGAGCCCGTCGTGGGCGAACAGCTGCCGGCGGCGGGTGCCCATGGTGTGCGGCAGTTCGGTGCTGGTGTCGAAGTCCGCGAACAGCTTCGCGACGGTGCCGATGTGGGCCGGTTCGAGCCGGGCCACGATGATGGTGCTGTGCATCCGGTGCTCGTCGGTGACCGGCTTCCCGTGCCACTCGTAGAACCGGGTCGCCGGCCCGCCCGAGGGGGCGGTCCCGGCCCGGTTCTCCTCGGCGTGGTCCTGAAGGTGGATGAACACGCCCTTGTACTCGAAGAGTTGGCGACGTACCAGGTTCCGATGGGCGGACGGTCCACCATCCACCTTTGCGAAGGTCCCGGCCAGCTGCTCCGTGAATCCCGGTTCGATCCGGTCCACAATTACGGTGCTGTGCATATACCCATCCCCGTTACGCGAGTCCGCTGTTTTCGAGAACGAGTCTTCCGGCCCTTGATACAGGTTTCAATACGGACTGGTTCAGAACGATGGCAATGTTCGTCAGAACTGCGTCAGAGAATCCTGAAGACGGACCCCGGACGAATTTCGCACGGCAATATCACAGGCATGACCGAATCGTATGCGATCCCCGCGATCAAACGTATGGAAGACATCTTCGAGCTGCAGTCGCTCGTGGCACGATTCGCACAGGCCGTCGATGCCCGCGATCACGAGTCGCTCACCACGGTGTTCACTCCGGAGGTGACCATGGAATTGATGCCCGATATCCGGATCGACGGCCGTGAGGCATTGGCCGACATGCTGCGTGACGACTTGATGTGGGCGGCCACCATGCACTCCATGGGCAATGTGACCCCCGAACCGGAGGGCGACCGGGCGACCGTGCATGCGAACGTCACCGCGGTGCACGTGAGCCGGGACGGGACGGGCCGGCACTTCGATCTCGGCGCCCGCTACATCTTCACCGCCGTACGGACCGAAGGGTCGTGGCTGCTGTCCCGGATCGAGATCGAACCCGTGTGGACGACGGGTGACGACCAGGGCATGCACGACTGACCCGGAGACGAAGCCGCGCCGGTCCCCTCGGGGGAGGGGGACCGGCGCGGCTTCGTGGGAGGGAGCTCATTCCTCCGTGATGGACAGGGCCTTCGCCGGACATATGTAGACCGCCTTGTGGGCGGCGGCCTCGTCGGGCCCCTGCGGCCGCTCGATCAGGACGCGGACCAGACCCCGGTCGTCCTGGTCGAAGATCCTCGGCTCGGTCAGCACGCACTGACCCGCGCCGATGCAGCGCTCGTGGTCCTTCTCCAGCCTCATGGTCACCTCCTTCACCAGGTCACGGGGAGCGAGTACAGGCCGTAGACCAGCGCGTCGCTCTTGAACGACAGCTCCTCGACCGGCACGGCCAGGCGCAGGTCCGGCAGCCTACGGAACAGCGTGTCGAAGACGACCTGAAGCTCCACCCGGCCGAGGTTCTGACCGAGGCACTGGTGCGGACCATAACCGAAGGCCACGTGATGCCGGGCGTCCCGGGAGAAGTCGAGCTTTTCCGGATCTTCGAACACCGCGGGGTCACGGTTCGCCGCGAAGGTCGAGGCGATCACGGCCTCGCCCTTGCGGATCAGGACACCGCCGATCTCGACGTCCTCCATCGCCAGCCGGTGCGCGCCGAAGTCCGGGATCGTGTAGAACCGCAGCAGTTCGTCGACCGCCTTCGGGGTCTTCGAGGGATCCGCCTTGATCTCCGCGAGCAGTTCCGGCCTCGTCAGCATGGAGAACACGCCGAGATTGATCATGTTCGCCGTGGTCTCGTGCCCGGCCAGCAGGACCAGCAGGCAGAGGCTGGCGAGGGCCGGCCGGTCGATGCCGCCCTGCTGCCGCTGGAGTTCGATCTGCCTGCTGAGCAGGTCGTCGCCCGGGTTGTCGATCTTCTCCTCGACCAGCTTGTTCATGTACTCGCGCAGCTTGATCGAGATGTTGATCCGGCCCTGCTCGTCCGTGGTGCGGCGCAGCAGGACCTCGGCCAGCTCCATGAAGTACTCGTGCCCTTCGAAGGGCATCCCGAGGATCTCGGAGACCAGCAGCGAAGGCACCGGCAGGGAGAAGACCTGGTTCAGGTCGACGGGCTTCGGCAGCTTCAGCATGTCGTCGATGAATCCGTCGACGATCTCCTGAATGCGCGGTTTCAGCGCGGCGACCCGGCGGACCGAGAACTCGCTGATCACGGGCCGCCGCAGCTCCGCGTGCTCCGGATCATCGAGGATGATCATGAAAGGGGCGTGCTTGGACAGCGCCGCGTTCTGTCCGGGCACCACGACCGGGAAATCCTTCTTACGGCGGTCCGAGCTGAGTTTCGGATTGGACATTACGGCCCGCACGTCTTCGTACTTGGTCACCAGCCAGGCTTTTCCACCGTCCGGGAGGACCACCTGGGCGACCGGCGACTCCTCCCGGAACTTCGTGTATACCGGCGGAATGGCGAAAGGACATGTGCGCTGAATGGGGAACTTGACGAGTTCGGTGGCCTCGTCGACATCGGTGTTCGTCATGCGACCCCTCGATCGGAGTTTCCGCTTCCTGCAGACTCACGATAACCGGGGAAGCTACAGACCCGGGTCCAGCGAATGTCAATTCGACCGCGAGGAATTGTCAGCGCATACCGCGAAGCTTGAAACCGACCCCGCGAACGGTGACGATCCATTCCGGTCCGCCCAGTTTGCTGCGGAGGCTGCTGACATGGGTGTCGACGGTACGGCGCGACCATGACTCGCCCCACACCTTGCGCATGATGGACTCCCGCGAGATCACCTGCCCCGGGGCACTGGCCAGCAGGGCGAGCAGATCGAATTCCTTGCGGGTGACCGGAACCGGCCGGCCGCTCATCTCGACCTCCCGCGAGTCGCTGTCGATCCGGAGCGGGCCGTGCTCCAGCACCGCCCCACCGTCGGCCTCGTCGTCGGGGTACGGGGTGCGGCGTGACCGCCGCATCACGGCGTCCAGACGGGCCATCAGCTCCCGGATCCCGTAGGGCTTGATGACGTAGTCGTCCGCCCCGGCCTGCAGCGCGAGGACGCAGTCGAGTTCGGACGCCCGCGAAGTGACGGTGATGACCGGGATGTCACTGGCCGCCCGGATCTCGCGGCACACCTCGAGACCGTCCAGGTCGGGGAGGTCGAGGTCGAGCAGGACGAGGTCCGCGGTCTCGAACCAGGCCAGTGCCTCACCACCCGAGTCGAGGGCGTCGACATGGTGGCCGTGCCGCTCCAGGGCTTCGGTGAGGGTCGCCCGATCGCTGCTGCTTCCTTCTACGACGAGGATCCGCCAGGTGTCCGAGATGTTCCGAACGGGCGCCGGCGAGGATGTCGCCGCACCGCCCCGGCCGCCGAATGCCGCTCGGGCCGCCATGCGGTGCTCGGTGTCGTGGGTCTCGAGTATCTCTGGTTGAGAACTCAGTTTCATCTGTGCTGATCGCATAAATGCCCACCCAAGTCAGTCCGGCGGGTTGCCGGTCTTCCATACCAGATCGAACGAGAGACGCGACAGGCGCCAGCCCCGCTCGGTGCGCACCGCGTCGCCGGTGACGTAGGTGCCGGACACGTAGTGCGGTCGAATCTCGCCTTCTCGCTCGTGATGCACATGCACGGACGTCATATTGGCGCGAAGTGTGGCGCTTCCTCCCGTGACGCTCACGATCGGCGGTGTGTTCACGTGATGGGTTCTGGCCCACATGGCCAGCGCCCGCTGATGGTATTCGACGAGGCCGTCGATTCCTGCATGTCGGCTCACGGGGAACTCGATGACCACGTCTTCGGCGAACAGCCCGTCCGCCCACTCGTCGTCGAGTTTGTCGTAGTCGAGTCCCAGGACATAACGGTCGAGAAGTCCACTTATTTCACTGTCCACCTGTCTCGCGTCCACCATTCCACCCTCCAGCTTCGCCTTTGGTCATGCAACGGGAATCTGATCACGAAACCACAGAGGTTCGTCAATTCTTCTTGACGTTCCGCATGCGGCCGTGGGGGATCGCGAGGCGGGCATCGATCGCGGTGATTTATTTCAAAACAGAACCTCGTCGACACGTCCCCCGTTGGCGCCGCACCTGGGCACAGCCAGCGTACCCGAACCGGAGCCGCATCGGAATAAGAGTCGCTCTTTAATTCTTGCGACTTCACATTTGAACTGGCTCGTCCTTCACCGGCCGCCGCCGATGCAGCAGGTCAGGACGGCATTCGTCCGATCCGCACAGCTACGCAGCGGACATGCGGATCGGGGATGGCAGGCAGACGACGCACGATCCGGCGCAGCTCCAGGCTCCACCGTGCGTCGACGATCGCTTCGGCACGGTGGCGAAGGGCCTCCAGTTCCGCCGGGTGGAGCCCGTCCACCGTGCCAAGGGCACAGCGCCCGCCCCGGTAGACGGTGGCCCGGTCCCGATCCCATTCGTCCAGAACGCGCTCGCCGACGGCGTCCAGATGGAGGACGAGCCGCCCATGCCCGTCGCGAAAGCGCAGTTCGAGGCGGCCCGGCCGGCTCCGCGCGAGCCTCAACCCGGGGACGCCCACGAAGTACGCGCCGCCGCCCACGATCGCGGGGCAGAGCCGGTGGACGAGGTAGCCGAGGAGGGTCGGCTCCCCTTCCACGTGCAGACAGGCCGGACCCGCCGAGGCCGCGCGGAGACCGAGGAGGCCTCCGCCCACCGGCCCGACGTCCTTCGTGTACTCGATCAGCGCCTCCAGCACACGGCGCTCAAGGCCCGGCTGACCCACGCACACCGCCGCGGTGGCCTCGCCGTCCTGTTGCGACGGTGAACCCGAAGCGGTCTTTCCCGGCACTTCCACCATGGGTTCCCTCCTGTGTCCCGGTGCTGCCCGGAGGGCCGGTGAAGCCCCGGGTGAGCGGGGCCTGATCCCGTCTGCACCTGAGGCTCCACACACCTCTCCGGCCGTTGCGGTCAACGGCTCATCGCGTCAGGACGCCTCCCAGCCGTAGAAACGGCTCGCCCAGCCGTCCGCCACGGGCTCCTGGCCGGCGAGCCGCGGCAGATCCTGGAGCACCTTGCCGGACCAGATCTCCGAGGCGGTCTTCCGCGCGACATTCGTGTCGTCGAGACCGTCGTGGTCCTGAATGTGGATGCACAGGTCCTTGAAGGCGAACAGCTGACGCCTGCGGATTCCCAGCAGCCGGGCGGTGGCGTCGAAATCCCGGAAGATCTTCTGTACGTCGGGAATCGCGTCCGAATCCATCCGGGCGATGGTGACGGTGGTCCCCGTCGGCCCCGGGCTGTCGATCTCCTCACCCTCCCAGGTGTAGAAGCAGGCCGCGGCAGAATCGGCGGGAGAATTCCACGTCTCGGGTTCGTACGGCGCGACGTACGGCTGGAGATCGACCGAAAGCCGGCCCATCCGCGGGTCGGACTTGACCTTTTCCAACGCGGCCGGGTCGGACTTCTCGACGAAGTCGTACAGGTGGACCTGGATGTTCTGGTGGATGAACAACTGACGACGGTGCAGACCGATCAGTCCTGGAATCTCCGTGCCGTCGAATTCCGCGAACAGCCTAGAGACCTCGGGAATGGAGCTCCGGTCCATCTTCGAGACGGTAACCATGCTGCGCATGTTCATCCCTTCCTCGTGGGAGAGTTTTGGTTTTCAGTCACGCGACCCGCGCGGTTTCCGAATCGGGCATCCTCGCCTCGGATCCGGCTGTGCGGTCCTTGATGGCGACCGACGACAGAACGAGACCGACGACCGCGATCGCGGCACAGACGACGAGGAGCAGGTCCATGCCGCTCATGAAGGCCGTCTGGACGTGGTGGAGCATCGACCGGTCGCCCAACGAGTCGGCGACGGCCACGCCGGAACCGACGCCGTCGGAGATCGGCTTGCGGTCCAGCGGGCCGAGCTCGGAGTGGTACCGGGTGGACAGCACGGTGCCGAGCACGGCCACGCCGGTGGTGCCGGCGGCCTGGCGCAGCGCCGACAGCAGGGCCGATCCGGCGCCCGCGCGTTCGGGGGTGAGCGCGCCCACGGCCAGCGCCATGGAGGTGGGCAGCACCAGTCCGATGCCAAGGCCGACGACGACCATCCAGGTGGCGACGAATCCGTAGGAGGTGTCGATGCCGGTCAGCGCCCCGACCGCCATCCCGATCGCGAGAGTCCCGAAGCCGATCATCAGGGTCAGCCTGAGGCCGATCTTGTCGCGCAGGCCCTCCAGGAAGTTCGAGGCCACAAGCAGGCCGCCGATCATCGGGAGCATGCGCAGTCCGCTGCCGAGCGAATCGACGCCGAGCACCGACTGGAAGTACAGCGGGATGGTGAAGAACAGGCCGAACATCGCGAAGGCGTTGGTCAGCTGGAAGAAGGTGCCCATGCGGAATCCGTGGTCCCCGAAGAGGCTGAGATCCGCGAGGGCGTGTTCCCGGGTGCGTTCCCAGGCGACGAAACCCGCGATGAGGGCGAGTCCGCCCACGAAGGTCGCCCAGGCCGTGCCGTCCCCCCAGCCCTCGTCGCCGAACCGGATCAGACCGTAGGTGAGACCGACCAGTCCGGCCGCCGAGAGCACCACGCTGACCAGGTCGATCGGCCGGCGGGTCCGGCTGCGGCTCTCCGGTACCAGCAGGCCCACCGCGAGCGCGCCGATGACGACGGTCGGGATGTTCACCAGGAACACCGAGCCCCACCAGAAGTGGTCGAGCAGCAGGCCACCGACGATGGGACCCAGCGGCATTCCCAGGGTCACCGCCGTGATCCACACAGTGGTGGCGCGACCGCGTTCGGCCTGGTCGGGGAAGAGCACCGGGATCATGCCCATCGACAGGGACATCAGTACCGACGCCGCGACACCGAGCAGCACGCGGGCCAGGATCAGCTCCCCCGACGACGAGGCGAACGCGCACCAGACGGAGGCGGCGCCGAACAGGACCAGGGCGCCGAACACGAACTTCTTCCGCCCGAACCGGTCGCCCAGCGCACCCGCCGGGAGCATCACGCCGGCCAGAGTCAGCGTGTACGCGGTACTGAACCACTGGAGCGCGGCCGTGCCGGCGTGCAGGTCACGGGCGAGTGTGGGCAGGGCGATGTTGAGCACCGTCATGTCGAGCCCGACCGTCAGCATCGCGAGGGCGAGTGCGCCGAGGGCCAGCCATCGGCGCGTGGCCGTCACTTCCATGAGCTCTCCAAATTTTCGAAGTAACTACGAGTTCAGAGTAGATACGAGATTCTCAGGCATGTCAATGCCGAGGGAATCGACTTCCGTACTCACTCCTGTAAGTTCGGGGATGCGGTAGTGCGAGCCGGTGAATCCGCAGGTCAAAAGGGGTGCACCCGGGCCTTGACAGAAGCCGCCGAGGGGCCCGCGATCGTCGGCACACGCCTGCGACCTGCCTCTTCTCGTCGGCGATCACAGACAGACAGCGGATCAGGCCTGTACGCTCACTCAGCGGACAGGCGCCCCGGTGCCGCGCCGAATACGCTCTGAACGCTCGCACCCTTGCAGGTCAGAGGCGCTTTCCCGGCGCCGGGAGCCCGTCGTCGCCGGACAATGGAGCGAAACGTCCTAGTTGCGAGAGGGTGCCGGAGTGTCGGGACTGCGAGAACGGAAGAAGGCTCAGACGCGGAAGCGCCTGGCGGACACCGCGTTCACCCTGTTCCGTGAGCGCGGATTCGAGAACGTGACCGTCGCGGAGATCGCCGATGCCGCGGACGTGGCCGTGAGCACACTGTTCGCCTACTTCCCCTGCAAGGAGGCGCTGGTCTTCGACGCGGAGGACGAGTACGAGCGCGCCCTGACAGCGGCGGTCCGCGACCGTGCCGTCGGCGTCTCGATCCTGGACGCGCTCGAAGCACACCTGGTGCCCACGGCGCAGCCCGCGGCGGACGGCCCGTCCGGCGAGGACTTCGTCGAACTCGTCAAAGCCACACCGGCGTTGCTGGAGTACGCCGGCCGGGTGCGGCGGCACTGGGAGGCAAGCCTCGCCGCCACCCTGGCGCAGGAGGCCGGCTTCCCCGAAGGCCACCTGCTCGCGACGACGCTCGCCCGCTTCGTACTGGACGCCAACTTCCTCGCCACCTACGGCGACCACTCACCGGACGACCTGAAGGCGGTCTTCGAGCGGTTGCGGTTCGGCTGGGCGGACTTCGGAGCCACGGCCGACCGGGAACCCACGGCCGTCGCCGCGGAGTAGAGCTGCGTCTCAGGTCCTTGCCAGCATGAATCCCACGCCCCGCACCGAGACTATGAGGCTGCGGTCGCCCAGCTTGGACCGCAGGTTGCTCACGTGCGTGTCGACCGTCCGCTGCGACCAGGAATTTCCCCACACTTCGCTGACTATCTCGTCCCGTGAAATCACTTTCCCGGGGTTCCTCGCCAGGAGAAGAAGAAGTTCGAATTCCTTGCGCGTCAGCCTCGGGGAACGCCCGCGGTAATTCACTTCCTGTTTCTGTATGTCGATGCTCAGGTTCCCCCTTTCCAGTACCGGGGGCCCCGGTCGACAGACGCCGGCCCGCCGCATGACCGCGCCGATCCGTGCCATGAGTTCACGAGGCCGATACGGTCGCGCCAGGTAGTCGTCACCGCCGGCGCGCAGCGCCAGCACGGTGTCCAGTTCCGAGGCGGCGGCTCCGACGAAGATGACGGGAGTGTCGGTGACGGCCCTGATCAGCCGACACACATGGAGCCCGTCAAGATCCTTCAGCTTCATGCCGAGCAGTACGAGGTCCGATTCCTCCGCGCTCTCCAGCGCCTCCCGCCCGCTTCCCACAGCTCGCACATCCTGTCCGCTCCGGCGTAGGTCGGCCACGAGGATCTCCCTGTTCGCCTCGTCGCTCTCCACAACGAGGATCGACCAGGGACCCGCGTCCCCGTACACCTGCTCCTGCGCCGCGGACGATAACGGCAAGCCCATAGAAATCTCCCCCAAAATCTCCGTAGGTTGATGAGGCTAGCCTCACACGACCCCGCACCCCTCCTCAATGGTTTTCGTGACCCTCACAGCAGGCGCAACAACTACTTAACCAACCCGCGCAGCAACAAAGAAACCGCAAAATAATCCAGCGAGAGGGTCACTGCTGGTCGTGGGCTTTCACCGGAACAGCTTCGAAACATTCGAAGCCGTTCGTCACGCGTGGGCGCCGGGATCAAGACTCCCAGAAGTGGCCAGAACTCGCCCAGCTGGACCCCAAGGCCTCCGAATGTTTCGTAACAGCTGCCGAAACTATTGACGCTTGACCGGGACAGGCCAACACTGTCGGTCCAAAACCCGCCCTCGGACCGCGAGGAGGCACCCGCACATGACCCCTCACATGGACCCGCACACGAACCCTCGCACGACCCCGGACCTGACCCGCAGGGGCGCCTGCGCGCTGCTGCTCGGCACGGGCGCCGCCCTGGCGCTGCCCGGTACCGCGCGCGCCGCCACCGTCGTCACCACGAACCAGACCGGCACGAACAACGGCTTCTACTACTCGTTCTGGACGGACGCACAGGGCACGGTCTCCATGACCCTGGGCTCCGGCGGCAACTACAGCACCAGCTGGAAGAACACCGGCAACTTCGTCTGCGGCAAGGGCTGGAGCACCGGCGCGCGCCGGAACGTGACGTACTCCGGCAGCTTCAGTCCGTCCGGCAACGGCTATCTGTCCCTGTACGGCTGGACGTCCAGCCCGCTCGTCGAGTACTACATCGTCGACAACTGGGGCACCTACCGCCCCACCGGCACGTACAAGGGCACCGTCACCAGCGACGGCGGCACGTACGACATCTACCTGACGACGCGTTACAACGCGCCGTCCGTCGAGGGCACCAAGACCTTCAACCAGTACTGGAGCGTGCGCCAGTCGAAGCGCACCGGCGGCACCATCACCACCGGCAACCACTTCGACGCCTGGTCCCGCGCCGGGATGACCCTCGGCAGCTTCAAGTACTACATGATCCTCGCGACCGAGGGATACCAGAGCAGCGGCAGCTCCAACATCACGGTGTCGGCATGAGCGGCGCCCGCCGTCATGCGTTACGACCGCTGCCCGCCGCCCTCGCCGGCCTGGCACTCGCCGCCGCCGGCACCCTCGCCCTCCACCCCGCCCCGGCCCACGCCGCCGCCTGCTCCGGCTACGTCGGACTCACCTTCGACGACGGCCCCTCCGGCAACACCGCGGCCCTCCTGGGCGCCCTGAAGCAGAACGGGCTGCGGGCCACCATGTTCAACGAGGGCCAGTACGCCGCCGCCTACCCGGCGCAGGTCAAGGCCCAGGTCACCGCCGGAATGTGGGTCGGCAACCACAGCTACACCCACCCGCACCTGACCCAGCTCAGCCAGGCGCAGATCGACTCGGAGCTCTCCCGGACCCAGTCGGCCGTCGCGGCCGCGGGCGGCGGTACGCCCAGGCTGTTCCGGCCGCCGTACGGCGAGACCAACGCGACCGTGAAGACGGTGGCCGCCAAGTACGGTCTGACCCAGATCATCTGGGACGTGGACTCGCAGGACTGGAACGGCGCGAGTACGGACGCGATCGTGGCCGCCGCCGGACGGCTCACGAACGGCCAGGTCATCCTCATGCACGACTGGGCGGCCAACACCCTCGCCGCGATCCCGCGCATCGCCCAGGGCCTCGCCGCCCGCGGCCTGTGCGCCGGCCAGATCTCACCGACGACGGGCCGAGCCGTGGCCCCCTGAACCGCCCCTCCCCTCACGACGGCCGGTCCCCCAACCGGCCGTCACCCACAGCGCGGCCGACCCCTGTCAGTAGGCTGCCGCCGTGCTGTCGTACGACGAACTGACCTCACCCGAGCAGGAGTTGTGGAACGCGTTCCCCGAAGGGCGGCGCGTGGATCTGCGGGTGGGCAGCGAAGAGGGCGACCGGGTAGCCGGGGGCGGGGAGTGGGGGCCCGGGCGTACCGTGCGGGCCGAGGTGATCGCCGCCCTGCTGCTCGGCGCGCCGGGTGCGGAGGACGCCGGTGCCGTGGCCTCCGTCGGGCTCGTCGGCGCCCGGATATCCGGCACGCTCAACCTCGGCGGCGCGCAGATCGGGCACCCGATGTGGTTCGAGGACTGCTGGTTCGACGAGGGCGTCCACCTCTTCGGCGCCGAGACCCGTACCGTCGCCATCACCGGCAGCCGCATCCCCGGCTTGGAAGCCGGGTCGACCCGTATCGAGGGGCGTCTGGACCTGCTCCGCTCGACCGTGGAGACCATGCCCGTCTCCGCCTTCCACCGCGAGATCAGCGCTCTGTCCCTCACCCACGCGCACGTGACCGGCGGGGTGATCCTCAACGACACCGTGCTGAACGCGCCCGAGGGGTGGGCCCTGTCGGGCGGTGGGCTGGTCGCGGACGGCGGGGTGTTCTGCCGCCGGATGGTCGTGCACGGTGAAGTACGGCTGCTGGGCGCCCAGTTGCCGGGCGGGCTGTTCATGCGGAGCGCGCGGCTGGAGCGTCCCGGTCCGCGCGGTGTCGCCCTGGCCCTCGACAACGCGGCGGTCTCGGCGCTCGAGTTCTCCCGGGGATTCACCGCGTACGGCACCGTACGCCTGCGCGGCACCCACGTCTCGGACTACGTCACCTTCGAGGGAGCCGTGCTGAACGGGCCGCCCGACGGCACCGGACCCGCCCTGCTCTGCACGCTCATGCAGGCCGTCGACTTCGACCTCACCCTCGCCCGTCCGCCGTCCGGCACGGTGGATCTGCGCGGCGCACAGGTGTCCCAGCTGCACGACAGCGAGCAGAGCTGGCCGGAGGTGGTGGAGCTGGACGGCCTGGTCTACGGCTCCATCAAGGTGACGGAGGCCGGGGAGCGCCGGGAGGCGGTGGCGCGGCCGGACTCTACGGCCCAGCGGCTGGCGTGGATCCGCCGCAGCCCCGGCTACAGCCCGCAGCCGTACGAGCAGTTGGCGAGCTGGTACCGCAAGGCCGGTCACGACGACGACGCCCGCCGCGTGCTGCTCACCAAGCAGCGTCACCGGCGCCGCTCCCTCTCGCTGCCGGCCCGCGTGTGGGGCCACCTGCTGGACGCCACGGTCGGCTACGGCTACCGCCCCTGGCTGGCCGGCGTCTGGCTGCTCGTACTGACCCTGCTGGGCACGGCGGTCTTCGGCGCCAGCTCCCCCACCCGGGCGGAGAAGGGCGAGGGCGCCCCCTTCCAGCCCCTCGTCTACACCCTCGACCTCCTGATCCCGATCGGCGGCCTCGGCCAGCGCACCAACTGGTACTGGACCGACGCCTCCCTCCAGGCGCTGTCGTACGTCCTCATCGCCTTCGGCTGGATCCTCACCACGGCGGTCATCGCGGGCGTGACGCGAACCCTGCAGAAGAGCTAGCGGAGGAGCCGGTAGCTGAGTTTGTGACACATCAGCGCGTCGCGTGGCCAGTACGCCTTTCAACCGGTACGAAGGCGGTTGCCGCCCCGCACGCGGCCTGAGGCGTCAACTCCCTTCACAGGATTCCCGGTTACGTTGCCGGATCCGCCCGAAAGGACCGCAGTCATGGCAACACCCCTGACCGCCGCACAGATGCTCGCCGCGCTGAAGGCCGAAGGCCTCACCGTCCACGAGCACACCGGCTGGACCACCCACAACCGCGACGCGGCCACCGGCAAGAGCTTCGGCCCGGTGATAGGCGTACTGATCCACCACACCGCGGGCCACGGTGACAAGGAGCTCTGCTACAACGGCAGATCCGACCTGCCCGGCCCGCTCTGCCACGCCTGGCTCGGCAAGACCGACGGCCTGTGGACGATCGGCAACGGCCGTACGAACCACGCGGGCGGCGTCGACCTCGACGTCCTGAACGCCCTGCGCGAGGAGAAGTCCCCGCTGCCCACCGACAACCAGGCCAACGCCGACGGCAACGACTGCCTGTACGGCCTGGAGATCGAGAACCTGGGCAACGGCAAGGACCCCTACCCCGACGCCCAGTACCGCCAGGCGGTCCTGTGGGCGGCGGCCATCTGCCGGGCCCACGGCTGGTCCGAGAAGTCGGTGGCCGGCCACAAGGAGGTCCAGCCCGGCAAGGTGGACCCGAGCTTCGACATGGACGACTTCCGGGCCGACGTGAAGAAGCAGCTCGCGGCCACGGCGACCAAGACGAGCCCCGCGCCCAGCAAGCCGACCAAGCCCACCAAGGCGTCCAAGCCCCGCGTGGACCTCTCCCGCCTGGTCGCCGCCGCGAAGACCGACCCCGGCGCCAAGCAGGGCCACGTCAGCTACATGGCGGGCACCAACCTCACCGAGGCGGCCCTGGTCAAGCTCGGCTACCTCGCCAAGACCTACGCGGGCGACGGCTCCTTCGGCACCACCACGGTCGCCGCGTACGCCAAGTGGCAGCACCACCTCGGCTACACCGGCACGGACGCCAACGGCATCCCCGGCAAGATCTCCCTCGCCAAACTCGGCGACAAGTCGGGCCTGTTCACGGTCGTGGCCTGAACGACACCGGCCCGGCGGCCCAGCGCTGCCGGCCCACGGCTCACCCGGCCTCCGACGATGCCCGCAGCACCGGCAGCATCGTCGGAGCCGGGTCGTTCGTGAGGAAGTCCAGGATGATGCGGTTGACCTCGGCCGGCTTCTCAAGAGGGGCTGCGTGGGAGGCGTTCGGGATGACGGCGAGCTGGGCGTTCGGGATCGAGCGGTAGAGGGCCGCCGTGTGTTCCAGGGTCATCATGTCGTCGTCGCCGGTGAGGATCAGGGTGGGGGCGGTGATCTTCGCCAGGTCGGCCGGTGTGAGGTCCGGTTCCCGGGTGAACATGTCCTTCAACTTGCCCACGACGACCGGCCAGTGGTCGGCGCCGTCGGGCGTGACCGCCTGGTACATGTCCCGGAGCGGCGCCAGGTCCGGCTCGTCCGGGTCCAGTTCGTCCAGCATGTTCGGGCCGGAGGAGATCTCCGGCGCGGGGCGGAAGTTGGCGCCGATCGCGACGACCTTGCGCACCAGCTCGGGGCGGGCCCGTGCGACCAGCAGCGCGACGATCCCGCCGTCGCTCCAGCCGACGAGATGGGCCGGGCCGCCCACGACCGCCTCGACGAAGTCGACGGTGTCGTCGGCCATGTCGAGGTAGCTCAGCGGCCCCTCGACGTCACGGGTACGGCCGTGCGCGCGCCGCTCCGGCAGGAACAGCCGGTAGGCCGCCGCGAGGTCGGGCCGCTGGGCCGCCCAGGTCTCGTTGGTGCACATTCCGCCGTGCAGCAGAAGCAGCGGCTCGGCGCCCTCGGCCCCGTCGGTCTCGTACCAGGTCTCGACACCGGGAAGTTTCACGTACTCGCCCATGACCCCGGCCTCTCTCCCACACCGCGTACCCTTCCAGTCTCCGCCCCCACGGTCATCCCCTCAACACGGGGCGGGAAAGCGGTCATCGCGCCCGCAGGAACCTGAAATCCGCGGGGAGGAGACGGCGGGTGCGCCGCGCGTACTCACCCATGTATCCGGGCCAGTTGGCGACATTGCGGCCGTCGCGGGTCCGGTACCAGGACGAGCACGCCTGCCAGGCCGTCCCCGCGAACCGGGCCCGCACCGCGTCCAGCCCCGCCTCCTCCACCTCCGGCCGCACGTCCAGCGCCGCCGCCCCACTGCGCCGCGCCAGTTGCAGGGCCCGCCGGACATAGGCGGCCTGGGCCTCCAGGAAGAACAGGATCGACCCGCCGGAGGTGTTCGTGTTCGGCCCGTACATCAGGAACAGCGACGGGAACCCGGACACCATGATCCCGAGATGCGCCCGGGCCCCGTCCGCCCACGCGTCCGCGATCGACCGGCCGCCCGTCCCGCGCACCTCCATCGGGAGCATGAAGACGTTGGTACGGAATCCGGTCGCGTGGATCACGCAGTCGACCTCGTGCACCCGCCCGTCCCCGGTCAGCGGGCCCTCGGGTGTCATCCGCACGATCCGTTCCGTCACCAGCTCGACGTCCGGCCGCCGCAGCGCGGGCAGGAAGTCGGAGCTGAGCAGCACCCGCTTGCAGCCGAAGGGGTAGTCGGGCCAGACCTTCCGCCGCAGTTCCGGGTCGGGCAGCTGACGGCGCATGTGGGCACCGGAGACGAGCGCGCCCACACGGCCGACCGTACGTGGGTGACGTACGCAGAGAGTGATCAACTCCAGGGCGTGGTGGATCAGTTGGCGCCAGGCCCGGCGTGCCCAGGGCCGGCGCAGGACACGGGCCGGCACCTTCGGCATCGGCTGGTCCCGGCGCGGCAGGAACCAGTTCCCGGTCCGCTGGAACACCGTCAGGTGGCCGGCCACCGGGGCGATCTCCGGCACCAGCTGGGCCGCGCTCGCTCCCGTCCCGATGACCGCGACCCGCTTCCCCCGCAGGTCGTAGCCCTGGTCCCAGCGCGCCGAGTGGAAACTGTGCCCGCGAAAGTCCCCCAGCCCCTCCACCTCGGCGAAGGCCGGCTTGTCCAACTGCCCCGTCGCCAGCACCACGGCGTCCGCGACCCGCTCCTCCGCCACCCCGGCCCGACGGCTCCGTACCGTCCACGTCCGGTCCGTGTCGTCCCAGACGCACGAGGTCACCGTCGTGTCCGTGACGATCCGCGGGGTGATCCCGAGCGCGTCCGCGGTCTCCCGGGCGTACCGCAGGATCTCGTCGCGGTGCGAGAACAGGTGGGTCCAGGAGGCGCGTTGGGCGAAGGAGTACGAGTACAGGTGGCTCGGGACGTCGCAGGCGGCTCCCGGATACCGGTTGTGGAACCAGGTGCCGCCGGGTTCCGGCGCGGCCTCCAGCAGGGTGACGTCGTCCATCCCGTTCCGCAGCAGCTCGGCGGCGACCGCGATCCCGCCGAACCCCGCCCCCACGACCACGACACGCATCCCGCCATCCTCGCGGGACGGGACGTACGGCGAAAGACGGCGTGCTCACGCCGGCTGCGGCTCGGGCACGGGTCGCCGCCTGCCGGCCGCCACCAGCGTCACCGTAACCGCCGCCGACGCGCCCGCCATGACCGTCATCGCCGTTGCGGGAGAGGTGAGTTGAGCGACGGAGCCCGCCAGGGTCGCCGCCACTCCCTGCATGGTCAGCATGCCGGAGGAGTGCAGACCCAGGGCGTGGCCGGAGAGCTCGTCCGGGGTGAGGGCCATCAGGCGCTCCTGCTGCACCAGGCTCGCGCCGAAGCCGACGGAGGCGAGGGCGGCGGCCACCGCGGCCACGGGAGTCGCCGGGTGCAGGGCGAAGAGGAGGTACGGACCGGCGAGGAGCAGCAGCAGGGGTGTGGCCAGCCGGGGGCGTACGGCGGGCGGGACCAGCCGGCCGACGGTCACGTCCCCCAGCAGCATGCCCAGTGCCGCCGCCGCGAACAGCGTGCCCGCGGACCCGGGGTCGTACGACACGAAGAGCGATTCGCAGCCGACGACCAGGCCGTTGGGGAGCCACAGGCCGAGGTAGGTGAGGCGGCGGGGGCGGGAGGACCACAGGAGGGCGTTGGTGCGCCAGGTCGCCGCGATGGACGGGCGGCCGCTCGCGCGCGGCGGACGGGCGGCGAGGCCGAGGCGCGCGCCGAGGGCCGTCAGCAGGTACAGCAGGGCGGACAGCAGGAGCGCGGTGCGCGGGGAGAGGGCGGCGACCAGGACACCGCCCGTAGCGAACCCGAGGACCTGCGTGAGGCCGCTCATCATGTTGAACACCGAACGCCCCAGCAGATAGCCGTCCTTGGCCAGGATCTCGTTGAGGAGCCCCCAGCGCACCCCGCCGCCGAGCGAGGCGATCAGGCCGAGCAGCAGGATCACCGGGAAGACCGCCCACACCGGCAGACCGGGCAGCGCGAGCACGGCCGTGCCCAGCCCGTACGCGAGCGCGATGCCCGTCAGCGCGGCGCGCGGCGGGATCCGGTCGGCGGCCGACAGCAGGGTCGTCGCGCCGAGCACCTGGGCCAGCTGCGGGGTGAACATGCTGACCGCCGACAGGAGCGGAGAGTCGGTCGCCGCGTACACGAGCGTGCCGATGGCGAGGCCGCCGACGGTCTGCCCGGCGCTCTGCAGCGCGGAGGAGAGGAAGAGGGGCGTGAACTCCGGGGTGCGGAAGAGGTCCTGGTAACTGCGCATGCGGTGGAGTCTCAGACGACCCGGCGACGGCCAGTAATGTTTCGCGTGACGGCGAAAGGTGGGGCACGGAGAAGGGGGCGTTCGCATGGGCTGGTGGCAGCTGAACGCCGACACCCTCGCGAGCAGCAGGTTCGTGATCTCGCCGCTCGCCGAGACCTTCGCCTGCCTCAAGCTGCTGCACGCCGGCGCCGGCACGCACCCCGGCGAGCGGGCCTGGCTGCGCGCGCACCTGCCGGGCTACCGCGCGCTGCTGGCCGCCGACCCCGTGACCGCGCACCTGGTCCGGGCCGGGCTCGCCCGGAACTGGAACGCGGACTTCCTCACGCCCACACCCCGCGACGGCGAGTCCTTCGAGGCGGGCGTGGCCCGCGTCCGGGCGGTCCCCGCGGCCGAGGTCCGCGACCAGCTCGCCGTCTCCCTCGCCACCGACCACCGCCCCGGCACCCCGCTCCCGGCCGAGCTCCACGGCGACGACCTGCCCGAGCGGGCGGCGGCGCTCCTGGAGTACGTCTGGGAGACGGGCGTACGGCCGACCTGGGAGCGGCGGCGGCGCGTGCTGGAGGCCGATGTCGTCGCCCGTACCGCGCGGTTCGGGCAGGGAGGGTGGGCGGCCGTGCTGGACGGGCTGCGGCCGGGGCGGACCAGGTGGCTCGGCGAGAACCGGCTCCAGGTGAACCTGCACGAGTACCCGCCGCGCGAGATCTCCGGCGCCGAGCTGGTCTTCGTACCGGTGACGCCCAAGGCGGGCTGGGTGGCCTGGGAGGAGCCCGCGCGGTACGCCATCGTGTACGCCTGCGCGGGCGCGCTCGCCGACCCAGCCGCCCGGCCCGCCCCCGCGAGCCTGGCCGCGCTGCTGGGCCCCGCGCGGGCCACGGTGCTCGTCCTCCTCGCCTCGCCGCTGAGCACGAGCCAGTTGGTGGCGGTGACCGGCCAGGGCCTCGGCTCGGTCGGCCGCCATCTGAGGGTGCTGCTGGACGCGGGGCTGGTGGAACGCCGGCGGGCGGGCCGCTCGGTGCTGTACACGCGGACGGCGGCGGGGGAGGTGCTCGTGGAGGCGTCGGGGAGCGGGTCGACGACGGGAAGCGTGCGGCTGCCCGGTGACCGGGAGCGGAAACCGGGTGTCCACTAAGGGGAGTTAGCATCCGCTTATGACTACAGATGCCAGTTCCTCTCCCCTCGACGTCGAGATCGGTGCTCTCACCGGCGGCTCCGCCGACCTCCCGCAGTTCGCGGGCAAGGTCGTCCTCATCGTGAACGTGGCTTCCAAGTGCGGCCTCACCCCGCAGTACAACGGGCTGGAGAAGCTCCACGAGCGCTACGCCGAGCAGGGCTTCACCGTCCTCGGCGTGCCCTGCAACCAGTTCCTGGGGCAGGAGCCGGGCAGCGCCGAGGAGATCGCCGAGTTCTGCTCGGCGACGTACGGCGTGACCTTCCCGCTGACCGAGAAGGTCGAGGTGAACGGCGAGGGCCGGCACCAGCTCTACGACCGCCTCACCGGCTTCGCCGACGCCGAGGGCCACACCGGCGACATCCGCTGGAACTTCGAGAAGTTCCTGGTCGGCCGCGACGGCCAGGTCGTCGCCCGTTTCTCCCCGCAGACCGAGCCGGAGGCGACGGAGATCGTGACGGCCGTCGAAGGCGCCCTCGGCTAGGCATGTGTTGACCTTGCCCCTGGGGCAGGGACGAGCCTCCTCGTCGTCGGGCGGAACGGGTCCGCCCGGTGACGGAGGATGGCTGTCGTGGACGACGAACTGCTCACGATCGGCGCGTTCGCGGCCCGGGCCCGGCTCTCGGCCAAGGCGCTGCGGCTGTACGACCGCCTCGGCCTGCTGGCCCCGGCGCACGTCGACGAGGCCAGCGGCTACCGCTACTACCGCGCAGGCCAGGTGGAACGCGCCCGGCTGGTGGCCCTGCTGCGCCAGCTCGACATGCCGCTCGCCAGGATCGCCGAGGTGGTCGAGGCGGACGGGACCGAGGCGGCCGGGCTGCTCGGCGCGTACTGGGCGGACGTCGAGACGCGCATCGCGGGGCAGCGGACGCTCGCCGAGTACCTCCGTGGACGACTGTCGGGGAGGAGCTCCGAGATGTACGGGAAGTTCGTGGTCGAGACGGTGGACGTGCCCGAGCGCGTGGTGATCACCGAGACCAGGCACACGCTCGCGGACGAGCTGCCGGCGTGGATCGGCGCGTCGCTGGGGCGGCTGGAGAAGGCGGCGCGGGAGTGCGGCGGGGGTGACGGCTGCGCCGTACGTCGTCTACCACTCCGAGGTGTCGATGGAGAGCGACGGTCCCGCCGAGTCCTGCGTGCCGGTGGCGGACGGGGCGGCGGCGAGGGCGTGGGCCGAGGCGCACGGGCGGCCCTGGGAGACGAAGGTGCGGGTGGAACCGGCCCAGCGGCTCGCCTTCACCCGCATCACCAAGGCGCAGGTGGCGCACCCCCAGATCATCGCCGCCTTCGAGGCGGTCGAGCACTGGATGGCCCAGGAGGGCCTGGAGATGGCCGGCCCCTGCCGGGAGGTCTACTTCGCGGACTGGGACGCGGCGGGCCCGGAGGACGACGTGTGCGACGTGTCCTTCCCGGTCAGGCAGCCCCGCTGATCAGGCGGCCGCCGCTCACTTCTTGAGCTCGTCCGGGCACGGCGTGCCGCGCGGCAGCGTGTAGGGCGCCGCCAGGCGGTACGTGCCCGGCTTCGGGGCGATCAGCATGGTCCACTTGTCGCCGTTCGCGTCCTTCTCCGTCTCCATCAGGCAGCCGTTGACGTTGTCGTACGACTTCGGCTCGCCGTCGGCCCGGTGCTTGGAGGCCTGGGTCTCCTGGGGCGGCTTGAGCTTCTTGCCCTCGGCGTCGACGATGCTCAGCCACGGCGAGTACGGGATCCGGATGAGGACGCGGCCGGCCTTCTTGACCTCCATGGTCATCTCGCCCTGCTCGGCGCGGTCGACGGAGGCGTTCGGCTCGGCGAGCGGGGCCGGGTCGGTGACCTGGAACAGCTGCCAGTTGGCGTCGCCCCAGATCTGCTTCAGATACGGCATCCCGCGCTGGACGAGTTCCCGCTCCCGCTCGCCGCCGTCGCCGTCCGGCTCGTCCTTGGGCAGCACGACGAAGTGCACGGCCCAGCGCTGGAGCCACTCGTGGTAGTTCGCCGAGTTCAGCGTGTCGTCGTAGAAGAGGGGGTTGCGTTCCATGTCGGCCTGGCGGTTCCAGCCGCGGGCCAGGTTGACGTACGGGGCGAGGGCGGAGGCCTCGCGGTGGGAGGCGGCCGGTACGACCTCGACGCGGCCCTTGGCGGCGCCGACCTTCTGGAGCTGGTTCACCAGCGGGGCCAGCTCGCGCGCCCAGGACGCGGTGGGCGTCGTATGGACGACGTCGTCGACCGACTTGAAGCCGATCCAGAAGGTGAAGCCGGCGATCGCCACCACCGCCAGCCACCACCGGCGCGAGCGGCGGACCTGGAAGGGCAGCGCCGCGACCAGCGCGACCCCGGCGAACAGCATCGCCAGGCGGGTGATGTTGGAGCCGATCTGCGAGCTGACGATCCACACGCCGAGCACCGCGAGGCCGTACACCGCGGAGGTCAGGCGGACCGTCACCCACTCCTTGGGGACGAGCACGAAGACGAAGACCGCGTACAGGAAGGGCAGGATCACCGAGGCGAACCGCATCGGCTGGGTGCCCGCGAAGGGGAACAGCCAGGCCGACAGGGCGACGACCACGGCCGGGGCGATACCGAGCGCCCAGGCGCCCGGGCGGCGCTTCTGCAGGAACAGCGCCACGGCCACCAGCCCCACGAACAGACCCGCGACCGGCGAGGACATGGTGGCGAGGGCGGCGAGCGGGGCGGCACACGCGGCCTTCGCCCAGCGCCTGTACCGCAGCCGGTGGGGCCAGCAGAACACCACGGCGACCGCGCCGAGCGCGAAGACCGTGCCGAGGCCGAAGGTCACGCGCCCCGAGGCCGCGTTGCAGAGGAAGGCGAAGACGCCCGCGAGCGAGGCCCACAGCGGGTTCCTCACCGAGCGGCTGCGCAGCAGGATCATGGTCAGCAGGCCCGCCGAGACCGTCCCGGCCAGCATCATCGTCGTCCGAACGCCCAGGACGGACATCAGGTACGGCGACACGATGCTGTACGACACCGGGTGCATGCCGCCGTACCAGGCGAGGTTGTACGCGGAGTCGGGGTGGCGGCCGACGAACTCGGCCCAGGCGTCCTGGGCCGCGAGGTCGCCGCCGCTGTTCGCGAACGTGAAGAACCAGACGATGTGGAGGACGCCGGAAAGAGCGGTGAGGGAGAGCACCGGGTGGCGCAGGAGACGCTCACGCAGGGCGTGGAAGGCGCGCGTCGCTCTGGACGCCTCGTCCGGACGGGTGGTCGCGGAGGCGGGCTCGGGCCGCTGCTCGCGCGGTGCGGGCACGCGTATTCGCGGGCCGGTTCCCGGGCCCGGATCGGCGTCGTCGGCGCGTGTCGGCTCCGCAGTGGCCACCTGTAGGCACTCCCCGTGGGTGTCCTGTCTTCTCTTCTGGGACGCGTCCCGTCGGCCGTCCGTTGACGGCCGCGTCCCGTTGGGTACCCCGCCCGCGCCCCGCGAGCGGCACCTGCCCCGTTTCGTGACGCTAGCACGCAGCCCGTCGGAAGGCTCCCAGGTGGGCCCGCCGACGGGCTGCGATGGGCGAGGTGTTACGGCTGCTCAGGCGAGGCGCTTCAGCTTGGCGGAGAAGCCGGGTTCCGTGAGGTCCTTCTGGAGGGCCACCGGGACCTTGACCGCGCCGTTGCTGCCGTCGCCGACGGTGAGCGTGCCGACCTGGGTGCCGGCCTTCGCGGTGTGCGGTACGTCGTCGCCGTCGAAGGAGAGCTTCACCTTGAGGCCGGACCAGCCGACCGCGGTGACGTCCTTGGTGACGACGATGGGGGTGTGGCCGCCGAGCTTGTCGTCCACGTATCCGACGACCTCGCCCTTCTTCAGGATCTTCGCCGACTTCAGGGCGTCCTGGGCCGCCAGCATCGCCGTCTTGCTCACCGCGTTGACGGTGTCGATGATCGGCGCGGTGTGCTGGCCGAGGATCGCGCCGACGACGGTGACGGTCTCGCCGCCGACCTCCTTGGTGGCGGCGAAGAGGAGATTGCCGCCGGCCTTCGTGGTCGTGCCCGTCTTGATGCCGATGGCGCCGTTGTACGGGACGAGGCGGTTGTAGTTGTCCCACTTCTTGCCGGACGGGTCGACCCAGGTGGGGAGCTTGGTGATGTCCGTCAGGGCCGGGATCTTCACCAGCTCGTTGCCGAGTTTCACCTGGTCGGAGGCGGTGGAGACGGTGGTCTCCTTCAGGCCCGAGGCGTCGGTGTACGTCGTCCCCGTCATCCCGAGTTCCTTGGCGGTGTCGTTCATCTTCTTGATGAACGCGGCCTCGGTGCCGGCGTCCCAGCGCGCCAGCAGACGGGCGATGTTGTTGGCGGACGGGATCATGATCGCCGAGAGGGCTTCCTTCTCGGTGAGTACGTCGCCCTCCTTGACGGTCGTCAGGGTCGACTCGCCGTCCTTGTAGTACCCGGCCTCCTTCTCGGCGAGCGCGTCGACCGTGATCTTCGGGCCGTCCTGGCCGGACTTGAGGGGGTGGTCCTTGAGGACGATGTACGCGGTCATGGCTTTGGCGACGGAGCCGATGGCGACGGGGGTCTGCTTGCCGAAGGTGCCCATGGTGCCGATGCCGTTGACGTCGAGCCGGCCCTGGCCTTCGCTGGGCCACGGGAGGTTCGTGCCGCTGCCCTCGAAGGTGTACGAGTCCTCGGCGGTGAGGGCGAGGGTGGGGGTGGGCAGGGGGCGGACTGCCTGCACGATCGCAAAGATGACGGCGAGAAGGAGGACCAGGGGGGTCCAGATCTTGACGCGCCGGACGATCGTGCGGACCGGGGTCTGGGGTGGCGGCGGGGTGTTCGTGAGCTCGGCCAGGAGGTCGAGCGGGGGCTTCGGGGGGAGCGGCTGCTGCGAGGTCCGCTCGGGGCCGACCTGGGGGACCGGGGCCGTGGCGTCCGCCGGGGCGGGCCGGGGCGTCTTGGTCGCCGGGTCGTCGAGGGGCTTCAGCGCGACGAACTTGCTGGTGCGCTCGGGATCCGCCTTGATGTCCCCGAGCTTCAACATGGTGGTCGGCTGATCGACGGGAGGCTTGGGCCGCTTGAAAACGGCGGTCGGCTGATCCACCGCCTTACCGCGCCCACCCGCCCGACCCGTGCCACTTTCGTCGTCGGGTGCGGGTGGCCCTTGTGGGGCGGGATCGCCGTCGGCGGGTGCGGGTGCGGGTGTGGGCTTGGCGGGTGCGGGTTTGGCGGGTGCGGGTGTGGCGGGCGTGGCGTCTTCGGGGGCGAGGTCCTCGGGGTCCTGGGGGGCAGGGTCCTTGGGGGCGGAGTCTTCCGAGGTGGAGTCCCGAGGGGTGGAATCCCCAGGGGTGGAGTCCTCGGGGGTGGACTCTCCAGAGGTGGAGTCTTCGGGCGCGGTGTCGGTCTCGGAGGCGGAGTCGGCAGCGGGTGCGGCATCGACCGGCTTCGCATCGGCAGGCTCGTCGTCGGCGCGCTCGGCGTCAGCGGGCTCGGCGTGAACTCGCTCGGCATCAGCAGGCTCGCCAGCAGCCGACTCGGCCCCGGCAGCGGTCTCCGTGCGCGCCGCATCGGCCTCCGCGGCCTCGGCCTCGGGGCCCGCCGTGTCGACGTCCGCGGGGATGTCGGCGCCGGGCTCGCTGTCTTCCGTGGCGCGCGTGGCATCGCCGTCCGCGAGCGCAGGGGCGGCGGCGCGCTCGGCGTCCTCCGTGGCACCTGCCGCATCGCCATCCGCGGGCGCGGAGACGTGCTCGGCAGGCGCGGGTTCGCCCGCGGCACCTTCCGCATCCGCATCCGCGGTGTCTCCCGCCGCCGTGTCGGCGGCAACCGTCCCGGACACCTCGTCCGCGTCGGCATCCGCCCCGGGCTCGGCGTCCTCGGCCTCCGCGGCAGCCGCGCCGTCACCGGCCCCGGCATCAGTCGTACCCTCGGCGGCAGCCGCGCTGTCCGCTCCGTCCTCCTCGGCAGAGCCGCCGCTCCCCGACGCGCCCTCCACCGGAACCCCGGCCTCCGGCTCGCCCGCCGTCTCGTCGGCGTCCGCCACAGGCGTCTCAGCGGCCTCCTCGGCCGTCTTCCCGCCCTTGGCGCCCCCCGTGGCGTCCTTGGAGCCCCCGGCGTCTCCCGACCGCACCCAGGCCGCCACAGCCGCCCTCAGCCGCGCGTCACCCGAGCCGTCACCGTTGCCACCCGACGTCCCGCCCCGCTCGCCGTCAGTCACCTCATCACCATCGGCCGTAGTCGTCCCCGCCGAGGAAACGTCACCGCCGTCCGCAGCGCCGCCCTCGGAACCGTCCAAATCCTCCGAGTCCCCGACACCGGCACCCGAAACACCCTCAGATTCCCGAGCACCGCCCTGCGAAGCACCCGCAGGCTCTCCGGCAGCGGCACCGGCACCGACCCCCGAACCGCCCCCAGACTCCCCAGCACCAGCCTCGGCAGCCCCGGACACTCCCGCGACCCCCTCCGCGTCCGCAGCAGCCCCGTTGCCTTCCGCAGCCACCCCGGCCCCGTCAGAGCCCCCGCTCACCAGATCCCGTACCGAGAAAACCCGAGTCGCCGTGTCCACACCACCCCGCGCTGCCGACGACGACTCGCCGCCCTCCCGGGCCACCGCCAGGCGGGGATCCCGGGCGCCGGCATCCTCCGTCCTCGCCTCCGGAACCGGACCCGCGCTCCCCGACGTCGGTTCTGCCGACGACTCGCGCTTCTTCGACCTGTCGGGGGACTCGCCCGCCACCGATGCCTCCTCCATGTGCCGCCGCATGCCCCGCACGCGACCGCCGAACCCGTCAACCGAACAACCGAACCGTGAATCCGTGATTACGTGAGTCAAGCCGCCCGGCACACCGCTTCACACCGCTTCGACGCGCTGTCCGAACCATGTACCAGTGTCCTGTGTGCGGGCTTAACCCCTGCGGTAGACGAGAACGACATACCTACCGGTTCCCTCACAAACAGGTCACGCACCCTCGACAGACCAATGTGAGAGGGGTCACCCTGTCTTTCATCCACGCGGGGAGGCATGGATGGGCAGGAGCCGCAGAACACTTCCGGAGGAGCTTCTGCTGCTGGCACTGGACCCGGCCACGGGTACCACTGCACAGCCGCAGTCGCTCGACCTCGGTCTGGCCGGAGCACAGCTAGTGGAGCTGGCGCTGGCCGGACGGATAGCCCCAGACGGGGATCGTATCGCCGTGGTAGCCCCACGGCCGACTGGAGATCCAACATTGGACTGCGCGTTGGAGTTGCTGCGAAGGCGTGGCGCTCCCGTGCGGGCAGTGAACTGGATTGGCGGGCCGCGCCTTGGGCTGCGCCAGACCTACCTCTCGCATCTGGAGCGGTGCGGCATGGTGCATGCCGTGGCCGGTCAGATGTGCGGGGTGCTGCCGACGACTCGTTACCAGGCGACGGACACCGCCATCAGCCGGGAGATCAGGGCCCGGCTGGATTCCGCGATCCGGACCGGCGTACCGCCGGACCCACGGACCGCGGCGCTCGCCGCCCTGGCACACGCGGTCGGCCTCGGCAAGCACCTGTATCCGGGGAATGAGGGACGTTCGTCCCGGTCCCGGCTGCGGGATCTGATCAGGCACGACCCCATGGGCGGTCTCGTCGCGCACGCGGTGATGGACGTCCAGAACGGCGTGGCGGCCCAGCCGCGCCGCAGCCCGGCCCCGGCCGGCCGTCAGGCCCCCGCCGGACCGACCCGACCCGCACCGGAACCCGCTCGTGGTGTTCCGATGCAGCCGCGCCGCGGTTCCATGGCGCGCGTCGTGGCCCACTGAGCCGCAGTCCCACGACGACAGCAGTCCCCGATACCCGGTACGGGAGCCGCTGGCCGCGCGGGGCAGTGAGTCCGTACGTCGTCCGCAGCCGCGGAAGGCGAAACGGTCCCGCTGCCCCGCGCGGCCGCATTTCGGGGCCGGATCGTCGCCGGGTCGGCCCGCGATCGCCCTCGCGAACGCCCCACAGATCACGCCCGGATCGCGAACTGGTGCGTATCCAGCGCATATCCACAGTTTCCCAGCGGTAGTAAGCACCTTGGTGGCAGTCTGCTCAACAGCAGATACGCAAAGTGGTAACCAGAGGTCCGCAGCCGGAGGTGCACGTCCCGTGGCGTCCAATGTCAATCCCACCGTCCGGCGGCGCCGGCTGGGCCAGGAGCTGCGCCGGCTCCGTGAGCTCAAGGGCATGACGGCCGAAGAGGTCGCCGAGCGGCTGCTGGTGTCGCAGTCGAAGATCAGCCGCCTGGAGAACGGGCGGCGGAGCATCAGCCAGCGGGACGTCCGGGATCTGTGCGGGGTGTACGAGGTCGAGGACCACCGGATCGTCGACTCCCTGATGCAGATGGCCAAGGACTCGCGGCAGCAGGGGTGGTGGCATTCGTTCGGCGACATCCCTTACAGCGTCTACATCGGCCTTGAGACGGACGCCGCCAGTCTGCGGGTCTACGATCCCCAGGTCGTGCCGGGGCTGTTGCAGACCCGGCAGTACGCGGAGGCGCTCATCGCGGGCGCGCTGCCGGAGACGGCGGCCGCCGATGTCGAGAAGCGGGTGCAGGTGCGACTGCGCCGGCAGGAACGAATCACCGCCCCGGAGAACCCGCTCCGTCTGTGGACCGTGATGGACGAGGCGGCCCTGAAGCGGGTGGTCGGCAACCGCTCGCTGATGCGGGACCAGCTGGAGCACCTCGTCGAGCAGTCCCAGCTGCCGCACGTCACCGTGCAGGTCATCCCCTTCGAGATGGGCGCCCACCCGGGCCTCAACGGCCAGTACGCGATCCTGGAGTTCCCGGACGCGGCCGACTCCAGCGTCGTCTACATCGAGGGCGTCACCAGCGACCTGTACCTGGAGAAGGCCAACGACGTGCAGAAGTACAGCGTGATGTACGAGCACCTGCGGGCCCAGGCCCTCAATCCGGACCAGTCACGGCAGTTCATCGCGGACATCGCGAAGGAGTACGCCCGCTGAAGGGCCGTAAGGTACACCTTCCCGGGGTCTTAGTGGAAGACCCACCTGGAATATGCCATCCAGTCGAGTGAATAGTCGCTTCGTACGCGGAGGTTGGCGAGTAGCGTCGATCACGCCACCACACACCAAAGGTTGGCGCAAATCAGCAACTCGTCTTCTGGCACTACGGAGCAAAAATGGCAATTCGTCAGGGCGCCACGGAAACCTGGACCAAGTCCTCGTACTCCACCGGCAACGGAGCCTGCGTCGAGGTCAAGTCGCCGGCCGGTGAGGACCTGTCCGTCCAGGACTCCAAGGTCACCGACGGCCCGGTCCTCGCCTTCCCCGCCGACGCGTGGAACGCCTTCGTCGCCTCGATCAAGGCGTAAGGGGAGGGTCTTCCTGATCCTCGGTCCACTTCACCGACAACCAACACAACTTCACAAGCAGCACAGGAAGAGCCCTCTCGACCAGCCCGCCGTCCTTGCCGAGGGGGCTCGGCCGTGCCCTACCGCAACCGGTCGACGTACCGGTCCGTCCCCGGCACCGTCGGGACGAACGGCGCCACCAGTTCCACCCTCCCCAGCCCCGCCTCCTCGACCGGCGCCGCCAGGTCCGTGAAGTACTCCGCCCAGCACTCCCGTGGATCCGCCTCCAGGAACCACAGCAGGGTCAGCCGGGTGTCCACGCCCTCCACCTGCTTCACGTAGGTCATCCGGTCGCCGGGCAGCGGGGTGGGCCGGAACACGGTCACCATCGCGGCCGGTGATCCGGCGACCCGCTTCGGCAGGTGCCGCCCCCGCAGCCACTCCAGCAACTCCGCGCGCTGCCCGGCCGATTCGGCGTCGATCACCTCGACCACCAGGCCCGCGTACGGGTGGTCGAGGGCGTGGAAGTCGCGGGGGCCGGCGGCTCCGTCCCGGTAGACCGTCGCCTCGTGGTCCTGGAACGCCGTGAAGACGTGTGTACGGTCCTGGTAGACCCGCGCGTCCCGGTTGAGCCGCTTGTTGATGGCGACGGTCCAGCGCATGTGGTCGTCGTAGCGGCCGTCGGTGATCCAGTACGTCGAGATGTAGCACCCGGCGGTGACGGGCTGGGCGATCGCCGACTTCTCGGGGTAGCGCAGGAGTTGGAGATCGCGGGTGGCGACCCAGCGGCGCCCGGCGTACATCCAGGGCATGGCCATCGCGCCGGCGTAGTAGTGGTCGTCCTCGTACCAGCGGTTGTACGCGTACTCGTGCCCCGGATGCGGCTCGACCATGGTGATCAGCGCATGGCCGGGGCGGACTCCGTACGGCCCCACGGCGGCCAGTTCGGCGTACACGTCGCTGCGGGTCTCCTCGGACATGGGCGCTCCCCTTCCTTCCTGCTCCGACGGCCCATACTCTGACGCCCCGTCAGATAATTGGCCATACCCCTGGAGGCTCGGATGTCACTGCTCACGGGCAAGACCGTCGTCGTCTCGGGAGTCGGCGCCGGGCTCGGTCACCAGGTCGCGGCGGCGGTCGTACGCGACGGCGGGAACGCGCTGCTCGGGGCGCGCACCGAGGCGAACCTCGCCAAGAGCGCGGCCGAGATCGACCCGGACGGGGCGCACACGGCGTACCGGGCGACCGACATCACCGACGAGCAACAGTGCGTGGCGCTCGCGGAGTTGGGGCGGGAGCGGTTCGGGCGGATCGACGCGGTGGTCCATGTGGCCGCCTGGGACAGCTACTTCGGCGGCCTGGAGGACGCGGACTTCGCGACCTGGCAGTCGGTGATCGACGTGAACCTGCTGGGCTCGCTGCGCATGACGCGGGCGTGCCTGCCGGCGCTGAAGGAGCGCGGGGGTTCGGTGGTGTTCATCGGTACGCAGTCGGCGGTGGCCGCGCCCTCGCAGGTGCGGCAGGCCGCGTACGCGGCCTCGAAGGGGGCGCTGACGAGCGCGATGTACTCGCTGGCGCGGGAGCTGGGGCCGTACCGGATCCGGGTCAACACCGTGCTGCCGGGCTGGATGTGGGGGCCGCCGGTGGAGGCGTACCTGCAGTTCACGGCGCACACGGAGGGCGTGCCGGAGCCGGAGGTGCTGAAGCGGCTGACCGACCGGATGGCGCTGCCGGAACTGGCCACGGACGCGGACGTGGCCGACGCGGCGGTGTTCCTGACCTCGGATCGGGCGCGGGCGATCACGGGACAGTCCTTGCTGGTCAACGCCGGGGAGCTGATGCGATGAGTTCATGTAGGTGAACTAGATACATCAACTCGAATACTTTTACCTCCCCTTGACCTTACGCTCACTTGTCGTGCTCACGCAGCAACGCACACGATGAGCGCCGGGTCGACCCCTGGGAGGCGTACATGAACGGTCTCGACTGGGCCGTGCTCATCGGCTATTTCGGCGTCATGGTCGCGATCGGCGTGTGGTCGCACAAACGCGTCGACGACGTCAGCGACTTCTTCACGGCCGGCGGCAAGATGCCCTGGTGGCTGTCCGGCATCTCGCACCACATGTCGGGCTACAGCGCGGTGATGTTCACGGGTTACGCGGGCATCGCCTACACCTACGGCGTGACGTCCTTCGTCACCTGGTCCTTCCCGATCGCGCTGGGCATCGCCATCGGCTCGAAGCTGTTCGCGCCGCGCATCAACCGGCTGCGTTCCCGGCTCCATGTGGCCTCGCCCCTCGAGTACCTGAAGAACCGGTACGACCTGAAGACCCAGCAGGCGCTGGCCTGGTCCGGCATGCTGCTGAAGATCGTCGACGTGGGCGCGAAGTGGGCGGCGATCGCCACCCTGCTCTCCGTCTTCACCGGCGTCACGCTCAACCAGGGCATCCTCATCACCGGCGCCATCACGGCGATCTACTGCACGATCGGCGGCCTGTGGGCGGACGCGCTGACCGAACTCGGCCAGTTCGTCATCCAGTTGCTGGCCGGCATCTCGATGTTCGTGGCGGTCGTACTGAAGCTGAACGACAAGGGCATCGGCTTCTTCGGCGCCTGGGACGAGCCGGCCCTGCACGGCCACGGCAAACCGCTCGTCGGCCCGTACGGGACCGTCTTCCTGCTCGCCTTCCTCTTCATCAAGCTCTTCGAGTACAACGGCGGCATGCTCAACCAGGCCCAGCGCTACATGGCCACGACCAGCCCGCGGGCCGCGGAGCGCTCGGCGCGGCTGTCGGCGGCGCTGTGGCTGGTCTGGCCGGTGGTCCTCTTCTTCCCCATGTGGATGTCGCCGCTGCTGGTCCACGCGCAGAAGCCGGACGGCTCCGACTCCTACGGCCTGATGACCGAACAGCTGCTGCCGCACGGCCTGTTGGGCCTGGTCATCGTCGGCTTCTTCTCCCACACGATGGCGATGTGCTCCTCCGACGCCAACGCCATCGCGGCGGTCTTCACCCGGGACGCGGCGCCGGTGCTCTCCAAGCGGGCCCGTGGGTGGAGCCAACGCAGCGGCCTGATCGCGGCCCGCGTCACCACGGTCGTCTTCCTCGGCCTGTCCATGGCCGTGGCGACGCAGGTCAACTCGCCGACCTTCAAGGACATCATCACCGTCGTCATCAGGTGGGTCGCCGGTCTCATGGGCCCGATCGCCATCCCGATGATGCTGGGCCTGCTGCGCCCCTTCCGCCGCTCCGGCCCGACGGCGGCGCTGACCAGCTGGTCGATGGGTCTGCTGGCCTTCTGGCTGGTCAACTACCCGATCAACTGGAACGTCGACGGCGGCGTCCCGCTCCAGTACCAGGTCTCGATCCCGCTGGCCGTCTCCCTCGTCCTCTACATCCTGGTCGGCTACCTGAAGCCGGAGGACACCCCGGAGCGGCTCGCGGTCATCGAGCGGATCAACACGGACGACGACGACAGCGCGGCGGCGGCCCTGCCGACTCCGGCGGGCGACGTGGAGGACGTGGTGGGCAGGACCCCGGTCAAGGACTGACCACGTACGGCAGAGGGGGCTCGGGCATCTGCCGGGCCCCTTCTCGCTGTCGTCCGTCGTCACCCACGCGGATACCGGGCGAGCCACCCCGGCGCCGACCCGGCCGGCCCGTGCAGCGCGGGCCCCTGGGTCATCTCCATGGCGAAGTCGTCGGCGAGCTCCAGCACCGTCGGCCGGCCCTCCAGCTCGGCGAGCCAGGCCGGCGGCAGGGCCGTCTCACCGTGCAGCGCCCCGAGCAGCCCGCCGGTCAACGCGGCGGTGGCCCCCGACGGCCCGTCCTGGTTGACCGCCAGACACAGGCCGTGCCGTACGTCCTCCCCCACCAGCGAGCAGTACACGGCCGCCGCCAGCACACCCTCCGCCGTACCGTCCCCGGCGAGCTCGGCGACCCGCAGCGGTGTGGGCATCCCCTGCCGTACGGCGCCCAGCGCGTGCTGCAGCGCGTCCGACACCGACTGGTGCCCGGGGCGCGCGGCGAGCAGCGCCAGCGCCCGCTGGACGGCCCCGTCGAGGGTCTCGCCGCGCGCCAGCCCGTGCACGATCACGGCGTACGCGCCGGCCGCGAGGTAGGCCATCGGATGCCCGTGGGTCTGCGCCGCGCACTCCACGGCCAACTGCACGACGAGCTGCGGCTCCCACCCCACCAGCAGCCCGAAGGGCGCGGAACGGGCCGTCGCCTCGGGGCCGACCTCGCCGGCGTTCTTGGGCACGTCGAGCGTCCCCATGGTCTCGTCGCCGAGCCCGAGCAGCAGGGAGCGGGCGGGATCCCGGCGGGCGTACAGCCACTCCTCGCGCGCGAGCCAGCCGTCGTCCTTGCGGCGCTCGTCGGGCCCCCAGTCGTGCTGGGTGGCCGCCCAGCGCAGATAGGCCCGGTGCAGATCGGTGGGCGGATGCCAGGCGCCGGTGTCCCGCCGTACCTGGGCCCGTATCAGCCCGTCGACGGTGAACAGGGTCAGCTGCGTGAGGTGCGTGACGGCGCCGCGCCGCCCGTACGCCACGCCGAGGTCGACGAGCCCCTCCGCGCCGTAGGCCTCCCGGATCCCTTCCAGGTCCATCCCGTCGACGGGCGCCCCGAGCGCGTCCCCGACGGCGGCCCCGAGCAGGGTCCCGCGCACCCGACTCCGAAAATCCTGCTGCTCCACCCGGCCCCAGACGGCCCCGGTTGCCACACTCACCAAGACCTCCCCAATGGCACCGAGTGACGCACGACAGCTCAGCACTGTAATCGAACGGGAACGGTGGGTTTAAGGGGCGAAGGATCAGGCGGGGTCCGCATAACGCGCCTTCAGCGCATCCCGGGCCCGGGTCACGGTCTCCAGGCGTACGGCGATGGCGGTGGTGTCGGCGCCGGGGCTGTGGAGCAGGTCGGTGAGGATGGCGCTCAGGTTCAGCAGCCCGTCCCACCCCAGGTCGGCAGCGAACACCTCGGCCAGTCCCGCGTCCGCTTCGGCCCAGTCGGCGAGGGCGCAGCCGATGAAGCAGCGCCCCTGTGCGCGCTCCGCAGCCCCCAGCCGTCCGTCCTCACGCGTGTGCCGGGCCAGCTCACGCCAGTGCGGTGCGGCGGCCGTGAGTCCCTCGGACCGGCTCACGGTCAGGGCCAGCTCGAACGTCCCGGTGAGCGGGTCCATCCCGGTCAGCCGCTCGGCGATGCGCCGGGCCTCGTCCCATCGGCCGTGGTGCCGGTGCACTTCGAGGCGCAGGTCGTCGAGGTGCTCGGTCCCCGGGCCGGCCAGCCGCTCGGCCGCCTCGTCCCAGCGCTCGCAGAGGATCAGCAGCTCCACGGCCTTGCGGCGGGCCCAGTCCGGCTCCGTCTCCAGGCACCGGTCCAGGTCGGCCAGCGCCTGCTCGTCACGCCCGGTCGCAAGACCGACCCGGGCGCGCAGACCGTACGCCCACCCGTCGTCCGGATCCAGCTCCAGGGCGCGGTTCACACACCGCAGGGCTTCCTCGTGACGGCCGTCGTACCGGTAGGCGCTGCTGAGCTCCCGCAGGATCCAGATGGTGTCCGGATCCGCCGCGTCCGCCCGTTCCAGGTCCTGGAGCTGCCCTGTCCGGTCGCCCAGCTGCTCCCTGACCCGGGACCGCATCACCAGCGCCCAGCCGTAGCCGGGCTTCAGCTCGACCGCGCGGTCCAGGTCGGCCAGTGCCTCCGCGTCGCGGCCCAGGGCGTACAGGGAGGCGCCGCGGCTGGCCAGGGCGGAGGGGTAGTCGGGTGTGAGGGCGAGCGCGCGGCCGAGTTCGGCGACGGCGTCCTCGTGGCGGCCGGCCAGGCGGTAGTTGTCGCCGCGCTCCGAGGCGATCCAGGCCGCGTCGGGCGCCCGCGAGACCGCCAGGTCGAACTCGGCGAACGCCTGCTCCAACTCCCCGCGGCTGCGCAGCAGTCGGGCCCTGCGCACCCGCGTCCACAGGTCGTCGTCGATGCTCAGCGAGCGGTTGAAGTCGGCGAGCGCCTCGTCGTACCGCCCGAGCACGTGCCGTGCCACGGCCCGTCCGGTCAGCGAGACGGCGTCGGTCGGGTCGATGGCGACGGCGCGCCCGAAGTCGGCGACGGCCTCCTCGTAGTGGCCGGCCAGCCGGTGGGTCTCGGCGCGGGCGGCGAGGATCCAGCCGGTGCCGGGGGCCAGTTCGTCGGCCCGGTCGAGGGCGGCCAGGGAGGCGGTGAAGTCGTCCATCAGCTGGAGGGTGAAGCCACGGCCGTAGTGCGCCTGGGCGAGCCCGGGATCGAGCTCGACGGCGTGGTCGTACTCCTCCAGGGCGCGGGCGTACTCCCCGGTGTGGCGCAGCTCGCGGCCGCGCAGGGCGTGGGCGGCCGCGCGGCCCGTGTTGTCGAGTCCGGGGCGGGCCAGCAGCAGGTCCATGGCCCGCAGGGCCCCGGTCTCCTCGTCCGCGAGGGCCGTGCCCAGTTCCCGGCCCAGCTCGCGCAGGACCTGGTGGTCGGCGGCGGTCCCGGCGTCCTCCAGCATCCGGGCCCAGCGCCGCCCGACGACCTCGTCCTGCCGGCAGGCCTCCACGAACAGCCGCAGCGCGTCCGCGAGGGCGGCCGGCGGACGGGCGCACAGCAGGTGGTACGTCTCCTCCAGGCGCAGCGCCCGCCACTCCTCGTCCTGCCACAGCTCGTCGTCGGGCAGCCCGGCCTCGGCGTCGGCGCGCCACTCGCCGAACGCGGCCGCCAGCCGCCGGTGCCGCTCGGGCCAGCGGCGGGGGTGGTGGCGGCGCTCATAGCGCAGCAGCAGGGCCCGTACGACGTCGTGGTACTGCACCCGCGGCCCGCGCTCGCCGACAAACGGCAGGCTCGTCAACCACGCGTACTGGGCGTCGAGTTCACCGTCCGGGAGGTCGACCAGCACCCGGAACACGTCCGCGTCCAGCCAGCGGGGCAGCGCGCAGAGCCCGGCGACGTCACGGCGGACGGGGGGTTCGGAGCCCAGGAACCGGTCCACGGCGTCCGCGCTCGGATCGCCCACCTCCCCCGGGTCCCCCGGGCCGTCCTGCGCGAGCGTCGACACGAGCACGGGCAGGCCGCCGGTGAGGCGCAGCACCTCGCTGACGACCGGCTCGGCCACCACTCCCCGCCCGGCGAGCAGCCGGCGCGTCTCGGCCTCGGTGAACGGCGCGAGCGGCAGATCCGCGACGACGTCCGAGCCGCTCCAGCGGGTGGCGTGCAGGGGATGCTGACCGGCGGTGACCACGAGGACGGAGTCGGGCAGCGGGCCGTGCTTCTCCGGCTTGCGGAGCAGGTCGTGCAGCCAGGGATCGAGGAAGGCGCCCGTGCGCTCGTACACGTCGAAGAACAGGACGATCCCCGGTACGGCGGAGGCGGCGGCCCGCAGTTCGCCGAGCAGGACCGGGGTGAGGACCTTCTCCGGAGTGCGTACGAGGTCGAGGTCGTCGGTGCCCCGGAAGCGGGCGCCGAGACCGGCCCGCAACCGGTCCGCGCCCTGGGCGAGCCGGTCCGCGGGCAGCGCCTGGGCGGCGAAGGCGGCGCCCGGCACGGCGGTGCCCAGCGCCCCGATCCCGAGGTTCACCAGGGTCCTGCTGCCGGCCGACGCCGCCTCCGGCTCGGGCGTGAGCGTGGCGAGGGCGGCCGCCTCGGCCTCGCGCCGCCGCTCCCGGTACACGCCGAGCCGCCGCTCCAGCCCCTTCAACCGGCGCCCCTGGCCCGCGAACTGACGGCAGATCATCTCCAGCGCGTCCGGCACGCTGCCGGCGTCCTCGTCGACGTACGCCGTCAGCGCCCCGCGTTCGCGCGCGAGGCGGGTCAACTCGCCGACGAGGAAGGTCTTTCCGACGCCGGAGTTGCCGTGCACATGGAAGCGCAGGCGGCGGCCGCGCTGTCCGGGCGCGAGCTCGAAGTTCCGCCGGAACGCGGCCAGTTCGGCCTCTCGCCCCACGAAGTCGGCGCGAGCGTCCTGTCCGTCCGGCTCCGCCTGCCCCATGCGTTTCCGCCCCCTCGTCCCGGCAACTCCTCGTCATTCTGGCTCAATGCGTACGGCACAGCGTGCCCACAGCAGGAAGAATGATCGCCATGGCCACAACACCCCCACGCAGCGCGCCGTATCTCACCGCCACCCTCCTCACCGCGAGCGTCGCGCTCTACATCGCCCTCGTAGCCTTCGGGAACATCACCGACTTCGGTACCAACCAGGCGTTCGTGCAGCACGTCCTGGCCATGGACACCACGTTCAAGGACGACGACCTGATGTGGCGGGCCATCACCAACACCGGTGTGCAGAACACGGCTTACGTCGCCATCATCGTCTGGGAGACCCTCGCCGCGCTCGTGCTGATCTACGGCACCTGGCTGTGGATCCGGCGTGACCTCGCGCGTGCCCGCAGTGTCTCGACGTACGGGCTGCTGATGCTTCTGCTGCTCTTCGGCGCCGGGTTCCTCGCGATCGGCGGGGAGTGGTTCTCGATGTGGCAGTCGAAGACCTGGAACGGGCTGGACGCCGCGTTGCGGGTGTTCGTGTTCGCCGGGGTCTCGCTGCTGGTGGTGCAACTGCCGTTCGGGCGGGACGAGTCGGAATCGGAAGCGAGCGACTAGCGCAGGACCGTCTTTCGCCACAGGGCCGTCGCTTCCTCCGCCACACCTGGTGCGGCCAGCAGCAACGGCGTGTCGTACGGCGGGAGTTCGGGGATCGCCACCGCTCCCGCCTCCGTCGCGATCAGCAGCGGCGGCAGCGCGTCCACCGGGTGGAACTCGCCGATCGCCGCGGCCGTCGCCCGCCCCGCCGCGACCTGGACCAGGGACAGGGCCGTGGAGCCCATGATCCGTACCGTGCAGTGGCGGGCGGCGAGTTCGCGCAGCAGGTCGTCCATGCCGGGCCAGTGGGCGTGGGCGGCCCACTCGGTCAGGAACGCGTGGCCGGTGAGGGTGGAATGGGCCGCCGCGTGGATCGGGCGGCCGTCGAGGTGTGCGCCGCCGCCCTTGACCGCGCTGAAGATCTCCCCGCGCCACGGGTCGGCCACCACGCCCAGCAGGGGCTTGCCCTCGCCAGTCGCCAGGCCCAGTGAGAACGAGCACCAGCCGATGCCGTGTGCGTAGTTCGTCGTACCGTCCACCGGGTCGATCACCCAGTGCGGGGCGCCGGCCGCGCCCTCGTGGACGCCGTACTCCTCGCCCTCGATGCCGTACTCCGGGAACTCGCGCCGCAGCACCTCCCGTACGTACGACTCCACGGCCTCGTCCGTGTCCGTGACGATGTCGGCGGGCGTGGCCTTCTCCCGCACCTCGTCGGTGGCGCGCGGGCGGCGGATGCGCTCCGAGGCCCATTCGGCGAGTTCGGTCGCGAGGGCGCGTTCGCGGTCCATCACTTCACCACCGCGACCTTCGTGCCCGCCGTCCCGAACGTCCACAGGGCCGAGCCGTCCGCCGTCTTCATGCGGATGCCGCCGGTACGGGTGCCGGAGGCGGGCGGCGGTGAGGAGCCGTCGACCGCGTTGGAGAAGGCGATGTTGACGCCGGACGCGGTGGAGAAGTAGACGATGTGCTCGACCTTCACCCCGTCCGAGCCGGTGATGGGGCCCTCGGTGCGGGTGCCCACCGTGTACGTGCCCGCGGCCGGGCTCACCGTCCCCGGCCACACCGCGAAGGTGCGCCGGGCGGCGTCGCTCGCGTCGACCAGCCAGACCGTCTTCTGCCCGAGCGAGTAGACGATACGGCGGCCGGTGCCGGAGCCGTCCGGCACCGCGGCGGGTGCCTTCGGCTTCGTCGGCGTCGCGTGCGGGGACGCCGACGCGCTCGGCGCGGCCGCGACCGCGTGCGGCTTCGTTCCCTTGTCGGCCTGCACGGCCAGGACGGCGACAGCGGCGATCGCTCCCACCGTGAGACCGGTCACCCAGACCTTCGGGGCTGGCACGGCACGTAACTCCTCAGCTAAGGATCCCCGACGGACGGGGGTCCGATCATCGTACTCACTCCAGCACAGGCAGAAGCTCCGGCAGATGCCCGTCCGAGGCCTGCGCCGCCCGCTGCCGTTCCTCCGGGACCTCGCCGTACAGAGTGGTGCGGGGGCGGGCCGGCCGGCCGGCGGCGTCCGCCACCGCGATCAGGTCCTTGACCGACTTGTACGAGCCGTAGGAGGAGCCCGCCATCCGGGAGATCGTCTCCTCCATCAGGGTCCCGCCGAGGTCGTTCGCGCCGGAGCGGAGCATCTCCGCCGCGCCCTCCGTGCCGAGCTTGACCCAGCTGGTCTGGATGTTGGGGATGTGCGGGTGGAGGAGGAGGCGGGCCATCGCCGTCACCGCGCGGTTGTCCCGCATGGAGGGGCCGGGGCGGGCGATGCCGGCCAGGTAGACCGGGGCGTTGGTGTGGATGAAGGGGAGCGTCACGAACTCGGTGATGCCGCCCGTCCGCTGCTGGATGCGGGCCAGGGTGCGCAGGTGCCCCAGCCAGTGCCGGGGCTGGTCGACATGGCCGTACATCATCGTCGAGGTGGACGGGATGCCGACCTCGTGTGCCGTGGTGATCACCTCGATCCAGGTGGCCGTCGGCAGCTTGCCCTTGGTGAGGACCCAGCGGACCTCGTCGTCGAGGATCTCGGCGGCGGTACCGGGAACGGAGTCCAGGCCGGCCTCCTTGGCGGCGATCAGCCACTCCCGGATCGACAGGCCGGTGCGGGTCGCGCCGTTGACGACCTCCATCGGGGAGAAGGCGTGCACATGCATGCCGGGGACCTTCTCCTTCACCGCCTTCGCGATGTCGAAGTACGCCGTCCCGGGCAGGTCGGGATGGATCCCGCCCTGCATGCACACCTCGACCGCGCCCACGTCCCACGCCTGCTGGGCGCGGTCCGCCACCTGGTCGAGGGAGAGCGTGTAGGCGTCCGCGTCGGTGCGGCGCTGGGCGAAGGCGCAGAAGCGGCAGCCGGTGTAGCAGACGTTGGTGAAGTTGATGTTCCGGGTGACGATGTACGTCACGTCGTCGCCGACGGCCGCCCTGCGCACGTCGTCGGCGATCCGGGTCAGCGCGTCCAGCGCGGGGCCGTCCGCGTGCAGGAGGGCGAGGGCCTCGGCGTCGGTGAGCTTCGTCGGGTCGTCGGCGGCGGTGCGCAGGGCCTCGCGTACGTCCGTGTCGATGCGCTCGGGCACCATGCCGGGCGCCGCCGCCTCGCGCAGCTCGGCCCAGTCGCCGTACACCTCGTCGAAGTCGTCGCGCCGGTCGGACGTACGGCCCTCGGTGTCGATGGAGGAGTGCAGGTCCGTGCGCCCGGAGGCGACGAAGACCTCGTCAGGCTCCTGCCAGGGATGCCCCTCGACCGTGGCGTCGGGCCGCGCGAGGCCGGTCTCCTCGTCCGCCAGCGCCCGTACGTGCGGACGCAGCCGCGGGTCCAGCCAGGGCTCGCCGCGCTGTACGAACTCCGGGTACACGCAGAGACGTTCCCGCAGCTCGAACCCGGCCGCCGCGGAGCGCTCGGTGAGCTCCTCGATCTGCGGCCAGGGGCGCTCGGGGTTGACGTGGTCGATGGTCAGCGGGGAGACCCCGCCCCAGTCGTCGATGCCCGCGCCGATCAGCCGCTCGTACTCGCCGGCGACGAGGTTGGGCGGCGCCTGGATGTTGGCGGCGGGGCCCATGATGTGCCGGGCGACGGCCACGGCGGCCACCAGTTCGTCCAGTTCGGCGTCCGGCATGCCGCGCATCGCCGTGTCCGGCTTGGCGCGGAAGTTCTGGATGATCAGTTCCTGGATGCCGTGGTAGGCCCGGGAGATCTTGCGGAGCGCGAAGAGCGACTCGGCGCGCTCCTCGTACGTCTCGCCGATGCCTATGAGGAGGCCGGAGGTGAAGGGGACGGAGGAGCGGCCGGCGTCTTCGAGGACGCGCAGGCGGACGGCGGGCTCCTTGTCCGGGGAGCCGTAGTGGGGGCCGCCGGGCTCGGACCAGAGGCGGGTGGCCGTGGTCTCCAGCATCATGCCCATGGACGGGGCGACGGGCTTGAGCCGCTGGAAGTCGGTCCAGGACATGACGCCGGGATTGAGGTGGGGCAGCAGGCCCGTCTCCTCCAGGATCCGGATGGAGATGGCGCGTACGTACGCGATCGTGTCGTCGTAACCATGCGCGTCGAGCCACTCCCGCGCCTCCGGCCAGCGATCCTCCGGCTTGTCGCCGAGGGTGATGAGGGCTTCCTTGCAGCCGAGGGCCGCGCCCTTGCGGGCGATGTCGAGGACCTCGTCCGGGGACATGAACATCCCGTGGCCGGCGCGGCGGAGCTTGCCGGGGACGGTGACGAAGGTGCAGTAGTGGCACTTGTCCCGGCACAGCCGGGTGAGGGGGATGAAGACGCTCTTCGAGTACGTGATGACGCCGGGGCGGCCGGACTGGTCGAGGCCGGCGTCGCGTACCCGGGCGGCCGACGCGGCGAGGTCGGTGAGGGCCTCGCCGCGGGCCTGGAGGAGGACAGCGGCCTCGGAGACGTCGAGGGCGACGCCGTCACGGGCGCGTTTGAGGGCGCGACGCATGGAGTTCTCGGTGGGGCCGGTGCCACGGGGGCCGTCGGAGGAGCCGGTTCCGGAGGTCGCGGAAGTCGTCATTCTTTGAGCATACGTTCGGCTTGATCAGGACAAAGAGGTGCTGCCTCATCCGCCGGAACGTCGTTCGTTACACGGTGTCACTGGAAGGCGGCGTACTCGTCGAGTACCCGCAGCACCTCCGCCTCCCCCGCCGGGGGCAGTTGGACCACGACCTCCTCGATGCCCAGGTCGGCGTAGTGCGCGAGCTTGCCGGGGGTCGGGAAGACGGCGTACGGGACGATCTGCAGCGCCGCCGGGTCCCGCCCCGCGTCGGCCCAGGCGGCGCGCAGCAGCGGCAGGGACTCCGTGAGGCCCCGCCCGCCGATCGGCATCCAGCCGTCCGCGTACTCGGTGATGTGGGCGAAGAGCTTGGGCCCGGCGGCCCCGCCGACGAGCGTGCGCGGCCCGACCACCGGTCCGCGCGGCTTCTGCGCGGGCTTGGGATACGCGGAGGAGGCCCGCACACTCCCGAACTCCCCCTCGTACGCGGTCGGTTCCTCGCTCCACAGCGCCCGCATGAGAGCCATCCGGTCCCGCACCAGCTCCCGCCTGGTACGCCACTCCACCCCGTGATCGGCGGCTTCCTCCACGTTCCAGCCGAAGCCGAGGCCGAGGGTGAAGCGGCCGCCGCTGAGGTGGTCCAGGGTCGCGATCTGCTTGGCGAGGCCGATCGGGTCGTGCTGGGCGACGAGCGTGATGCCGGTGCCGAGGCCGAGCCGCTCGGTGACGGCGGCGGCCTGGCCGAGCGCGACGAAGGGGTCGAGGGTACGGCCGTACTCGGGCGGCAGTTCACCGCCCGCGGGGTACGGGGTGGTCCGCTCCACCGGGATGTGCGTGTGCTCGGGGAGGTAGAGCCCGGCGAACCCCCGCGCCTCCAGCTCACGGGCGAGCCGGACGGGGGCGATGGTCTCGTCGGTGAGGAAGATCGTGACGGCGATTCGCATGTCCCATCTGTACCGGCCCGGGGTGGATATGTCCATACCGACCGGTCGGCATCGCATTCACACCAAGCATCAGGGGGTGTGGCGGCCTACGTTGGGAAGCATGAGCTTCGCGGCGGCGGACGGGCAGGGGCAGGGGCAGGAGACGCGGACGGTACGTGGCACTCTGCCGCCGGGGTCCCCGGACTACGTGTACGTACCGGTCGAAGTCCCGTCCGGCGTACGGGAGATCAGGGTCGCCTACACCTACGACAGGCCGTCGGTCCCGGTCGGCACCCAGGGCAACGCCCTGGACATCGGCGTCTTCGACGAACGCGGCACGGACCTGGGCGGCCGGGGTTTCCGCGGCTGGTCGGGCGGCGCCCGCACGGAGTTCTTCGTGCGGGCGGACGACGCGACGCCGGGGTATGTGCCGGGCCCGGTGCGGGAGGGCACGTGGCATGTGGCGCTGGGCCCGTACACGGTGGCGCCGCGGGGACTGTCGTACGAGCTCACGATCACGCTGACGTACGGGGAGCCCGGCGGGACGCCGACACCGACGTACCCGCCGTCGCGGGCGAAGGGGCGGGGCCGGGCCTGGTACCGGGGCGACTGCCACCTCCACTCCTGGTACTCGGACGGCCGCCGCACCCCGGCGGAGATCGCGGCTCTGGCGCGTGCGGCGGGCCTGGACTTCATCAACACGTCGGACCACAACACGCATGCGTCCCACCCCCATTGGGCCACGGAGGCGGGCGAGGACCTGCTGATCCTGCTGGGTGAGGAGGTGACGACGAGGAACGGCCATGTGGTGGCCCTGGGTACGGACCCCGGGACCTTCGTGGACTGGCGGTACCGGGCCAGGGACGACCGCTTCGGCGAGTACGCCCGTCAGATCCACCGCGCGGGTGGCCTGGTGGTCCCCGCGCATCCGCACGCCACCTGTATCGGCTGCGGCTGGAAGTTCGGGTTCGGGGAGGCTGACGCGGTGGAGGTGTGGAACGGGCCGTGGACGCCGGACGACGAGGTGACGCTGGCGGAGTGGGACAACACGCTGGTGGCGGCGGTCCGGGACAACCGAAGGTGGCTTCCGGCGATGGGGAACAGCGACGCGCACCGCGACCCGGACGTCGTGGGCCTCCCCCAAACGGTCGTCCTGGCCGACGACTTGACCCGGGAGGCGATCCAGGAGGCTATCCGGGCGGGCCGCTCGTACATCGCGGAGTCGAAGTACGTGAGCCTGGTCTTTACGGCGACCGGTGGGCGGGGCGAACTCGCGGGAATCGGCGGGCGGTTGGAGGCGCCCGGCGACGGCGAGGTGACGGTCCGCCTGGAGGTGACGGGCGCCCCGCGCTGCACGGCCCGTCTCGTCACGGACCAGGGTGTGCTGCTGACGAGCGATGTGCTGCCGGTGTCGGGGGCGGGGGTGGTGGAGTGGCGGACGACGGCGGCGTACGCGGCGTATGTGCGGGCGGAGGTGCGCCATGAGACGGCGCTGGGTCCGCTGCCGGGGGCGATGGCGGCGTTCACGAACCCGATCTTCCTGGGTCGCTGACCGCGGGGGGTGAGACGCCTATCGTCCAAGCATGGACTCCGCCACTCCTCCTCCCCGTGTCCTCGTCATCGGGCTCGACCCGTACCGGGTGCCCGGGCCGTGGGATCCCGAGCCCGTGGCCAAGGGGATCGAGGAGGGTCTGGCCAAGTTCGCCGAACATGGCGTGGGCGTCGCGACCTGCCTGTTCGGCCTTGACGGAGGCGACGACGTGGCAGCGATCGTCGGGGACGCGCTGCGGTCCCGTCCGTGGGAGTGCGTCGTCATCGGCGGCGGCCTGCGGCACTCGGACGATCAGGCCGAGCTCCTGGAGCAGGTGGTGAACCTGGTCCGGCGGCACGCACCCGACGCGGCGATCGCGTTCAACAGCACGCCGGCCAACACGTATGAGGCCGCGGCCCGTTGGATCGAGTGAGGGGTCCGGCAGGGGGCGTTGCTGAAGGGGGCTCGGATGCGGCGTCCGTCAGCGCGGGACGCCGACAGCGCGGGAGATGACCGTGTCGAAGGCACGGTCGGGCAGGATGCGGCGCAGGGCGATGAGGGGGCGGGCGCCGAAGCCCTTGGCGTAGCGGGTCCTGGGGCGGCGGGCGGTGACGGCCTTGCCGATCGCGTCGGCGATGACGGAGGGCGGGGAGTTGCGCCTGGCGTTGGCCTCGGAGCGCAGCGAGGCGGCGACGGCGCCGGCCTGGGCGGCGTAGGCGCCGTCGGCGGAGGACTTCTCCAGCTTGTCGGCGGCGATGGCGCCCCATTCGGTGGCGATGCCTCCGGGCTCGATGACGACGACGTCGATGCCGAACGGCTGGACCTCCAGGCGCAGGCAGTCGCTGAGGGCTTCGAGGGCGAACTTGGTGCCGTGGTACCAGCCGCCGAGCGGAGTGTGGATCTTGCCGCCCATGGAGGTGATGTTGACGATCGTGCCGGAGCGCTGGGCGCGCATGTGGGGCAGGACCAGTTGGGCCAGGCGGATCGCGCCGAAGACGTTGACCTCGAACTGGTAGCGGGCCTCGTCCAGCGGTACGTCCTCGACGGCGCCGTAGGAGCCGTAGCCGGCGTTGTTGACGAGCGCGTCGATACGGCCGGTCTCGGCGGTGATCCTCTCGATGCCGGCCTGCATGGAGGTGTCGTCGGTGACGTCCATGGCCAGCGGACGGATGCCGTGCTCGGCGAGCTGCTGGAGGCGGTCGGTGCGGCGGGCGGCGGCGTAGACGGTGTAGCCGAGCTGCTGGAGCTTGAGGGCGGTGGCTTCACCGATGCCGGAGGAGGCGCCGGTGACGAGGGCGGTCTTGGCGGGCGGGGCGGTCTGGGCGGGCATGGCGGGCATGATGGGTTCCTCTACAAGTAAGATGAACTTCGGTTCACTATCTCTACCTATCATGAACCCTGGTTCATGTTGTTGCAAGTCGAGAAGGAGGCTGACTCCGTGCCCCAGGCCAGGGCGCCGCGCGCCGACGCGGTCCGCAACCGGAAGAAGATCCTCGCCGCGGCCGGCGAGCTGATCACCACGCATGGGCCAGAGGCGGGGATGGACGAGATCGCCGCCGCCGCGGGGGTGGCGGTCGGCACGCTGTACCGGCACTTCCCCACGAAGACGGACCTGGTCGCGGCGGTCGTCGCCGAGTACGTCACGCGGGTGGCCGACGACGCGGAGGCGACGCTCGCGCGAGTCACGGCCGGCGCTCGCGCACGGGACGAGCTGATCGCGTTCCTCAGCCGCGTGATCGAGGCGTCGGTGACCGACCGCGCCGTCAAGGCCGCCGCGCAGACCCTGGGGGCGGAACCGGGCGACCGCACGGACGAGGAGCGCGCCGGGGCAGCCGTAACGGCCCTCATCCACGCGGGTCAGACCGCCGGCGACATCCATCCCGACGTCACGGTCGACGACATCTACCTACTCTTCTCCACGGCCCCGACCGACCAGCCCCCGGCATCCCGCACCCGCTGGCTGACCCTGGTCACGACGGGCCTGACCACGGCGCGGCCTGTGGAGGGGGTTGGGTAACGGCTCGCCTGTTCCCCCGCGCGGAGCTTGAAGCGCGCGACTGGTCACTGGTGCGAAGGCGGGCAGCCGTCGTAAAGCCCGTGCCGATGCTGGGGTGTTCGTCGAGAATGCCCTCATGGACAGCGACCTCGTGGGCTTCCTGCGTGCTCGTCTGGACGAGGACGCCGTCGTCGCTCGGCACGTCGCCCTGCACGACCCCGTCCGCGTCCTGCGCGAGGTCGAGGCCAAGCGACGGGTACTCAGCCGCCATGCGCTCAGTCCGGCCGCAGGCGACCCGGAGCGGCCCTGGGACGACCGGGACGACTGCCAGTTCGACGGTGAGCCCTGGCCGTGCGCCGACCTGCTCGACCTCGCACTCCCCTACCTGGACCATCCCGACTTTCCCGCACGCCACATGCCGAACTGGAGGAGCGACCGTATGCCGCAGAACCCGGAGCTGCACATCTGGTTCCTGCCCGCCGGTGGAGAGGCTCTGGCCGTCAAGAGCCGCGACTTCGAGTCGCTGGAGTCGGCCGAGAGCGCGTTGCGCGAGGCGCTTGAGCAAGGACGCACGTTGCGGTTTCAGCTGACCGACTCCGAAGACACCGCGAGCGGGGTCGCGTTGGTCAATTTCGCCAACGTCGTGGCGGTCAAGGTGTGGCCGGAGTCGGTGAAGGGCGCGGACCACGGGCAGTATCTCTGACCAGGTTGGCGGCGGCACGTGACCGTGGCGCGTCATCCCCGCGACCGGCGGACCGTCTTCGGCTGGAGGTCGTCCCGCATGGTCTTCTGCAGGGTTTCCATGTCCCGGAAGAAAGGCTGCCTCACCTCGTCGTACTCCGCCGATTCCGGGCTGAGGGAGTGCTCCGCGAGGAGTTCCCGAATGATCAGGAGCTGCTGAAAGACCGGCTGAGCCGCCTCGTAGACGTGATCCGGCGAGACGATGGCCAACTCACGCAGCAGGGCTCTGGTGTTGCTGTCGTGGGGATCGGTGTGGAAGGCGTCGTGGACGCCGTTCCGGCGGACGTCGTCCTGCTGTCCCCGGAATGCCGCGCCGCTCATGCGGCTGTGCGTCTGCACCACGGACGCCAGGAAGCGCGCGTACACGACCCGCTTGGTCTCGTTCCAGTACCGGTCCTGCTCCCTGCGCGACCGCACGAGGTCGGTGACGAGCGTCGTCCCGACACCGAAGACCGCTCCGACGGCCGCAACGGCGAGAGTCCCCAACTCCATGCGCGCAGCGTACGAGTGGGAGGGCGGTGCGGTCGACACGATCTCACCCGCCCCCGTCCCCTTCTCCGCCCGCCAGGTCCGCCACCACCGCCGCGTGGTCCGACGGCCACACCCCGTCCACCGGCTCGGCCCCCGCCCGCCGTACGCTCCGGACGTGACCGAGACCGCTCGGCCCCGGCGGGCCCACGTGGACGTAGTCGATGCGGGACGGCGGGGCCACCCGGACGTGCGGGTTCGCCGGGTCCCAGGTGGCTGAGGGGGCGGCCGGACCGGCGTACTCCCAGGCGTCGAGGAAGATCTGGCCGGGCACGGCCGGCGCGGTCCTGAGGCCGCCGAAGAGGCGGACCTCGTCGGAGTCGGGCCAGGCGTTGAAGTCGCCGGTGACGACGGGAGGGAACTCGGTTCCGGAGCGGTGGGCGGCGACGAACTCGGCCAGCGCGGTGACCTGTCGGCAGCGGACCGCCGAGGCGTCGGGGGCGGAGGTGAGGTGGGTGGTGAAGAAGGGGATCTCGTACGACGGTGCGGCCAGCCGGGTGTGGAAGGCGAGGCGGCCGTCGTCGAGGTGCCCGGGCGCCGGCAGCCGCAGCACCGCCCGGTCGGCCACCGGCCAGCGGCTCAGCACGGCGTTGCCGACCTCCACCCCCGGCTCCCCGATCCGCCGCTGCCAGCGCTCGGAGCCGGGCGAGGCGGCCCACGCCCAGTGCAGCCCCAGCTCCCCGGCCAGCCACTCGGCGAGGTTCTCGCCGTCGGCGGCCCACACCTCCTGCAGCCCCACGACATCCGGCCGCAGGTCCCGCAGCACGGCGAGGATCGCCTTCTGCCGCTCCCGCCACGGCCCGAACCGCCACCACAGGTTCCAGGTCACCACACGCATGGACGCACCGTCTCTCGTCGGGGAACGTGAGAGTCATTGAAGAACACCGTCACGCGCACCGGACAGGAGTCCCACAAACCATGTCTCGCCCCGCCCACTCGGAGGCCAAGTACCTCCGCGCCACGGCCTTCCAGCGCCGCCTCAACCCCCTCATGCGCCGCCTCCCGCTGCAAACCCTGCTGGAGACGACCGGCCGCACCTCGGGTCTGCCCCGCAGGACGCCGGTCGGCGGGCGCCGGGTGGGCGACTCGTTCTGGCTGGTGTCGGAGTTCGGTGAGCGTGCTCAGTACATCCGGAACATCAAGGCCGATCCCCGGGTCCGGGTGCGCATCCGCGGCCGCTGGCACACCGGCACCGCGCACCTCCTCCCCGACGACGACCCGATCGCCCGCCTGCGCGCCCTGCGCTCCGTGAACAGCGTGGCGGTACGGGCGATAGGCGCGGCGCTGCTGACGGTGCGGGTGGATCTCGACGCCCAGGGATCCCGTTAGCCGGTCAGCCCGCCGCCGCCCGCTCCGCCGTCGGCCGCCTGCGCAGCGCCGGCTCCGTGAGGGACCGCGGCTGCCAGACCCCGTCGGCCCGGTACAGGTCGGTCCCCGGCGGCACGATCTCGTCGACGCGGTCGAGTGCGCCGTCGTCGAGCACGAGGTCCGCCCCGGCCAGCAGGGAGGTGAGCTGGTCCATGGTGCGCGGGCCGATGATCACCGAGGTGACGGCCGGGTGCACCAGCGGGAAGGCGACGGCCAGTTCGGGGAGCGTGCAGCCCAAGTCGTCCGCCAGTGCGACGAGTTGTTCCACCGCCGCGTACTTCGCCGGGTTTCCGGGGGCCGCCGGGTCGAAGCGGTGCGGGGTGAGTTTCGCGCGGCCGGTGGTGAGGTCGACCGGGCGGCCCTCGCGGTAGGCGCCGGAGAGGAAGCCCGAGGCCAGCGGGGACCAGGTCAGCACTCCCATGCCCAGGCGCTCGGCGGTGGGCAGTACGGCGCGTTCGATGCCGCGGGCGAGGAGGGAGTACGGCGGCTGCTCGGTGCGCATCCGCATCAGCCCGCGCCGCTCCGCCACATGGTGGGCCTCGACCAGGTCCTCGGCCGGGAACGTGGAGCAGCCGAACGTCCGGATCTTGCCCGCCCGCACCAGGTCGGTGAGGACGGACAGCGTCTCCTCGATGTCGGTGGTGTGGTCGGGGCGGTGCACCTGGTAGAGGTCGATCCAGTCCGTGTCCAGGCGCCGCAGGCTGTCCTCGACCGCGCGGACGATCCAGCGCCGGGAGTTACCGCTGCGGTTACGGCCCTCACCCAACGGGAAGTGCACCTTCGTGGCGAGTACGACGTCGTCGCGCCGGCCCTTGAGCGCCTTGCCGACGATCTCCTCGCTCTCGCCCTTCGAGTACATGTCGGCGGTGTCCACGAAGTTGATCCCCGCGTCGAGCGCGGCGTGGATGACGCGCGCGCCATCCTCGTGGTCGGAGTTTCCGGCGGCGCCGAACATCATCGTGCCGAGGCAGTGGGTGCTGACCTCGATGCCGGTCTTGCCGAGGACTCGATAACGCATACCGGTGCTCCGTAGCGGGCGGGGGGTCGGGAAGCGTCGTCACTCTAGGACTTGGAGTGCGCTCGACCGCAAGCACGAGGTCCAGGAGACCCAGGTAGCGGTCGACGAGCGCCGGGGAGACGGGATCCCAGACCCTGGAGTCGGCGACGCCGGGGTGCGGCAGCACCGCCGGGATCCCCTCCCCGCCCGTGTCGTCCGCCCAGAGCTCACCGCCGTCGACGTGCACCACGGTCTCCATGGGCCGAGGGTCTCACTCCGGCGGTCGGAGAGCCGGGTGCGTCACTTCGCCGGCTTGTAGAAGGCGTACGTCGCGCTGTACGCCACGCTCGTCTGGTCCGTGCCGGTGCAGGCGGTGGTCGGGGCGACGCCGCCCGCCGTGTTGAGGCGCTGTATGTAGGAGACGCCCCCGAAGACGCCCGCGCCCCGGGTCGCGGTGGCCTGGAGCAGGAGTTCGGGGATGGCGTCGGTCTTCGGGGAGTTGGCGATCGCCGTGGCGTTCACCGCGCTGCCGTCCACCGTGGAGACCCAGACCGGGCCGCGGGAGTGCAGGGCGACCGTGCGACCTCTCTTGTCCGAGAGGGTGGCGGCCGGCTCCAGGAGCTTCCAGGCGCCGTCGGTGCAGGTGTAGGTCTGCACGCCCCGGGCGGCGTACACGGCGGTCAGTTTGTTGCCGTCGGGCACCTTCAGTGCGGCGGGAGCCTTCACGGGCTTGGGCGCGGCGTCCGCGGGGGCGGCGTTGCCGGCGGTCGTGCCCAGGAAGGCGGTCGCGGCGGCGAGGGCGGTGGCGGTCAGGGCGAGGCGCTTGGCGTACTTCAAGGGAGTTCTCCGGAACTGTCTCAGATTGATTTGCGCAGGCACTCTATGACCAAGTCACCTTTCGCCAGAGGCAGTTGGCGAATTGTTCTTCTCGGCGCCGCTCAGCCCGGCCAGACGATCGCCTGCACCTCCCCGTACGCATGGAGCGCGTACGACCCCACGTCCCGGCCCACTCCGCTCTTCTTGAACCCCCCGAAAGGCGCCTCCATGTTCCGCCCGACCGTGTTGACGCCGACGCCGCCCGCCCGCAGCCGCCGGGCCACCCGGAAGGCCCTGGCCACGTCGCCCGACCAGACGTAGTCGATGAGCCCGTAGTCGCTGTCGTTGGCCAGGGCGACGCCCTCGTCCTCCTCGTCGAAGGGGACGACCACGACCACCGGGCCGAAGATCTCCTCCCGGGTCACGCGCATGTCGTTCGTGCAGTCGGCGAGGAGGGTGGGGGCGACGAAGAACCCCCGGTCGTACGGCGGCCGTTCACCGCCCGTCACCACCACCGCACCTTCCTTGCGGCCCAGTTCGACGTACGACTCCACGCGCTCCCGGTGGGCGGAGGAGATCACCGGGCCCACCACCGTCGCCGGGTCCCGTGGGTCGCCCACCTTCAACCGGCCCGCGTATCCGGCCAGTTGCTCGACGAGTCGGTCGTACACGCCCCGTTGCGCCAGCACTCGCGTCGGTGCCGTGCAGATCTGGCCGCTGTAGAAGGAGAAGGTCGTGCCGATGCCGGCGACCGCCGAGCCGACGTCCGCGTCGTCGAAGACGACTGCCGCGCCCTTCCCGCCCAGCTCCATCAACTGCCGTTTCATGGCACGCCCGCACACCTCGCCGATGCGCTGTCCCACGGCCGTGGACCCGGTGAAGCTCACCATGTCGACGTCGGCCGACTCCACCGCCGCCTCGCCGACCGCCACCGACTGCCCGGACACCACGTTCACGACACCCGGCGGCACGCCCGCCGCCTCCAGCGCCTCCGCCATCCGGTAGACCGACAGCGGGTCCTGCGGGGCGGGCTTCACGACCACCGTGTTGCCCATCGCGAGGGCGGGGGCGATCTTGCCGGCCGGGTTCGCCCACGGGTTGTTGTACGAGGTGATGCAGGTGACGACGCCGACGGGCTGCCGTATCGCCAGCGCGCCCATCACACCCGCCTTGCCCATCGGGCCGGCCTCGTTGATCTGCGGAGGGATGGCCCACTCGGCGGGCTCCACGCGCGCGTACCGGCGGAAGCGGGCCATGCCGACGCCGACCTGCATCGCCCGGGCCGTCCCCGTCGTGGCGCCCGTCTCCGCCTGCGCCAGCTCCGCGTACGGCCCGAAACGGCTGCCGATGACCTCCGCCGCCCGCCCCAGGATCGCCGCGCGCTCCTCGGGCGCCGTCCTCGACCACGGCCCGAAGGCCTCGCGGGCCGCGGCACAAGCCGCGAGCACCTGATCCCGCGAGGCCTCCGGAGCCCACTCGATGGTCTCCTCGGTGGCCGGATCCACGACGGCGTAACGACCGGCGTCCGGCTCGACCCACTCACCCCCGACGAACAGCCGCTGCCCGTCGCCGACTTCACTCACCTGACACTCACCGCCATCGCGACCCGCCCGCACCACAGCGGGTTCCCCGGCGCGACCGCGCTCGACTCCCGCCCGGACCGCAGCACCGCCCAACTCCGGACCCCCGGCACCGCCCCACCCCCGGCCCCCCTCACCTCGTACTCACCGTCCGCGTATCCCTCCCCGACCGCAGCACCCTCCCCGGCACCGCCCCGCTCACCACGTCGTCCCGGATCGCTTCGACTCCGTTGACCCACACGGCCCGTATCCCGATCGCCTTCGCGTCCAGCCGTGGGCTGTCACCCGGCAGGTCGTGCACCAGGGTGGCCGTGCCCGCGTCGATCCGTTCCGGGTCGAAGAGCACCAGGTCCGCATGGAAGCCCTCCGCCACCCGTCCCCGATCACGCAGTCCGAACAAGCGGGCCGGGTCGTCGGTCAGCATCTTCACCGCCTGCTCCAGACCGACCAGCTTCCGGCGCCGCAGGCAGTCGCCGAGGAAGCGTGTGGTGTACGGCGCCCCGCACATGCGGTCCAGATGCGCGCCCGCGTCGGAGCCACCGAGCATCACGTCCTCGTGCTGCCAGGTCTCGGCCCGCAGCGCCCAGGACGCGGGGTCGTTGTCGGTCGGCATCGGCCACAGCACCGTGCGGAGGTCGTCGGCGGCGCAGATCTCGACCAGGGTGTGGAAGGGGTCCTGGCCGCGCTCCTTCGCGATGTCCCCGACGACCCTCCCGCTCAGCCCGGCGTTCGCCTCGCTGTACGTGTCGCCGATGACGTACCGCCCGAAGTTCGCGAGCCGCCGGAAGACGCCCGCCTCCTTGGAGCCCGCCCGCTCCAGCATCTCCGCGCGCACGGCCGGGTCCCGCAGGCGTGCGATCCGCTCCGGGACCGGCAGACCGAGGATCGGACCCCACCCGGGAATCAGGTTCAGCGCGCAGAACGTGCCCAGGGACATGTTCATCGGCGTGAGGATCGGCATGGTCAGCGCGACGACCCGGCCGCCCGCCTTCCGCGCCTGCTCGCTCGCCAGCAGCTGCCGCGGCACGCGCTCGGGCACGGAGGCGTCGATGGTGAGCACGTTCCAGTTCAGGGGCCGCCCGGCCGCCGCGCTCATCTCCGCGAACAGCTCGATCTCCTCGTCGCTGAACTGGTCCAGGCACCCCGCGACGATCGCCTCGATCTGCGTGCCCTCGTGCTCGCCGACGGCCCGCGAGAGGGTGAGCAGTTCGGCGGGCTTCGCATGCCGGGAGGCGACCGGCCGGCCGTCGCCGTCGGAGTGCGTACGGGACTGGGTCGTCGAGAACCCCCAGGCGCCCGCGTCCATCGCCTCGTGCAACAGCCGTACGATCTCGGCCAGTTGGTCGTCCGTGGGCTGACCGCCGACCGCGTCCGGCCCCATCACGTACCGTCGCAGCGCGCAATGCCCCACCATGAACCCGGCGTTGACCGCGATCCGCCCGTCGAGAGCGTCCAGATACTCCCCGAAGGAGCTCCAGCTCCACGGTGCCCCCTCCTCCAGCGCCACCAGCGACATGCCCTCGACCTTGGACATCATCCGGCGGGTGTAGTCGGCATCCTCGGGGCGGGCGGGATTGAGCGGGGCGAGCGTGAAACCGCAGTTGCCGGCGGCGACCGTCGTCACCCCGTGGTTCAGGGACGGGGTCGCGTACGGGTCCCAGAACAGCTGGGCGTCGTAATGGGTGTGCGGGTCGACGAAGCCGGGGGCGAGGACCAGCCCGGAGGCGTCCTCGGACGTCCGGGCCTCCTCGGTGACCTTCCCGATGACGGCGATACGGCCGTCACGGATGCCGACGTCGGCGGTGTACGCGGGTGCGCCCGTGCCGTCCACGACGGTCGCACCCTTGACGAGGTGGTCGAGCATCTGACCTGAACCTCCCTACGAAGCTACGAAGCCTGCCGGAACCGGGTCGTCCGATGCACCGGATCCGTGTCGATCTTCGGAATCACGTGCTCCCCGATCAGCCGGATCGTCTGGAGCGTCTCCTCCTTCGGCACCCCCACCGGCAGCCCGAAGCTCAGCTGGTCCGCCCCCGCCTGCTCCCAGCGCTTGCACTGGGTGAGCACCTCGTCCGGGTCGCCGCAGATCAACAGCTCTTCCTCGACGAGCAGTTCGACGAACTCCGGCGTGTACTCCGGCAGCGTCTCCGGCCAGACGGGGAAGCCCTCGGGCCGCGGGAAGGTGTCGTGGTACCGGAACACCAGCGAGGGCAGGTAGTGCAGCCCGCCGTTGGTCGCGATCTCTATCGCCTCCGCGTGCGTCGGCGCGCAGATCGCCGTCGTCGTCACCATCACGTTGTCGTTGACGAACTCCCCGACCGGCTCGGCGTTCACGACCGCCGTCTTGTACTGCTCCAGCACCCACTCCATGTCGGAGACCTTCTGGATGCTGAAGCCGAGCACGCCGAGCCCCTTGCGGGCGGCCATCGCGTACGACGGCGGCGAACCGGCCGCGTACCACATCGCCGGGTGCGACTTCCCGTACGGCTTCGGCAGAACCTTGCGCGGTGGCAGCTGCCAGTGCTTGCCCTGGAAGCCGACGTACTCGTCCTGCATCCACATCTTGGGGAACTCGGCGATCGTCTCCTCCCAGATCTCCTTCGTGTAGTTCATGTCGGTGATCCCGGGGAGGAAGCCGAGGATCTCGTGCGAGCCCGCGCCGCGGCCGGACCCGAACTCGAAGCGCCCCTCGCTGAGGTGGTCCATCATGGCGACCTTCTCGGCCACCTTCACGGGGTGGTTGACCTGGGCGAGCGGGTTGAAGATCCCGGAGCCGAGGTGGATGCGGTCCGTCGCGTGCGCCAGATACCCCAGGAACACGTCGTTGGCCGACAGGTGCGAGTACTCCTCCAGGAAGTGGTGCTCGGAGGCCCAGGCGTACTTGAAGCCGGACTTGTCCGCCTGGATGACGTACTCGGTCTCCTCCATCAGCGCCTTGTGCTCGGCCAGCGGGTCGGTCTCGGCGCGTTTGCCCACGTATCCCTGTACAAAGAGCCCGAATTCCAAGGCGGTTCACCATCCCTGGTTCTGAAGATTTCTGACACCCCGTCAGTTTCGAAGACTGTTGCACCAGCCGCATGGAGGGTCAATAGCTGATGAGCCGTCAGATGATGCTGACCCCTGCCAGCCACCCGCCGTCGATCACGAAGGGCTGTCCGGTGATGTACGAGGAGTCGTCCGACGTCAGGAACAGCGCGAGCCGCGCCACCTCCTCCGGCGCCCCGATCCGCCCCAGCGGCACGAGCTTGCGGTACAGCTCGTCCAGCGCCCGGCCGGTCTCCTCCGCGTCCGCCTCCGGGTCCAGCTGGGCCGGGTTGGACATCGCGGTGTCGATGGCGCCGGGGCACATGGCGTTGACGCGGATGCGGCGGTGGGCCAGCTCCAGCGCGGCGACGCGGGTGAGGCCGAGGATGGCGTGCTTGGTGGCGGCGTATGTGCCGACGGCCGCCATGCCCGTCACCGCCGTGTAGGACGCCGTGTTCACGATCGTGCCGCCGTCCTCCATCACCGGCGCGACCGTCTTGACGCCGAGGAAGCAGCCGACCTGGTTGACCCGTACGACCTGCATGAACTCGTCGAGGGGCGTGTCCACCAGGGAGTTGAAGCGCAGGATGCCGGCGTTGTTGACCAGGCCGTCTATCCGGCCGTACGCGTTCTTGACCGTGCTGACCGCCGAGCGCCAGGCGTCCTCGTCACCCACGTCCAGGTGGAGGTACCGGCCGCCGATCTCCCGCGCGAGCGCCTCGCCCTGGTCGTCGAGCACGTCGGCGACCACGACCTCGGCCCCTTCCGCTCTGAACAGCCGGGCCTCCTGCTCCCCCTGTCCACGCGCCGCCCCGGTGACGATCACGACGCGTCCGTCCAGCTTGCCCATGCCGTAACTCCTTAGAGGTGGGGGGCCACTTCGGCGCCGAAGGCCGCCATCTGGTCGGTGAGTTCGCCGCGGTTCCGGCAGCGGAACCGCACCTGGATCTGGTCCACGCCCATCGCCGGGTAGGCGCGCAGGGACTCGGCGAGCGCGTCCGAGGGGCCGGTGAGCGTGCGGCGGCCGACGTCCCAGTCGGGTGTGCCGACGTACAGCGGCTCGGTGATGGCACCCATGTCGAACGGCCCCTGGAGGCCGGCTTCTTCGCGCAGCCGCCGTATCCGTTCCATCTGGGCGGGCAGGCGGTTCCGCGGGTCCCCCTGCGGCAGCCAGCCGTCCGCCTTGAGCGCGGCTCTCCGGACCGCGGCGGGCGAAGAGCCGCCCACCCACACCGGCACCCGCTCCTGCGCGGGCCTCGGCCGCTGCCCCAGGCCCTCGAAGTCGTAGAGCTTGCCGTGGTGTTCGGGGAACTCGTCGGGGCCGAGGGCGGCCCGCAGCGCGTCGATCGACTCGTCGAGCACGGCGCCCCGGTGCTCGAAGTCGACGCCCAGCGCCTCGAATTCCTCCTGTACGTGCCCGGCCCCGACCCCGAGGATCAGCCGGCCGCCGCTGAGGTGGTCGAGGGTGGCGTACTGCTTGGCGGTGAGGAGGGGGTGGCGCAGGCCGATCACCGCCACGTGACTGAGGAGCCGGATCCGCTCCGTCACGCCCGCCAGGTAGGCGAGGGTGGCCACGGGGTCGTACCAGACCGTGCTCATCGCGGCGGCGAGGCGGCGCGGGATGGCCACGTGGTCGCAGCTCGCGATGTAGTCGAAGCCGGCGGCCTCGGCGGTGCGGGCGACCTCCACCAGGTCGGCGGGGCCCGCGTCGGCCTCCCAGGGCTCGGCGTAGATGGTGCTCTGGGACTGGACGGGGAGTTGGATGCCGTACCTCATGTACGGCTCCACAGCCCCTCGGGGGTGAGCCCGAGCAGCTCGATGGCGTTGCCCCGGACGATCCGCTCCACCACATCCGCGTCCAGGTGGCCCATCTGCGCCTCCCCGACCTCCCTCGACTTCGGCCAGGTGGAGTCGGAGTGCGGATAGTCGGTCTCGTAGAGGACGTTGCCGACGCCGATCGCGTCGAGGTTCTTCAGCCCGAACGCGTCGTCGAAGAAGCAGCCGTAGACGTGCTCGGTGAAGAGTTCGGACGGCGGGCGGTGGACCTTGTCGGCGACCCCGCCCCAGCCGCGGTTCTCCTCCCAGACGACGTCGGCGCGCTCCAGGATGTACGGGATCCAGCCGATCTGGCCCTCGGCGTACATGACCTTGAGGTTCGGGAAGCGCTCGAACTTGCCGCTCATCAGCCAGTCGACCATCGAGAAGCAGCAGTTGGCGAAGGTGATGGTCGAACCGACCGCGGGCGGGGCGTCCTTGGAGGTCGAGGGCATACGGCTGCTGGAGCCGATGTGCATCGCGATGACCGTGCCGGTCTCGTCGCAGGCCCGGAAGAGCGGGTCCCAGTCGTCGCCGTGGACGGACGGGAGTCCGAGGAAGGGAGGTATCTCGGAGAAGGCGACGGCGCGCACGCCCCGGGCGGCGTTGCGGCGGACCTCGGCGGCGGCGAGCTCGGCGTCCCAGAGCGGGATGAGGGTGAGGGGGATCTGCCGGCCTTGGGCCGCCGGGCCGCACCACTCCTCGACCATCCAGTCGTTGTAGGCCTGGACGCAGAGCAGGCCGAGTTCGTGGTCCTGGGCCTCGGTGAAGGTCTGGCCGCAGAAGCGCGGGAAGGTCGGGAAGCAGACGGCGGACTGGACGTGGTTGACGTCCATGTCGGCGAGGCGCTGCGGGACGTCGTAGGAACCCGGTCGCATCTGCTCGTACGTGATGACTTCGAGCTTGATCTCGTCCCTGCTGTAGCCGACGGCGGTGTCGAGGCGGGTGAGGGGGCGCCGGAGGTCCTCGTAGACCCACCAGTCGCCGAGCGGGCCGTCGTCGCCCGGTTCGCCCATGACCGGGCGGAAGCGGCCGCCGAGGAAGGTCATCTCCTTCAGCGGGGCGCGGACTATTCGGGGGCCGACGTCCAGGTACTTCTTCGGGAGCCGGCTCTGCCAGACATCGGCGGGCTCCACGGTGTGGTCGTCGACGGAGATGATCAGCGGAAACGTCGCTTCGGTGTCCATGGCGGCCACGGTAGCGCCGATCTGACGGTCCGTCAGCTATGCGGACGGGGGTGGATCGGCCGGTCGGTCGTGTTCGCATCCGTGCGGAGACCGGGTGAGGGCTTTGTGATATCCCGCGCGCCTGACTGTGACCGTGCCCTCCACAGCTGACGCATCTGCCATGGACAAGGCAGACTGGCGGGGTTGATAAACGTTTCTAGGGGGACGGCGATGGTCGACCGTGTGCCGCGGGGCGCCGAGCTGCCGCGCGTGCCTGAGCAGCGGCGGGCCGGGTCCTCCGCCGAGCCGGAGCCCGTGCGCTTCGCCGTGCTGGGGCCGGTGCGCGCCCGGCGCGGCGAGGAGCAGCTCAGCACGGGCTCCCCGCAGCAGCGCGCCCTGCTCGCGGCCCTGCTGCTGCGCGAGGGCCGGACGGCGACCGCCGCCGAGCTGATCGACGCCCTGTGGGGCGAGGAGCCGCCCTCGCAGGCGCTGGCCGCGGTGCGCACGTACGCCTCCCGGCTGCGCAAGGTCCTCGACCCCGGGGTCCTGGTCAGCGAGTCCGGCGGTTACGCGGTGCGCGGGCTCGCCGAGGGTGCCTTCGACCTGGCGGTGGCGCAGGACCTGGCGGCCGAGGCGGAGAAGGCGCGCGGCGCCGGGGACCTGTGCCACGCCCGTGAGGTGCTGGACCGCGCGCTGCACCTGTGGGACGGCGAGACGCTGGCCGGCGTACCCGGCCCGTACGCGGAGGCGCAGCGCGTGCGCCTGGAGGAGTGGCGCCTCCAACTCCTCGAATCCCGCCTGGACATGGACCTGGAGCAGGGCTGTCACGCGGAGGCGGTCGCCGAGCTCACCGCGCTGACCGCGGCCCATCCGCTGCGCGAGCGGCTGCGGGAGCTGCTGATGCTGGCCCTGTACCGCAGCGGCCGGCAGGCGGAGGCGCTCGCCGTGTACGCCGACACCCGCCGCCTGCTCGCCGACGAGCTGGGCGTCGACCCCCGCCCCGGCCTGCGCGAGCTGCAGCAGCGCATCCTCCAGGCCGACCCGGGCCTCGCCGAGCCGTCCGCCCCGCAGGCCGCCCCGCCTCCGGCCCCCGTCCGCCCGGCCCAACTCCCGGCCACCGTCCCGGACTTCACCGGCCGCACCTCCTTCGTCAAGGAACTCGGCGAGGTGCTGGCCACCGCCGAGGGCCGGGTGATGGCGGTGTCGGCGCTCGCGGGCATCGGCGGTGTCGGCAAGACGACCCTCGCGGTGCACGTCGCCCACCAGGCCCGGGCCGCCTTCCCGGACGGGCAGCTGTACGTCGACCTCCAGGGCGCCGGCACCCGCTCGGCCGAGCCGGAGACGGTCCTCGGCTCCTTCCTGCGCGCCCTCGGCACGGCCGACTCGGCCATCCCGGACTCGCTGGAGGAGCGGGCGGCGCTGTACCGGTCGGTGCTCGACGGCCGCCGGGTGCTCGTCCTGCTGGACAACGCCCGGGACGCGGCCCAGGTACGGCCGCTGCTGCCCGGCACGGAGGGCTGCGCGGCGCTGGTCACGTCCCGGGTGCGGATGGTCGACCTCGCGGGCGCCCACCTCGTGGACCTGGACGTGATGTCCCCCGACGAGGCACTCTCGCTCTTCACCAAGATCGTGGGCGAGGAGCGGGTGGCGGCCGAGCGGAAGGCCGCGCTGGACGTGGTCGCGGCCTGCGGTTTCCTGCCGCTGGCGATCCGCATCGCGGCCTCCCGGCTGGCGGCCCGCCGCACCTGGACGGTCTCCGTCCTCGCCGCCAAGCTCGCCGACGAGCGCCGCCGCCTCGACGAACTCCAGGCGGGCGACCTCGCGGTCAAGGCCACCTTCGAGCTCGGCTACGGCGCCCTGGAGCCCGCCCAGGCCCGCGCGTTCAGGCTCCTGGGCCTGGCCGACGGACCGGACATCTCCCTCGCCGCGGCCGCCGCGGTGCTCGACCTCCCGGTGGAGGACACGGAGGACCTGCTGGAGGCCCTCGTCGACACCTCCCTGCTGGAATCCGCGGCTCCGGGCCGCTACCGCTACCACGACCTCGTACGGCTCTACGCGCGTGCCTGCGCCGAGCGGGACGAGTGGCCGCCGAGCGAGCGGGACGCGGCGATGTCCCGCCTGCTGGACTTCTACCTGGCCACCGCGGCCGGGGTGTACCTGATCGAGCGCCCCGGCGACCGGCTGGTCGACCACCTGGCCGCCCCGGAGCACCCGGGGCTGGTCTTCGCCGACCGGCACCAGGCGCAGGACTGGCTGTACTCGGAGGCGGTCTGCCTGCTGGCCTGCGTGCGCCAGTCCGCCGGCTCCGGCTCGCTGCGGCGCGCCGTCGACCTGCTGTGGGCCGCCGTGGACCTCGCGGAGTCCGGCACCAACTCCAAGGCGTACGAAGGGGTCGCCTCGGCCCTGCGGGAGGCCGCGCGGGAGGCCGGGGACACCCGGGCGGAGGCGCGGGCGCTGATCACGCTGGGGTACGCGCACAGCGTGACCGGCCGCTTCGACCTGGCGGACGAGGAGGCGGCCCTGGCCCACGAGCTGATCGGCGCCGCGCCGGATCCGCTGGCCGGCTGCTGGGCGTCCAACATCCTCGGCGTGATCGCGCTCTACCAGAGCCGCCACGAGGACGGCGAGACCCACATCAACCGCGCCATCGAGGGCTTCCGCGCCTGCGACGACCGGGCGGGCGAGGCGGCCGTGCTGTGCAACCTCTCCCGGATCCACCTGGCCACCGGCCGCACCGACAGCGCGGTCTCCCTGGCCCGCCAGGGCATGGAGATGTACGACGCCATGGGCCACGCCCTCAAGGGCGCCAACGGCCGTTACGCGCTGGGCCTCGCGCTCACCGAGCACGGGGAGCTGCCCGAGGCAGCCGACCGCCTCCAGGAGGCCCTGACCGTCTTCCGGGACAGCCGCCAGCGGCTCTGGGAGGGCATGTCCCTGTTCCGCCTCGCGGAGGTCGACCTGGCCGCCGGGCGCCCGGCGCAGGCGGCGGCCAACGCCGAGAGCGCGCTGACCGTGCTGCGGGGCATCGGCGGCGACTGGCGCCGGGCAGGGGTCCTCGTCACCCTCGGCCACGGGCTGAGCGGCATCGGCCAGTCGGGCCGCGCCCAGGTCTGCTGGCGCGAGGCCCTGGAGCTGTTCGAGGCCCTGGACGCCCCGGAGGCGGAGACGGTACGACCGCTGCTGACGCCGCTGGCGCTCGCCTAGGGCGCGCGACCCACGGCCGGAACCCCGCCCCGCGGTGCCTCCGCGGGCCGTTGACGGGCCGTCATCGGCTGCCTACCGTCCAAGCACAGCGATTCCGAACAAAGTTCGAGATATCGACCGGAAGAAGGTCCGGATGGACGGCATGGAAAGGTCACGGCGGTCGCTGTCCGCGCTCGGGCTGCCGGACCGGGATCTCGGTGAACTGCCCGATTCCGACAAGCGGTTCCCGGACGGCGCGCAGTACCGGGTGGAGATCCCGTCGGTCGAAGGCCCGGGCCCGTTCCAGGCGGTGATGGACGAGGCCGACCGGCACGGGATCCGGATCCACCGCATCAGCCAGGGCAGCGGCATGATGCTCCTCGCCGACCCGGAGATCGAGCAGATGGTGGCGCTCGGCCGCGAACGCGGGGTGGAGGTCTGCCTCTTCGTGGGACCACGCGGTGGCTGGGACATCGGCATCCAGGCCACCTCCGCCGCGGGTGGCGGCGCGGCGGCGGTGCTGCGCGGCGCCGACCAGCTCGTGTACGGGGTCGAGGACGTCATCCGGGGCTGCGACCTCGGCGTGCGCAGCGTGCTCGTGGCCGACATCGGCCAGCTGTGGGTCCTCGGCCGGATGCGGCGGTCCGGCGACCTGCCGCCGGACCTGGGGATCAAGGCGTCGATATCGATGCCGACGGCCAATCCCGCGGCCGCGCGGGTTCTTGAGGACCTCGGGGTCACCACGATCAACCTGCCGATCGACCTCACCCTCGCCCAGACGGCGGCGATCCGAGCCGCGGTCGACGTACCCCTGGACGTCTACGTGGAGGGCGCCGACGACTTCGGCGGCGTGGTCCGCTACTACGAGATCCCGGCCCTCGTGCGCGTGGCGGCTCCGGTGCACCTCAAGTTCACGGTACGGAACGCGCCGCCGCTGTATCCCTCCGGAGCGCACCTCGCCGACGTGGCCGTGGCGACCGCACGCGAGCGCGTACGGCGGGCGGCGATCGGTCTCTCCGTACTCCGTCGGCACTACCCGGAGGCCGGAGCCGGCCCCGGACAAATGTTGGCGAAACCGTAGCCCGCTCAGGGCCTTGACGACATATCAGGCCAGTTCTACGTTCAGCCCCACGAAACGTGCCGAACGTCGTTCGAAATACCGAGCAGCATGGGCCGAGCGCGCCGGAGTCGTCATGAAGAAGATCGATCCGCAGGTGGAAGAGGCCGTCGACACGCTCAGCCTGAACGGGCTGGCCAGGCGGCGACTGCTGAGCGGTGCCGGAATGGTGAGCGCATCGGCCGCCGCGGCGGCCCTGCTGTCCGCCTGCTCGGCCGGCAACAAGAGTGACGACAACAAGTCGGGCGGCGGTGTCGGCGACTTCCCGAAGACGCCGAAGTGGAAGTTCGTGTTCGTCAACCACGTCACGACGAACCCGTTCTTCACTCCGACGCAGTACGGCGCCGCGGACGCCTGCGCGCTCCTGAACGCCTCGTTCCAGTGGACCGGCTCGAAGGACTCCAGCGTCCCGGAGATGGTCAGCGCCATGAGCTCGGCCATCTCCGCGAAGGCCGACGGCATCGCGATAGCGGTCGTCGACAAGAACGCCTTCACCTCACCCGTCGACAAGGCCCTCGACGCCGGCATCCCGACCCTCTCGTACAACGCGGACGGGGCGAAGGGGGACCCGGGGACGAACCGGCTCTGCTACGTCGGGCAGGACCTCTACCAGTCCGGGGTCGAGCTGGGCCGCCGTATCGCCTCGCTGATGCCGTCCGGCGGGGAGGCGGTCGGGTTCATCGCCACCCCGGGCGCGCTCAACATCCAGCCGCGCATCGACGGGGCGACCGACGCGATCAAGGCATCCGGCAAGTCGATCGACTTCAAGTCGGTCGCCAGCGGCGCGGAGCTCCCCCAGGAGCTGTCGACCATCGACGCGTACGTCAGCGGACACAAGGGCCTCAAGGGCCTGTTCGCGGTCGACGCGGGCTCGACGGAGAACGTCGGCAAGGTCGTGAAGAAGTACGGCCTCAAGAGCAAGGGCGTGGTCGCGGGCGGCTTCGACCTGAACCCCAACACCCTCACCGCGATCAAAGCGGGTGACCTCGACTTCACCATCGACCAACAGCCCTATCTGCAGGGCTTCCTGAGCGTGCTCTACCTGTGGCTGTTCAAGCTGTCCGGCGGACTGGTGATCCCGAGCGTCACCGACACCGGCCTGCTCTTCGTGACCAAGGACAACGTCGACCCCTATCTGCAGACCAAGACGCGGTTCGAGGGCTCCAGCACGAAGCAGCAGCTGGTCAAGCGCTCCGGCTCCATCGCACACGCATGAGCGAGCGGGCCGTGCAGGACGCGACCGGCGGGACGACCACCACGGCCGGTACCCCGCCGGTGCGGCGGCACGGCCCGCTGCGCCTGGCCTTCGAGGCGTTCGTCATCCGCCGCGAGGCCACCATCTTCATCGTCGCGGTGGGCCTGCTGCTCTACTTCTGGTCCAACAACTCGGACTTCCTGGCCCGCAGCAACCTGGTCAACCTCTCCCAGCAGACGGCACCGTACGCGATCATCGCGGCGGGCATGGTGCTGCTGCTGGTCAGCGGCGAGATCGACCTGTCGGTGGGCGCCGTCTTCGCCCTGTCGCCGTTCCTGATGCACTACATGATCGACTACTACGGCACGTACCCGATCGTCGCGATCATCGGCTCGGTACTGGCCGGCGCCGTCGTCGGACTCGTCAACGGCTTCGTGGTGGTCGTGCTCAAGGTGCCGTCGTTCGTCGCCACGCTCGGCATGCTCTTCCTCATCCTCGGCATCATGCTGACCACGTCGCACGCGTACCCGGCCCAGATCCCCGAGGCGGCGCACGGGGTGCGCGGCTGGTTCGGGCAGGCGGACTGGTCGGAACTGATCTGGTGCCTGATCATCGTCGCGTACTTCCACGTGGTGCTCACCCGCTCGCGCTGGGGTCTGCACACCATCGCCACCGGCGGCAACCCGCTCGGCGCGAGCGAGGCCGGCATCAGGACCGGCCGCATCAAGTTCGGCAACTTCATGGCCACCAGCGCCCTCGGGGCCTTCGCCGGCATCCTGGAGGCCTTCCGCGTCGACTCGATCGACCCGACCTCCGCGGGTGCGGACGGCGCCTCCCCGATGTTCACCGCCGTCTCCGCCGCGGTCATCGGCGGTACGGCGCTGGCCGGCGGCTCGGGGACGGTCGTCGGCGCGCTGCTCGGCGCGCTCGTCCTCGCGGAGCTGCGCAACGGGTTCAACCTCATCGGCATCAACGCCAACCCGTTCAACATCATCCTCGGTGCGGCGATCATCCTCTCCATGGTGCTCAACGTGTACCTGACCAGACTGCGAAGGGCAGGCCGCCGATGAGCGGGCCGGCACCGGCACCGGCGCTCTCCGTGGAGCACGTGGCCAAGGGCTTCGGCGCGGTCACGGCGCTGCGGGACGTGAACCTGCGCCTGGACAAGGGTGAGGTGCTCGCCCTGGTCGGTGACAACGGCGCCGGCAAGTCGACCCTGCTGAAGATCCTCTGCGGCTTCCACCGGCCCGACGCCGGCCGCATCCTCCTGAACGGCGAGGAGGTGACGCTCAAGTCGGTCGACCACGCTCGCTCGCTCGGCATCGACGCGGTGTACCAGGACCTGGCGCTGGTGAACGAGCTGACGGTCTACCACAACATGTTCCTGAACCGGGAGAAGATCCGCCCCACCCGCCTGCTGAACAACCGCGCGATGCGCAGGATCGCCCAGGAGCACCTGGACGAGATGGGCGTGAACATCCCGTCGGTCGACGTCGAGGTCGCCAAGCTCTCCGGCGGCCAGCGCCAGGCCATCGCCGTGGCCCGCTCGGTCTACTCCGAGGCCAGGGTCCTCCTCCTCGACGAGCCCCTGGCCGCGATGGGCGCCAAGGAAGGCGCCCTCATCCTCGACCTGGTCAACGACCTCAAGGCCCGCGGCGAGGTGTCCGTCATCATCATCGCCCACAACTACGCCCAGGTCTTCGAGGTCTGCGACCGGGTCAACCTGCTCCAGCACGGCGAGATCACCTTCGACAAGCGCACGTCTCAGACGTCGGTGGCCGAGCTGACCGACCTGGTGGTCGAGGAGTACCGGCGGTCGAGGACCAAGTAGGGCGTTCATCGTTCGTTTATCGCCACCCGGCACTCTCGTCCTGTCGTTCCGTCGCGTCGGGGGGCAGACGGGTCGACCTGGGCCGTTGCACTACGGTGAGCGGTCACGAAGCCGGCCCGGCGGCCCTCGGGGGAGTCGCCGGGCCGGCGGCCACATCAAGAGACCTGAACTGTCAGGGGAGGCAGTCGTCATGAGCGACGAGAACACCACGGACAACCTGCACGCCACGGACGTCGAGGACGGCACCGAGGTCAGCCCGGACAACCTGCACGCGACCAGCGAGCCGCTCACCGGGGTGAACCCGCTCAAGGCGGACAGCGGCACCGCCACGGTCACGCCGGACAACCTGCACGCGACCGACGAGAAGGCCTGAGGCTCTTTCCCGCACGGGGACGGCCGCGGCGGCGCCGAGGGGGAGCCGCCGCGGCCGAGGCATGTCCGGAGTCACCAGCGAGCCGGGTCAACCGCGGCCGCGCAGCTCCCCCTTGACCACCTTCCCGCTCGCGTTCCGCGGCAGCTCCGGCACGAACTCCACCTCTCTGGGCACCTTGTAGTTGGCCATCTCCCGCCGCGCCCACGCGATCAGGTCGTCCGCCGTGAGCACCGAGTCCGCCCGACGCACCACATAGGCCTTCCCGACCTCGCCGAGCCGCGGGTCCGGTACGCCGATCACCGCGACGTCCGCCACCGCCGGGTGCAGCCCGAGCAGTTGCTCTATCTCCGCCGGATACGCGTTGAAGCCGCCGACGATGAACATGTCCTTGATGCGGTCGGTGATCCGCAGATTCCCCGCACCGTCCAGCACCCCCACGTCCCCCGTCCGCAGCCAGCCGTCCTCGGTGACCGTCTCGGCCGTGGCCGCCGCGTCCTCGTAGTAGCCGCGCATCACGTTGAAGCCGCGCACCAGCACCTCGCCGGGCTGTCCGGCCGGGGCCGCGACCCGCACCTCCGTGCCGGGTATCGCCCGCCCGGACGTCGAGGCGATCACCTTCGGGTCGTCGCCGCGCCGGCACATCGTCACGATGCCGCTGGCCTCCGACAGCCCGTACGCCGTCAGGACGGTCTCCACGCCCAGTTCGCCGCGCAGCCGCTCCACCAGTCGCAGGGGTACGACCGCGGCACCCGTCACCACCAGCCGCAGCGCCGAGAGGTCGTGCGCGTCGCGCGCGGGATGGTCCAGCAGCGACTGGTGCAGGGTCGGCGGGCCGGGCAGCACCGAGACCCGCTCCGCGGCGATGTTCGCCAGCGCCGTGTCCACGTTGAAGACCGGCTGCGGAATCATCGTCGCGCCGCGCATCAGACAGGCCAGCACCCCGGCCTTGTAACCGAAGGTGTGGAAGAAGGGGTTCACGATCAGATAGCGGTCGCCCCGCCTCAACCCGGCCAGGTCGCACCAGATCTCGTACGCCCGCAGGGTCTGCGCGTGCGTGATCACCGCGCCCTTGGGGCGGCCCGTCGTACCGGACGTGAAGACGATGTCGGAGGGGCGGTCGCCGTCCAGTTCGGCCTCCCGCGCCCGGACTTCGCGGGCGCCGACGCCGTCCCCGCCCGCCAGGAAGTCCTTCCAGGTGCTCCAGGTACGGAAGTCGGCCGGCGCGTCCTCCGACAGCACCACCACCCGGTCGAGCTCCGGCAGCCCCGGCCCCTCCGTGATCGCCCGCCGCAGCGAGGCCACGTACGAGGTCCCCAGGAACGCGCCGGTGACGAAGAGCAGCCGCGCCCCGCTGCGGCGCAGCACGTCCGCCGCCTCGGCGCCCTTGAAGCGGGTGTTGACCGGCACGAGCACCGCGCCGGCCGAGACAGCGCCGAGCGCCGCCACGATCCAGTCCAGGGAGTTCGGGGCCCAGATCCCGACCCGGTCGCCCGGCTCCACGCCCGCCGCGACACAGGCCGCCGCCGACCGCTCGACGCGGGCGCCGAGTTCGGCGTACGAGATCCGGGTACGGCCCTCCACCACCGCCTCGGTGCCGGCGTACCGCTCCGCCGCCGAGCGGACCAGGCCCGGGACGGTCCCCCACTCCATGTCTCCGCGCACAGCGGCCTCCCGCCTAGTAGCTGACTACCCGTCAGATTATCGGTACTCTGACGCCCTGTCAGCTTCCCTGTCCCCACGCGGAGGTGCCCGACATGGCCGGACTCAAGGACGCCACCGCGATCGTCGGCATAGGCCAGACCGCCTTCGCCCGGCAACTCCCGGAGGACGAACGCACCTTGGCCTGCCGCGCCGTCCTCGCCGCCCTCGACGACGCCGGGATCGCCCCCGGCGAGGTCGACGCCCTCGCCTCGTACACGATGGAGGAGACCGACGAGGTGGAGCTGGCGAAGGCGGTCGGCCTCGGGGACCTGACCTTCTTCAGCAAGGTCGGCTACGGCGGCGGCGGTTCGTGTGCCACGGTCGCCCACCTGGCCGCCGCGATAGCCGCGGGGCAGGCCACGGTCGGCGTCGCCTGGCGGTCCCGCAAGCGCGGCAGCGGACCGCGCCCCTGGAAGAACACGACCGTCCAACTCCCCACCCCGGCCCAGTGGACCCGCCCCTTCGGCCTGCTCCGCCCCGCCGACGAGATAGCCATGCTCACCCGCCGCTACATGCACGAGTACGGCGCCACCCGCGACCACCTCTTCAACGTCGCCCTCGCCTGCCGCAACCGCGCCAACCAGAACCCCGCCGCGATCATGTACGAGCGCCCGCTGACCCGCGAGATGTACATGACCTCCCGCTGGATCAGCGAGCCCCTCTGCCTCTTCGACAACTGCCTTGAGACGGACGGGGCGTTGGCGTGCGTGGTGGTCAGCAGGGAGCGGGCGCGCGACTGCCGGCGGCGGCCCGTGTACGTCCACTCCGCCGCCCAGGGTCTGCCCGCCCAGCACCACGGCATGGTCAACTACTGGAACGACGACCCGCTCACCGGCCCCGCCTGGACCGCCGCCCGACACCTGTGGAAACACGCCGACTTCACACCCCAGGACGTCGACGTCGCCCAGATCTACGACGCGTTCACCGCACTGATCCCGCTCTCCCTGGAGGGCTACGGCTTCTGCGGCCGCGGCGAGGGCGGCGCCTTCACGGAGCAGGGCGCCCTGGAGATCGGCGGCCGGCTGCCGATCAACACCGGTGGCGGCGGGCTGAGCGAGGCCTACGTCCACGGCTTCAACCTCATCAACGAAGGCGTACGGCAGCTGCGGGGCACCAGCACCGCGCAGGTCCCGGACGCGGGCACCTGCCTGGTGACCGCCGGCGAGGGCGTTCCGACCTCCGCGCTGCTGCTGACCAACAGGAGTTGACATGCTGGACCCGGTCAAGGACGACGACGGCGCCCCCTTCTGGCGGTACGCGGCCGAGGGCGAACTGCGCGTGCAGGCCTGCGCCGACTGCGGCGAACTCCGCTTCCCGCCCCGCCCCTGCTGCCCGCACTGCCAGTCCTTCGCGACCGAGTGGCGGCCCGTCTCGGGGCGCGGGCGTATCTGGTCGTACGTCGTCCCGCACCCGCCGCTGCTGCCCGACTACGCGGCGCAGGCCCCGTACAACGTGATCGTCGTCGAGCTGGAGGACGCCCCCCGGATCCGGCTGGTCGGCAATCTCGTCAGCGCGGCCGGGGCGGCCCTCAACTCCCTTGATCCACACGGCATCCGGATCGGCACCCGCGTGCACGCGGTGTTCGCCGACGGGCTGGTGCAGTGGGTGCGGTCGTGACCGCCGTACGGGTGACGGCCGACAAGGACTCCGGCGTCGCCATCGTCACCCTCGACCGCCCGGCCCGCCTCAACGCCATCGACCTCGCCATGCGCGACGAACTGCGCACCGTCTGGGGCGAGTTGCGCTTCGACGACTCGGTGCGCGCGATCGTCCTCACCGGAGCGGGCGACCGGGCCTTCAGCACCGGCCTCGACCGGGACGCGGTGGTCCCGCAGCCCAACTCCCCCTACATGGCGGACGATCCGCTCCTCCACGTCGGCCCCAAGTCGAACGACCTGTGGAAACCGGTCGTCGCCGCCGTGCGGGGCATGGCCTGCGGCGGCGCCTTCTACCTCCTCGGCGAGGCGGACTTCGTCGTGGCCGACCCGAGCGCCGCCTTCTTCGACCCGCACACCACGTACGGCATGGTCAGCGCGTACGAGTCGGTGCTGATGAGCGGGCGGATGCCGTACGGCGAAGTCGCCCGCATGATGCTCATGGGCACGGCGGAACGGATCGGGGCGCGGCGGGCGTACGACATCGGGCTGGTCTCGGAACTCACCGGGCCCGGCGGGGCGTTGGCGGCCGCGACGGAGTGCGCCACGGTGATCGCCGGCTACCCGCCGGAGGGCGTCCAGGGCACGGTCCGCGCCCTGTGGGCGGCCAAGGAGGCGAACCTCGCGGCCGGATACGCGCAGGCCCCGCACCTGATCGCCCTCGGCAACCTCCCGGGCGAACGGCAGGCGGAACTGTTCACCGCCCGGAATCGAACATTCCGCACCCGCTGACACCACATGGCGACGACCGCGCACCCGGCGTAGCGTCTAGGTGGGACGGCCGCCGTCCACACCCTTCCGTGCGCTTGGTACGACGGCCGTCACCTCATCGCTCAGGCGGTACGGGCCGTGCCCGTGCCCTTCTCCGCGTCCAGCGCGTACACGCAGCGGTCCTTGCTGCACGCGTACACGACCCCGTCCCGGACAACCGGCGAACCGGTGATCTCGCCGCCGGTCGCGAGCTTCCAGCGCAGCCGGCCGTCGTCGGCCTTCAGGGTGTAGAGCAGGTGGTCCGTGGAGCCGAAGTGGATACGGCCCTCCGCGACCGCCGGGGCGCCCACGATGTCGCCGCCCGCCTGGAAGCGCCATTTGGGTGTGCCGGTGACCGCGTCCAGGGTGTAGAGGCCCTTGCCGCTGCCGACGTGGACGTGCCCCGCGGCCACCAGGACCGGGTCGACCGAGGAGCGGGACTCGGTGGCGATGCGCCAGCGGTCACGGCCGTCGGCCGCGTCGAGGGCGTACACCGTGCCGAGGTAGTCGGCGAGGTAGATGCCGCCGCCGGTGACGGCCGGGCCGGGCGCGAAGGTCGGCGGGGAGAGGAAGACCGCCGGGGCCTCGAAGTGCCACTTCACATGGCCGCTCGCCACGTCCAGCGCGAGGACGCGGGTGCCGGCGGAGACGTACACATAGCCGTCCGGCGCGTGCGTCAGCCGGACCGGGACGCCGCCGCAGGAGGCCGCGTCGCCGATCGGGTACGACCAGCGCTCCTCGGCCGTACGGGCGTCCAGGGCGCGCAGCCGGGCGTCCTGCCAGACGTAGACCGTGCCGTCGTGCACGGCGGGACCGGCCTCGGGCGACTCGAAGTCGGTCTGGGCGCCGGACAGCTCCCACAGCTTCTGCCCGTTCGAGGCCTCCCAGCCCTGGACGCCGCCGCCCCGGGTGCCGGTGACGACCGTGCCGCGGTCGGCGTGCAGGGAGTACACCCAGCCATCTGTGGACAGCCGCCACAGGTCCGTGCCCTCGCGGGCGTTCAGGGCGAACAGCATCGGCCCGTCCGAGGCGTGGATGACCCCGTCCGAGACCGCCATCGACCAGGCGACGTCCCGCGTCTTGAAGCGCCGCCTGCCCGTGGCCACGTCCAGCGCGTGCACCTCGAAGGAGGTGACGTACACCAGGTCCCCGGCGACCGACGGGGTGCCCCACACGTCGTTCGACATGCGGAAACGCCAGGGACGCCAACCGCCGGCCGTCTCCGGGGGCGCGGTGGGGGCCGACGAGGGTACGACGGGGTCGGCGCCGTTGACGCCGGGGCGCGGCTTGGCCCAGGAGGCGGCCAGGGCGGCCTCCGGCGGGGGTGCCTTCACGGCGGCGGCGCGGACGTCGGAGACACGGGGGCCGGGGCCGATCGGCACCTGGGCGCCGGCCAGCCGGACCGGACCGGTGTCGGGGGCGCCCACGGGCACGGGCGAGGGGACCGCGGGGTCGTACGAGGGCGGGGGCGGCGGGACGGGGGCCTGGCGGCCGCCTCCGCTGCGGGCGCCGCCCTGCTGGCCGGGCTTGGCTGCCGGGCGGCCGTTGCGCCGCGCCTCGATCAGGCTCACCGCGCGCTCGGGCAGCCAGGCCGAGGCCGTACCGCTGTCGTCGGAGCCGGAGCCGAAGAGGTGCGGGGCCAGCTGGGCCTGGAGGTCGGCCGGGTTCGGGCGGCTGGTCGCCTCCATCTGCATGAGGGACTCGATCAGCGGGCGCAGCTCGTTCGGCAGGCCCTCCAGGTCCGGGCCCTCGCGCAGCAGCATGAAGACCGTCTCGACCGGGTTGGCGCCGTGGAAGGGCGGGTGGCCGGTGGCCGCGAAGACCAGCATCGAGCCGAGCGAGAAGACGTCACTCGCGCCCGTGACGGAGCGGGAGTCCTTGGCCTGCTCGGGGGACATGTAGGCGGGCGTACCGACCGCCACGTTCGTCATGGTCAGACGGGTGTTCGAAACGCCGGACGCGATGCCGAAGTCGATGACCCGCGGGCCGTCCTCCACGACGAGGACGTTCGAGGGCTTGAGGTCGCGGTGGACCAGCCCGGCGCCATGGATGGACTGGAGCGCCTCGGCGACGCCCGCCGCCAGCCAGCGCACCGCCTGGGCCGGGAGCGGCCCGCACTCGTTCACTATCTCTTCGAGCGAGGGCGCGGGGACGTACGCGGTGGCCAGCCACGGCACGGCGGCACGGGGATCGGCGTCCACCACGGCGGCCGTGTAGAAACCGGAGACCGCTCGCGCCGCCTCCACCTCGCGGGTGAAGCGGACGCGGAAGAGCTGGTCCTCGGCGAGCTCCGTACGGACCGTCTTGATCGCCACGCGCCGGCCGGAAGCCGAGCGCGCGAGATAGACCAGCCCCATGCCGCCGGCACCCAGCCGTCCCAGCACCTCGAACGGCCCGATCCGCCGCGGATCGTGCTGCGTCAGCTGATCCACCACTTGCCTGCCACCTCCCCGTACGGGCCCCGTCACCCACATATGTACGCGACCCCGTGCAGCGTCTCACCACCGCACCACCCCTGGCGGCGCGCACCCTGATTCTTCCTGTCCCGGGCGCTGGTTGCGAACCCGGGTCCGAAACGGGGTGTCTCACGCAAACCGGGACGATTCGCCCGCCGATTCACCCGCCGAGCCGCTCCAGTACCGCGAACGACGCCCCCTGATTGTCCGTGACGAGCGCCACCTTTCCGTAAGACGTCTCGAATGGTGGTGCCTGTACCCGGCCGCCGAGCCGGTTCACCGTCCCGAGGACGGATTCACAGTCCTCGACCTGGAAGTGGACCAGGAAGTGGGGCGGCATTTCGGCCGGAAACACCTCCGAGACGGCCGCCCGGCCGAAATCGGGCTTCGCGTCCGGCCCGAACAGGGCGTCGTGGAAGAGGCCGCCGTAGAAGTCGTTCGCGGCCTCGGTGTCCCGGGCGTACAGCTCCGCCCAGGCGAAGGCGCCGGGCTCGTGCCGCCTGCCGAAGCCGGGGTGGCTGCCCGGCTCCCAGAGGCCGAAGACTGCCCCCTCCGGGTCCGTGACCAGCGCGGTCGTGCCCAGGTCGCCCACCGGCAGCGGCGCCGTGACGACCTGTCCGCCGGCCGCCCAGACCCGGTCGGCGAGCGCCTCCACGTCCGGCGTCGCGAAGTACACCGTCCAGACGGTGGGCATACGGCCGTCCGTCTTGTGCGCGAGCGCGGCGACCGGCTCGCCCTCCTGGAACGCCCATACGGAGCCGCCGTAGCGCTGCTCCTCGAAGGTCCACCCGAAGAGCTCACCGTAGAACCGCCTGCCCGCCTCGACGTCGGGAAGCTGCGCGTCCACCCAGCAGGGGACGCCCTCTCCGTACGCGGATGCCCTGTTTTCGGCCATGCGGCAAAAGTAACGGCGCCTCGCGCACCGCGCAGGACCAGCACAACCGTCTCCACGTCCTCATGCACCCCATTTGCAGTCGGCCGAATCGCGCTCCGATCACCCCTCGGTAAGCTGACGGCATGACAGGACAAGTGCGTACCGTCGACGGCCGCGTGGCCGGCCGGCGTGGGCAGGCGACCCGGCAGAAGCTGCTCGACTGCCTCAGCGAGATGCTCAGCTCGTCGCCCTACCGGGACGTCAAAGTCATTGATGTCGCCCGGAAGGCGGGGACTTCGCCCGCGACCTTCTACCAGTACTTCCCGGACGTCGAGGGCGCCGTCCTGGAGATCGCCGAGCAAATGGCCACGGAGGGCGGCCAGTTGACCGCGCTTCTGGAGGGCCGGTCATGGGTCGGCAAGGCCGGCTGGACCACGGCCCAGGAACTCGTGGACGGTTTCCTGGAGTTCTGGCGCAAGAACGACGCGATCCTGCGTGTGGTCGACCTCGGCGCCGCCGAGGGGGACAAACGCTTCTACAAGATCCGTATGAAGATCCTGAACTCGGTGAACAACTCCCTCACCGACTCGATCACGGAACTTCAGTCCAAGGGCAAGGTCGACAAGGACGTGAACCCGGCGGCGGTCGCCGGTTCGCTGGTCGCGATGCTCGCGGCCGTCGCCTCGCACCAGAAGGGCTTCCAGACCTGGGGCGTCAAGCAGGCCGAACTCAAGCCGAACCTGGCGCTGTTGGTGCACCTGGGCGTGACCGGAAAGAAGCCGACGAAGTAAGTCCGCGCCCTCCGGTTCAAGTCCTGTCTGGCAGGCGGTGGTTCACGGGTGACCCGTGAACCACCGCCTGTTGTGCTGCGCGGGCAGCACGCACTACGAGTCGCGCCGGCTGATCCGGAAGACCCGAATCTCCCGCTCGACCCGCTCCTGATAGGTCGCGTACGGCGGCCAGAACGCCAGCAGCCGCTTCCAGACCGCCGCCCGCTCCTCGCCCTCAAGCAGCCGGGCCCGCACCGGAATGTCCGTGCCCTTCCAGCTGATCTCGGCGTCCGGATGGGCGAGGAGGTTGTGGGTCCAGGCGGGGTGGTCCGTACGCCCGAAGTTGGACCCGATGAGGATCCACTCGCGCCCGCCCTCCTCAGGCATGCACGCGAGGGGAGTCCGGCGGGGCACCCCGCTGCGCGCCCCCTTGGCCGTGAGGATCACGCCCGGCAGCATCTGGGCGCTGACCAGCACCTTCCCCCGGGTGAGCCGGTGGACGGCGCGGTCCAGGGCCGGAATGACATGCGGGGCCACCTTGGCGAAGCCCTTGGTCGAGGACACCCGCTGCACCATTCGTTCGCCGATCACACCGACACCTCCCGGCCCTCGAAGAGTCGCGCCGCGTCCGCCGCATGCGCCCGCAGCCGGTGCACCGGCCCGAACAGCAGCTCGTCGCCGGCGGCGCGCTTGAAGTAGAGATGAGCGTCGTGCTCCCAGGTGAAGCCGATGCCCCCGTGCAGCTGGATCCCCTCGGCGGCGGCGCACCGCAGCGCCTCCAGCGCCTGCGCGAGCGCCAGCCCGCCCGCGCTCTCGCCCTGCCCGGCCGCCCAGGCCGCGTAGTACGCCGCCGAGCGCGCCGCCTGAAGCTGTACGTACACGTCGGCCAGCCGGTGCTTGACCGCCTGGAACGACCCGATCGCCCGCCCGAACTGCTCCCGCTGCTTCACGTACTCGACCGTCCGCTCCAACGCCCGGTCGGCGGCCCCGACGGCCTCGCAGGCGAGCACGGCGGCGGCCGAGTCCCCGACGGCACGAAGGGCGCCGAGCACCCCGCGCCCGTCCTCGCCGCCCAGCAACTCGGCCTCCACGTCCCGGAGTTGCAGCCGTCCCTGCGGCCGGGTGGCGTCCAGGGCGGTCTGCCGTACCCGCACGAGCCCCGCCGCGTCGCCGGACACGAGGAAGAACAGGGTCCGCGACCGAGCGAACCCACCGGCATGCGCGGCGACCACCAGAAGCTCCGCGCTGTGCCCGTCGAGCACCTGCCCGACCTCCCCGTACAGCCGCCACCCCTCCCCCGCCCGCCGGGCCTGCACGCCTCCCGCACGCCCGCCGCCGGCCCACTCCCCGCCGTTGCCGCCGGTCAGCGCGAGGGCGGTGGCCAGCGCGGTGCCGGGTACGGCGAGGGCGGCGGTGAGGGCGCCGGAGGCGAGCCGGGGCAGCAGCGCGGCGCACTGGGCCTCTGTACCGAGGGCGCGTACGACCGGCCCGGCGAGGACGGCGGTGGCGAGCAGCGGCACCGGCGCCAGCACCCTCCCCAACTCCTCCCCTGCGAGGGCGAGTTCGGTGACCGAGCAGCCGACACCGCCGTACGCCTCGGGGAGGGCGAGTCCGGGCAGGCCGAGCTGTTCGGCGAGGGCGGACCAGAGGGCGGGGTCGTGGCCGCCGGGTGTGTCGAGGGCGGCGCGGAGCTCCTCGGGTCCGCAGCGCCGGTGCAGGAGTTCGCGCAGCGTACGGCGGATCTCGTCCTGTTCGGCGGTGAAGCCTGCGTCCATGACTCTTCCCTCCCGATCTGACGGTCCGTCATATTAGGAGCGCCGAAGCGATATGCACAGAGGGAAGGGCGGGGTCATGACCTCCGGGATCCGGAAAGTCGCCGTGGTGGGCGCGGCCCTGTCCGACTGCGGCCGGGTGGACGACGCGACGCCGTACACCCTGCACGCCCAGGCGGCCCGCCGCGCGCTCGCGGACGCCGGCCTGGACCGCGCGCTGGTGGACGGCTTCGCCTCGGCGGGCCTGGGCACCCTCGCGCCGGTCGAGGTCGCCGAGTACCTGGGCCTGCGCCCCACCTGGGTCGACTCCACGTCGGTGGGCGGCGCGACCTGGGAGGTGATGGTGGCGCACGCGGCTGACGCGATCGCCGCCGGGCACGCGAAGGCCGTACTCCTCGTCTACGGCTCGACGGCCCGCGCCGACATCAAGGCGGGCCGCCGCACCGGGAACCTGTCCTTCGGCGCCCGCGGCCCTCTCCAGTTCGAGGTCCCGTACGGTCACACGCTGATCGCCAAGTACGCGATGGCGGCCCGCCGCCACATGATCGAACACGGCACGACGATCGAGCAGTTGGCGGAGATAGCGGTCCAGGCACGCGCGAACGCGGCCCTGAACCCGGACGCCATGTTCCGCACCCCGATCACGGTGGACGACGTCCTGTCGGGCCCGATGATCGCGGACCCGTTCACCAAGCTGCACTGCTGCATCCGCTCGGACGGCGGCGCGGCGATCCTGCTGGCCGCCGAGGAACTGGTACGGGACTGCCGTACCGCCCCCGTCCGGATCCTCGGCACCGGGGAGCACGTCTCGCACGCGGCGATGTCCGAGTGGGAGGACTTCACGGTGTCCCCGGCGGCGGTGAGCGGCCGCCTGGCCTTCGAACGGGCGGGCGTCACTCCGGACGAGATGGACTTCGCCCAGCTCTACGACGCCTTCACCTACATGACCCTGGTGACCCTGGAGGACCTCGGCTTCTGCGGGAAGGGAGAAGGCGGGGCGTTCGTGGAGAAGGGCCGGCTCAGGGTCGAGGGCGGGGAGCTGCCGGTGAACACGGACGGCGGCGGCCTGTCGGCCCAACACCCCGGGATGCGGGGGCTGTTCCTGCTGGTGGAGGCGGTACGACAGCTGCGGGGCGAGGCGGGCGACCGCCAAGTGCGGGCACGGGACGGGGAGTTGCCGCGGCTGGGCGTGGCGTCGGGAACGGGCGGATGGTTCTGCTCGTCGGGGACGGTGGTGCTGGGCAGGGACTGAGGTCGGCTTTGCGCGGGCCTCTAGTGCTGTACGGCAATGCCGGCCTCGTCGTTGGCGGGCTCGGGGTCGCGGCGGCCGAGGTGGTACTCGGTGGCCTGGTCCGTGTCCTGGACGAGCACGCGTCCGGTGGCCGGTTCGCCGAGGCGGAGGGTGAACTCGAAGGTGCGGGACCTGCCGGGCGCGAGTTCCTCGACGGGGCAGGTGTAGGCGTAGCCGTTGAAGTCGCAGTAGGGGCCGTACTCGCCGTCGTCGATCTCGGTCGTGGGCTGCTTGACGACGCCGGTGCCGAGGGGCGGCTCGAAGGTGAGTTCCGCGGCGGCGCCCGGGTTGCCGGGGCCGTCGTTGCGGACGGTGAGGCGGAGCTTGCGGGAGTCGCCGGGGTCGCCGTGGAGGGTGGCGCCGGTGACCTTGTAGTCGGCGTGGAGGTCGAGGGAGACGGGGATCGTGCCGCCACCTGCCTTGAAGGTCCCCTCGGGAAGCCCGGCGGGGGCCCCGGTCACGGCGGCCAGGGCGGGACCGTCGCCGGTGTCCCCGCGGCGGGCGCGGGTGTCGGAGGCCGGGTCGGTGTCCAGGGCCCAGGCCTGGCTGCCGACCGTGCCGTACATCCGGGTCGCGGAGGCGCGCATGCGCAGGGCGGGCCGGAGGGTGACGGTCTCGCCGGGGGCGATGCGCAGGCCGGGGAAACGGCAGAAGGCGGTACTGCCGTCGAGGTAACGGCAGTTGGCGTACCGCTCGGCGAACTCGCCCTCCCCGGCGTGCAGTTCGAGCCCGATCCCCTGGACGGGCACATCCCCGGTGTTCCGGACGACCAGCGGATAGCTCAGCTCCCCACCGGGCCGAACCCGCCCGAACCCCTTGGGCACCAGCGCCTGCACCACGGGCACACCGACCACCACCCTCGTACGCGCGGTGAGCGTCTTGCCGCTCTTCGTCTCGTACGTCATCTCGACGCGCGCGGACTGCCCGATCCGGCTGCCCTTCACGGCGACCGGGATGAAGCGGGCCTGGCTCTGGCCGTTGACGGTGTTGCCGGTGATGTCGCAGGTGACGCGAGTGCCGGTGCCGGAGCAGTCGGGGGCGCTCTCCCGCAGCCGTACGACGTCCCGCGAGCCGGGCGGCACGGTCACGGTCACGCGCCGGGTGTCCTCACGGACGTACGACTGCCCGCCGTTCACGGAGACGGCGAAGTGGGTCGAGTCCTCGGTGGTGACCTTCTCGCCGTAGGGGCGGAGGTAGAAGACGGAGGGCGCGGAGAGGGCGGTCGGCTCCGGGTCGGAGGTGCAGGCGGTGAGGGCGGCGCCGAGCAGGAGGAGGGCGCCGGTGAACCCGACGGCGGCCGCACGGGTCGTACCCTTCACATGAACCCCTCCCGGCCCGCAGCGTACCGCCCACTCCCGGAGGAGACCCTGATGGCGCTGACCCGTGAAGAGCGCGCACAGTTCCTGGCCGAGCCGCATGTCGCCGCGTTCTCGGTGGACGGGGGTGAGGGGCGGGCGCCCGTCACCGTGCCGATCTGGTACCAGTACGAGGACGACGGGACGGTGTGGATCCTGATCGTGCGGGATTCACGCAAGGACCGGCTGATCCGGGCGGCGGGACGGTTCACGCTGCTGGCGGACCGGCTGGAGCCGACGATCCGGTACGTGTCGGTGGAGGGGCCGGTGATCGGCTCCGAGCCGGCGACGATCGAGCAGCTGAGGGAGATCTCGGCGCGGTACCTCCCGCCCGAGAAGGTGGACGAGTACGTGGACTTCGCCTGGAAGAACCACGGCGAGCAGGTGGTCGTCCGGATGCGCCCGGAGCGGTGGCTGTCGTCGGACCTGGGGACGGTCTGAGCGCGGAGCGGGCCGTGCCGCGGGTGACAATCGGGGCATGGGAACGGATCTGCACGAGTTGCTGAGGTCACTGCGGGTGTGGGACCCGGAGGTGACCAGCCTGCCCTCCTTCGACCCGACGACGGCCCCCGCCGACCCCCTGGCCCTCTTCACCACCTGGTTCGCGGAGGCGGTCGCGGCGGGCCAGCGCGAGCCGCACACCATGTCCCTGGCGACCTCGGACGCCGACGGCGACCCGGACGTACGGATCGTGATGCTGCACGGCGCGGACGAGGAGGGCTGGTCCTTCGCGACCCATGCGACGAGCCGCAAGGGCACCCACCTGGCGGCCCGCCCGTACGCCGCCCTGGCCTTCTACTGGCCGGCGCTCGGCCGCCAGATCCGCCTACGCGGCCCGGTCACCACGGCGCCGGCCACCGACTCCCAGTCCGACCTCCACGCCCGCTCGACAGGCGCCCTGGCCGCGGCCCTCACCGGCCGCCAGAGCCAGGTCCTGGGCTCCCTGGACGAGTTGGCGGACGAGTCCCAGTCGGCCTGGGAACGCGCCCAACACGAACCGAACGCCCCGGTCCCGACCTGGACCCTGTACCGCCTCAGCCCGGACGAGGTGGAGTTCTTCCAGGGGGACGAGCGGCGACGGCATGTGCGCCTGAAGTACGGGCGGGAGGGCGGCGGTTGGGCCAGGGAACTGCTCTGGCCGTGACGCGGGTCAGCGCGTGAACTTCGCGATGGCCGCCGGGGTCACTGGCGTGAAGAAGTTGACCAAGTTGCCGTCGGGGTCGCGGAACAGGAGTGAGCGGTTGCCCCAGGGCATCGTGGTGGGCTCGTTGACGAAGTCGGTGACGAAGCCGGTCAGGTTCTGGTGCACGTGGTCCACGTCGTCGACGAGGAACTCGGTGATCACCGTGTGGTTGGCGGCCGGGCGGGCGGAGTCCGGGGCGAAGAGCGGGACGGTGCGGGTGCCGGCGATCGCGAGGGTGGCACCCGAGGTCCGGAGTTCGGCGAAGTCCTCGGTGGCCCACGTCGCCTGCGCTCCCGTCGCGCGCTCGTAGAACTCGACGAGGCGTGCCACGTCGCCGGTGATGATGCGGATCGAGACGAAGTCCATGGGGATCTCCTTGGTCGGGGGCGGGAGGCGGCCTTCACTTCGGCGGCCTTCACTTCGCAGGCTAGGAGAAATAGGGGACAGAATCGGTCCTCTATTCGCGTTAGGCTGCGGACATGCCTCGACCCACCGGCCGCGTGCTGACCCTCCTGGAGCTGCTGCAGTCGGGCGGCACCCGCACGGTGGCCGAGCTCGCCGAGCGGCTCGGTGTCGAGGGGCGCACCGTGCGGCGGTACGTGGACCAGCTGGTCGAACTGGACGTGCCGGTGGAGTCGGTGCGCGGCCGCTACGGCGGGTACCGGCTCGCCCCCGGCTACCGCCTCCCGCCCCTCATGCTCAGCGACGACGAGGCGCTGGCCGTGCTGCTCGGCCTGGTCGCCGGGCGCCGGGCGGGGCTGGCGCCGGCGGAGCGCACGGCGGGCGAGACGGCGTCGGCGAAGATCCGGCGGGTGCTGCCCAAGCGGGTCGCCCGTCGACTCGACACGCTCCTGGACGCGCTCGCCTTCACGGACCGGCCCGGCGACTTCGACACCCCGGACGCCGAAGTCCTGCTCACCGTCGCCGACGCGGTGCGCCACCGCCGGCCGCTCTCGGTCCGCTACACCGACCGTGACGGGCAGCGCAGTGAGCGTACGTTGCACGCGTACGGGGTCGTCGCCCACGCGGGCGGGTGGTACGTCACCGGCCACGACGCCCGGATCGGCGAGGACCGGACCTTCCGGCTCGATCGCATCGCGGACGCGCGGACCCTGCCCGGTTCGTTCGAGGCGCCCGAGGGGCCCGATCCGGCACAACGGCTGTTGTCGGCCTTCGCCGCGGCCGAGTACCGGCACAAGGTGACCCTGCGGATCCACGGGACGGTCGAGCAGATCCGCGCCCGGCTTCCCGAGAGTGTCGCGAGCGTGGAGGAGTCGGAGGATTACGTGCCCGTGGCGGGCGAGGGCTGGATGCGCGTCCAGCTGCGGGCTGAGCGGCTCGACTGGCTGCCCCCGCTGCTCGCCTCCCTCGACCGGCCGTTCGTCGTCGAACGCCCCGCCGAACTGCGCGACCTCGTCAGCGAGTTCGCCGCCCGCCTCGCGTCCTACGCGCGCGCCGAGCCCGAGCCCGACCGCGAGGAAGCGAAGTAGCGCCGACACGGCTATGAAGCGAAGTAACGCCAGCACGGCTGAAGCGAAGCAGCGCCGGTACGGCTAGGAACCGGCGCCGTTCCCGAAGTCGTACACCGCGAAGTCCGCCACCGGCCGGTACCCGATCCGCTGGTACAGGGCGTTGCTGGTCGGGTTCGCGAGGTCGGTGAACAGGAGCACCTCGTCGGCTCCCGCCGCTCGCGCCGCCCGGCTGACCTCGGCCGTGACCGCGCCGGCGTAGCCGCGGGCGCGCAGGTGGGACGGGGTGTAGACGGGGGCGACGCGGATCTGGCCGGCGACCTGCGGGGTGACGCCGGCCATGGAGAGCGGGGTGCCGTCGGGGGCCTCCCAGAGGGTGACGCCGCCGTAGGCGATACGGGCGTCGGCCCATTCCTCGGCGTCCTGGGCGGCGCGGGCCTCGCCGACGGCGTGCGCGAACTCGTCGTACCAGCGGGCGAGTTGGGCCCGGTCGGTGGTGCCCGCGATCCTCGGCCGGCCCTCCGGTACGGGTCCCGGTTCGGTCAACTCGCCCAGCCGGTACAGCCGGTGGCGTCCGTGCAGGGTCGCCGGCGCTCCCGTGTGCCGCTCCCAGGCCTCGGCGAGCGCCGCGACGGTGGCGTGCTCGCCGTTGACGCCCGGCAGGGGGTGGCCCTGGCCGGCCAGGTGGAGCGCGAGGGAGTCGGCCTCCTCGGGGGTGAGGGGTGTGACGACCAGGGGGTGGGGAGGGGTACGGAAGTACGCGGCCCGTACCTCGCCGTCCCGCTCCAGCACCCCGAAATAGGGCGTCGCCTCATCGCCGTACACCTGCATCCCGCGCGTCCGCAGCGACTCGGTGACCGTCAGAGGAACGGTGTGCAGGGCGGGTCGGGAGTGGAGGAAGTCCCGGGCGCGGGTGAGGAAGGCGTCCAGGTCGTCGGTGAGGTACCAGTCATCGGGGCGCATGCCGCATGATCCCGCGCGCCGGGCGGATTCCGCCTCCGAATTACGTGTGTTCCGGATATACGTGATTACGTGCGTTCCGGATGTACGTGTGTTCCGGCTCGTCGGCCCGCTCAGACGGGCACGATCGACACGGACATCTCCAGGCCTTTGAAGTCCCCTGCGTTTCGCGTGTAGAGCGGCAACCCTCTCGCCGAGGCGATCGCCGCGATCATCAGGTCCATGCGCCGTGGGCGAGAATCCCTGTCGGCCGCGATGGTCAGCGCGACCAGAGTTCCGTACCGGGCCGCGGCCTCCGCGTCGAAAGGCAGCGGATCGAAGTCCGCGACCGCAGCCCCGAGCTTCTCCATTCGCGCTGCGCGAGAAGCGGGGTCCTTGGCCATGGCCACGCCCTGCTGGAGTTCGGCGAACGTCACGGCCGTGAGTTCAGGGGTGGCCGGAAGGTCTTCCGGGCGAAGCAGATCCAGATCGATGTAGGTACAGGTGTCGAGGACCCCCTGGGAGCGGCGCTCAGCCACGCCTGCGCTCCCACGGGTCGTCATCGGCCCTCTCGTCGTCCCCGAAGAACTCGTCCGCCTCCGCGCGCATCTGCGCGTGGTCCACGCGCGGGAGCATCCGGTGTCGCGCCACCAGTTCCTCGGCACTCAGCCTGCGCCGACGTGCCAGTGGGCGCAGTTCGGCAACCTCTATGCCGTTCCGCGTGATGTGGTACGTCTCGCCGGCCTCGACCGCGTCCATGACGGCGGCGGAGTTGTTCCGGAGCTCCCGCTGCGTGATGGTCTTCATCCCTCCAATGTAGCCCAGCGTGTCTCACGGTGCTACACACCGGGGACCCGCAGACTCACGCCTCCAGCCGCGGCTCCGGATCCCCCGCCAGCCGCCCATGCAGATGCATGTCCCGGAACGCGTCCCGCCGCCCCGCCTCGAACATCGCGCCCCGCAGTGTCCCCTCGTACCGGAACCCGCACCGCTCGGCGATCCGGCACGAGGCCTCGTGGCCGACGGCGTGGTCGAGTTCCACCCGGTTCAGGCCGAGGTCGGTCAGGGCCCAGTGGGCGGCCAGCGCGAGGGCGCGGGTCGCGACGCCCCGGCCGCGGGCCTCGGGCAGCACCCAGTAGCCGATCCGGGCGTGGCTCAGGACGAGGTGGATGGAGTTGACGCCGATGTGCCCGAGCGGCGTCCCGCTCGCCGCATCGGTGATGCAGTACGACGCCGAGGACCCGTCGGCCGTCCCCGCCGCCTTCGCCCGCAACGACTCCCGCGCACTCGCCACGTCCGTGACCGACTTGATCGGCGTGTTCCACCGCCGGAACTCCGGGTCGCTGAGCCCCCGCAGCCAAACCCCCACGTCCACCTCGGAGTCGGCGTCCCAGGGCCGCAACCGGAGGCCGTGGCCGTGGAGTTCGGGGAAGGGGGAGGGGGAGGTCAGGTGGTGTCCGTCGGCTGTGGGCATGAAGGCATTCAAGCCTGTACGGCTCCCCCGCGCGGCATGAATCGCGGCCCGAATCACGACCCGAACCGCGGCCTGAACACCGCCACCCCGTCCCGGAAGACGACCTCCAGCCCCATCCCCGCCCGCAGCGCACCCTCCGCGCACCCCACGATCTCCGTCATCATCCGCGGCCCCTCCGCCAGGTCCACCACCGCGGCAACGTACGGCACCCGCTCCCCGAACGGTGGCAGATCGTTGCGGTGGACGACGGACCAGGTGTAGAGCGCGGCCCGGCCGCTCGCCTGCTCCCACCGCACGTCCTCGCTCCAGCAGTGCGGGCAGAACTCCCGCGGATAGTGGTGCGCCCGGCCGCAGTCCCCGCACCGGCGCACCAGCAGACGCCCCTCCGCCGCCCCGTCCCAGTACGTCCGCGTGAACGCGTCGGTCTCCGGTACGTCGAACCGCGCCGCGCCGCCCATCAGAACAGCCCCAGCGCGCTGTCCAGCGACCACACCTGCCACGACATCCCGAACAGCCCCACCACCGACATCAGCGCCATCATCGAGTTCTGCCCCTGCTCGGCCACCTCGTGGATCATGAGGGTGAAGTAGAGGACGTTGAGGAGCAGGCCGCCGACCAGGGCGATCGGGGTGAGGAAGCCGGTGACCAGGCCGAGGCCCACCGCCAGCTCCGCGTAGACCACGACGTACGCCATCGTCCGCGGGCGCGGCGCGACCATGACCTCGAAGCCGGAACGGACCGCGTTCCAGCGGTGCTTGGCCGCGATGCCGGCCGCCCACGCGATCCCGGTGCCCCGCTCGAACCACGCCTTGCGGTCCTTGTGCCGCCAGCTCTCCAGCCACCACAGCCCGAGGCCTATGCGCAGCACGGCCAGCCACTCAGCGCCACTGAGCCAGATCGAGTCCATGAATCTGACGGTACGTCAGATGGCCGGATCCGGGAACCCGCCCGAACCCCCTCGCGCACGAAGCTCTCTGTGCGTCCCCTGTGAAGCTGTGGGGTCTCCATGAATGACCGCGGATTGTTAGCAATTTTGTCGCGGCCGCGGCTACCTTCACAGACGCAAGCAGAGGACTCCGAGGGAGCAAACCGTGAAGCACAGGGCAGTCAAGCGCAGGACCGTCGTGATGGGCATCGGGGCCACCGCGGGCGTCGCCGCGGTCGGCGGCATCGCCCTCAGCGCCCAGGCGTCGAGCGGCTCCTCCTCTTCCTCGTCCTCCTCGGACTCCCTGGTCTTCGACCCGGACGCCTACGAGAAGCTGACGACCACCGTCACCGACACCGCCGGCGACGAGCACAGCGTCACGTACCACTTCTGGAAGGCGATCACCTACGTCGCCAAGCCCGTGGACGAGACCTACCAGTCGCTCGTCGTGAGCGTTCCGGTCGAGATCGACGGCAAGGCCGTTGACGCGAGCAACGCCCCGATCCTGTTCGCGAACTCCGTCGGCGGCTACATGCCGTCCTCCGTCGCGGACGCCACCGGCATCGGCGCCGGCGGCATGACCGGCGGTGGCGGCGGCGCCCCGAGCGGTGCCCCCACCGGCAGCGCAGCGCCCAGCGCCTCGGCCTCGGCCTCGGCCTCCAACGCGAACGGCAACACCAACGCCACCGGCGGCGCCACCGCCTCCAACCAGCTCCTCGCGCTCGCCGCCGGTTACGTCGTCGTCGAACCCGGCGCCCGCGGCCGTACCCTCAAGAACTCGGCCGGCGAGTACTACGGCACCGCGCCCGCCGCGATCGTCGACCTCAAGGCGGCCGTGCGGTACGTGAAGGCCAACAAGGGCCGGATCCCGGGCAACGTCGACCGGATCGTCTCGGCCGGCACCAGCGCGGGTGGCGCGCTGTCCGCGCTGCTCGGCGCCTCCGGCGACAGCCCGATCTACGACAAGTACCTCAAGGAGCTCGGCGCCGCCGACGCCTCCGACGCGATCTTCGCGGTCGGCGCCTGGTGCCCGATCACCGACCTGGAGCACGCCGACGGCGCCTACGAGTGGAACTGGGGCGGCAACGTCACCCAGTCCACCTCCAAGGTCGTCGACCAGACGGTGTCGAAGGCACTGCAGGCCCAGTTCGCCGAGTACCAGGCGAAGCTGCGGCTGCGCGGTCTGAAGGGCTCCGGCTTCGGCTCGCTGACCGCCCGCAACTACGACGACTACCTGGTCAAGCAGTACCTGGAGCCCTCGGCGACCACGTACCTGGCCGCCCTGTCGGACTCGGACCGCGAGACCTACCTCGCCAAGAACACCTTCATCACCTGGTCCGGCGGCAAGGCCTCCTTCACCTGGGCCGACTTCCTCACCCACGTCGGCGCCCGCAAGAAGACCACCCCGGCCTTCGACGCCTTCGACCTGTCGGCGGGCGAGAACAACCTGTTCGGCGCGGGCACGACCGAGACCCGCCACTTCACGGCGTACAGCGCGAAGAACGACAGCACCGGGCTCAGCTCCAAGCGCGTCGCGAGCGACATCCCCGAGAAGCTGCGCCTGATGAACCCGATGTACCACCTGGTGGACAAGGTCAATGGCCGCCGCTCCAAGCACTGGTGGATCCGCCTCGGCACCAGCGACTCGGACACCTCGCACGTCATCTCCGCGAACCTCGCCGCCGCCGCGAGCGGCCTCGGCGACGAGGTCAACCACCTCTACTACTGGGACCAGGGCCACGGCGCCAACACGGACCCGGGCGACTTCATCACGTGGATCGCGAAGGTGACGGGTTACAAGGGCCCGAAGAAGTCCTAGCCGGCCGCAAGCCGGGCGCGGGTGGGGCCTGCGCCGTACGGACACAACCAGGTGGCCTACGTCACAAGCCCCACCCACTCCTCCTACACGCGTGATCAATCCGAAACCAATTCCCCTCTTGACCGAGACCCATCAACCACCTGCGTGATTACGCTCGCGCACATGAGCGACTCCACTCCGTCCACGAGCCCCTCGGGCCGGCCCGTCTACGTCGTCGGCGGCGGGCCCGGCGGGCTCTCCGTCGCGTACGCGCTGCGGGCGCGGGGCATACGGGCGGTGGTCCTGGAGAAGTCGGACACGGTGGGCGCGGCCTGGCGCCGGCACTACGACCGGCTGCACCTGCACACCACCCGGCGGCTCTCCGCCCTCCCGGGGCTGCCGATGCCGCGCCGGTTCGGGCGCTGGGTGGCCCGGGACGACGTGGTGCGGTACCTGGAGAAGTACGCCGAGGTGCACGAGCTGGAGATCGTCACCGGGGTCGAGGTGTCGAAGGTCGACCGCACCCCGGACGGCACCGGCTGGCTGCTGCACGCCACCGGCGGGCGCGAGCTGACCGGTGCCGCGGTCGTGATCGCCACCGGCTACAACCACACGCCGTACGTCCCCGAGTGGCCCGGCCTCGACGGCTACACCGGCGACTTCACGCACGCCGGCGACTACCGCAACGCCGAGCCGTACGCCGGGCGGGACGTCCTGGTCGTCGGCGTCGGCAACACGGGCGCCGAGATCGCCGTGGACCTGGTGGAGGGCGGCGCCACCCGGGTGCGGCTCGCGGTCCGCACGGCCCCGCACATCGTGCGCCGCTCGACCGCGGGGTGGGCCGCCCAGTACACGGGTGTTCTGGTACGACGGCTGCCGGTCGGCGTGGTCGACCGGCTCGCGCGGCCGATGGCGAAGCTCAGCGTGCCGGACCTGTCGGCCCAGGGGCTGCCCCGCCCGGACACCGGCCTCTACACCCGCGCCAAGGCGGGCGCGATCCCCGTGCAGGACGTCGGTCTCATCGACGCGGTGCGCAAGGGGAAGGTGGAAGTCGTGGCCGCCGTCGACGGGTTCGAGGACGGCAAGGTGGTGCTCGCCGACGGCACCCGGATCTCCCCGGAGGCCGTGGTCGCCGCCACCGGATACGTCCGCGCGCTGGAAGGTCTCGTCGGCCATCTCGGCGTACTGGACGCGCAGGGCCGGCCCCTCGCGCACGGCGCCCGCGCCCCGCAGGACACCCCCGGCCTGCACTTCACCGGCTTCACCACACCCATCAGCGGCACGCTCCGCGAGGTCGCGATGGACGCCGAGAAGATCGCGAAGGCGGTCGAGAGGAACGGCGGCGAGGCGCTGTCCCGGCTGCCCGTCTGACGTAGAAGTCATCAACTCCCTTCATCAGTACTCCCGTTACGCATGTGTCAGATGTGGCGGGAGCGTTGAACCATGCCCTCCTCCGGGGCCAGAATGTGAATCCTGCTCACCTTTCTGCTCCACACTCTCTCCACGACGGAGGATGCACGTGGCAAGTGAAAGACAGCTCTCCCGGCGCTCCCTGCTCGGCGGTGCCGCCGCTGCCGCGGGCGCCGTCACGCTCACCGGCACCGCCGCCGGAACGGCGTCCGCCGCCTCCACCCGGGACGTCGACGTCGCGATCATCGGCGGCGGAATCGCAGGACTGACGACCGCCCGCGACCTCGTGGCCGGCGGCAAGACCGTGGCCGTCCTGGAGGCCCGCGACCGCGTCGGCGGCCGGGTGGTCAACCTCGCCCTGGCCAACGGCGGATTCACCGAGGGCGGCGGCGAGTTCATCGGCCCCACCCAGGACCGCATCAAGGCCCTCGCGGACTCGCTCGGCGTGGCCACCTTCACGACGTACAACACCGGCAAGAACCTCCTCTACAAGGACGGCACCCGCACCCCCTACGCCACCGACGGCCTCCTCGGCTCGGTCCCGCCGGTCGACGCGGCCGGGCTCGCCAACGCCGCGATCGTGCAGGCCGAGCTGGACGACATGGCCAAGACGGTGCCGGTCGACGCGCCCTGGACCGCGGCCAAGGCCGCCGAGTGGGACAAGCAGACCTTCGAGACCTGGCTGAACGCCAACGCGATCATCCCGTCGGCCAAGTTCCTGCTGGATCTGGCCTGTACGTCGATCTTCTCGGCGCAACCCCGCGAACTCTCCCTGCTCTACGTGCTGTTCTACATCGCCGCCGCCGGCAACGAGTCCAACGTCGGCACCCTGGAGAGGCTCACCGACACCGCGAACGGCGCCCAGGAGTCCCGCTTCGTCGGCGGCTCCCAGCAGGTGCCGATCAAGCTGGCCGCCACGCTCGGCGACAAGGTGGTGCTGAGCGCGCCGGTGCGCTCGGTGGCGCAGTCCGGCAGCAAGTACGTCGTCACGGCCGACGGCATCACCGTCACGGCCAAGCGGGTCGTGGTCGCCGTACCGCCGCCGCTGGCCGCCCGGATCAGCTTCGACCCGCTGCTGCCGGCCGCCCGGGACCAGCTCAGCCAGCGGCTGCCGATGGGCTCGATCGGCAAGGCGATCGCCGTGTACAGCACCCCGTTCTGGCGCGCCGACGGCCTCAACGGCCAGGCGGTCAGCGACTCCGGTGTGGTCCGCTCGACCTTCGACAACTCCCCGCCGGACGCCTCGTACGGCGCCCTGATGGGCTTCATCGAGGCCGACGAGATGCGCGCCTACGACGCTTCGAGCGTCGACGAGGTGAAGACGGCCGTCCTCAAGGACTACGTCAACTACTTCGGCTCCAAGGCCGCTTCGCCGACCTCCTTCGTGCTGCAGCGCTGGGACAACGAGGGCTTCTCGCGCGGCGGCCCGGTCGCCTACGCCCCGCCCGGCGTCCTGACCGAGTACGGCGCGGCCCTGCGCAAGCCGGTCGGCGGCATCTTCTGGGCCGGCACCGAGACCTCGACGTACTGGACCGGCTTCATGGACGGAGCCGTGCGCTCGGGTGAGCGGGCGGCGAAGGAGGTGCTGGCGAGCCTCTGAGTGGGCCGATCCGGTTGTCGGTTCACCAACTTTGTGTGCACGGCAGTTCCTGACACAGTGTCAGTTCGCCTAATCTGACACCACGTCAGTTAATTGTGCTGTCACACAGGAGCGGGCGGACCGATGCTTGGATCAACCCACGGCACCCTCACCACCGACTCCCGCCGGGCCCGGGTGATCGCCTGCGGCGAGCAACCCGGTCCGGCCGTGCACGGCAGGCCCGCCGAGGTCGACGACCTCGACGTCGGCGGCCGGCCGCTGTACGCCGACGTCCCGGATCTGGACCGGTTCTTCCGCCCCGAGTCCGTCGCCGTCGTCGGCGCCTCGGACACCGAGGGGCGGCCGAACACCGGCATCACCCGCCAGCTGGTGGCCTGGGCCGAGCGCGTGGGCGCACGCCTCCACCCCGTCCATCCCACCCGCCCGTCCGTGTTCGGCATACCCTGCTCGCCCTCCGTCCCGGACCTGCCCGAGCAGGTCGACCTCGCCGTGCTCCTCGTCGCCGACCCCCTGCCGGTGGTCGAGGAACTCGCCGAGGCCAAGGTGAAGTTCGCGGTCGTCTTCGCCTCCGGGTTCGCGGAGACCGGCACGGAGGGCGCGCTCGCGCAGGAGCGCCTGGCCGCCGCGGTCGCCCGCTCCGGTATACGGCTGCTCGGGCCCAACACCAACCTCAACGCCTTCGAGCGGTTCCGGGACGACCTCGACGGACCGGCGATCGCGCTGATCACCCAGTCCGGCCACCAGGGCCGCCCGGTCTTCGCCCTCCAGGAGCTCGGCATCCGCCTCTCCCACTGGGCGCCGACCGGCAACGAGGCCGACCTGGAGACCGCCGACTTCCTCTCCTACTTCGCCGAGCGGCCCGAGGTCGGCGCCATCGCCTGCTACGTCGAGGGCCTCAAGGACGGCCGCGCCTTCCTGCTCGCCGCCGACCGGGCCGCCCGGCGCAAGGTGCCGGTGGTCGCGGTGAAGGTGGGCCGCACCGAGACCGGGGCGCGTACGGCCGCCTCCCACACCGGCAAACTGACCGGCGCGGACACGGTGGTGGACGCGGCGATGCGGCAGTTCGGCGTGATCCGGGTGGACGGTCTCGACGAACTCCAGGACACCGCGGCCCTGTTGGCCCGCGCGAGGCCGCCGCGCGCGGACGGGGTGGTCGTCTACTCGATCTCGGGCGGCACGGGAGCGCACTTCGCGGACCTGGCGACGGAAGCGGGCCTGACCCTCCCCGCCCTGTCCCCGGCCAAGCAGACCGAGCTGCACCAGTGGATACCCGAGTACCTGAGCGTCGCGAACCCGGTCGACAACGGCGGGCATCCGGTCGGCGACGAGCGCGGCCGGAAGATCATCGACGCGATCCTCGCCGACCCGGCCGTGGGCGTGCTGATCTGCCCGATCACCGGCCCCTTCCCGCCGCTCAGCGACAAGCTCGTCCAGGACCTGGTGGACGCGGCCGAGCGGACGGACAAGCTGGTCTGCGTGGTGTGGGGCTCGCCGGTCGGCACCGAATCGGCGTACCGCGAGGTCCTGTTGGGCTCCTCGCGCATCGCGACCTTCCGCACGGTCGCCAACTGCATCACCGCGGTCCGCGCCTACCTCGACCACCACCGCTTCGTCGCCCACTACCGCTCCCCCTTCGACGAGGCCCCGCGCACCACGTCACCCTCCTTCCGCAAGGCACAGGTCCTGATGCGCCCCGGCCAGCAGCTGAGCGAGCACGCGGCGAAACAACTGCTCCGGGCGTACGGCATCCGGGTCCCGCGCGAGCAGCTGGTCACCAGCGCGGCGGCGGCCGTACGGGCGGCGGGCCTGGTCGGCTACCCGGTCGTGATGAAGGCGTCCGGCGCGCAGATCGCCCACAAGACCGAGCTGGGCCTGGTGAAGATCGGCCTGACGTCCGCGAGCCAAGTACGGGACGCCTACCGGGAGTTGACCGACATCGCGCGCTACGAGGGCGTCACTCTCGACGGCGTCCTCGTCTGCCAGATGGTCGAGCGGGGCGTGGAGATGGTCGTCGGCGTCACGCACGACGACCTGTTCGGGCCGACGGTGACGGTCGGGCTGGGCGGAGTACTGGTCGAGGTGCTGCACGACGTCGCCGTACGCGTGCCGCCCTTCAGCGAGGACCAGGCCCACGCCATGCTCGCGGACCTGCGCGGTCGGGCGCTGCTGGACGGGGTGCGGGGCCGGCCACCGGCCGACGTGGACGCGCTGGTCGAGGTGGTCCTACGGGTCCAGCGCATGGCGTTGGAACTCGGCGACGACCTCGCCGAGCTCGACATCAACCCGCTGATGGTGCTGCCCAGGGGGCAGGGCGCGGTGGCGCTGGACGCGCTGGCGGTGTGCCGATGACCGAGCTGCTGCACCGGACCGAGGACCAGGTCACGTACCTCACGCTCAACCGCCCCGAGGCCCTCAACGCCATCACGCCCGACCAACGGGACCTGCTGATACGGCTGTTGGCGGAGGCGTCGGCCGACCCGGAGGTGCGGGCGGTCGTCCTCACCGGGACCGGTCGGGGCTTCTGCGCGGGGGCGGACCTGCGGGGCGGTTCGGGGTCCGGCGGGGAGCGGGGCGGGTCGGGGACCGGGGAACGGGGCGGTTCGGGCTCCGGGGAGCGGGTCGCCGGCGACGTGGCCCGCATGCTCCGACTCGGCGCGCAACGCCTGACCGCGGCGGTCCTGGACTGCGAGAAGCCGGTGATCGCGGCGGTGAACGGCACGGCGGCCGGCCTCGGCGCACATCTCGCGCTGGCCTGCGACCTCGTACTGGCGGCGGAGTCGGCGAAGTTCATAGAGGTGTTCGCGCGAAGGGGCCTGGTGCCCGACGGCGGAGGCGCTTACCTCCTCCCCCGCCTGATCGGCCCGCAGCGCGCGAAGGAGCTGATGTTCTTCGGCGACGCCCTGTCGGCCGCCGACGCGGAACGCCTCGGACTCGTCAACCGGGTGGTCCCGGACGACGAGTTGGACAAAACGGCACGGGAATGGGCGACCCGCCTCGCCACGGGCCCCACCCGGGCCCTGGCCCTCACCAAGCAGCTGGTCAACGCGTCCCTCGACAGCGACCGCGCCACGGCCTTCGCCGCGGAGGCGGCCGCGCAGGAGATCAACATGACCACGCGGGACGCACAGGAGGGGATACGGGCGTTCGTGGAGCGCAGAAGCCCCGAGTACAAGGGGTACTGAGGGTTCACATCTGACGAACCGTCAGCTTCAATGGTTGGTGTGATGGGACACGCAGGGGCAGCCGCAGCCGCCGTCCGTTATCTCAGGTCCACCGGGGCCCCGGCCCCCGTAGAGACCCTGCCGCGCCCGGAGCTGCGCTGCGTCGGCGAGGACGAACGCGCCCCGGTCGACCAGGCCGAATTCCGTCGCGTACTGGGCAACTTCGCGACCGGCGTGACCGTGATCACGGCCTCACCCGAGGCGGGCTTCGCCTGCCAGTCCTTCTCGTCCCTCTCCCTGGACCCACCGTTGGTCGCGTTCATGGTCGGCCGCACGTCGACGACCTGGCCGCGCATCGCCCGCGCGGGCGCCTTCTGCGTCAACGTCCTCGCCGCCGACCAGTCCGAACTGTGCCGCGCCTTCGCGGTACGCGGCGCGGACAAGTTCGCGGGCGTGCCGTACGACGCGTCCCCGGTCTCCGGCTCCCCGCGCCTGACGGGCACGCTCGCGTGGATCGACTGCACGATCCACGCGGTGCACACGGGCGGGGACCATCTGATCGTGGTGGGGCGGGTGGATGCGCTGGGGGCGGGCGACGCGGACGGGACGCCGCTGCTGTTCCATCGGGGGCGGTTCGTTCGGCCGTAGCGCAGGACGGCCGTCGAGCGGACGCGCACCTTAGGACTGTAGTCCTTAGAAGTACGCTCCTAAGACTCGGAGGAGGTCGGCAGCGGGTCGACCACGAAGGTTCCCAACCCCACTTCGCCCCGCGTCCAGCCCTGCTCTCGTACATGTCGCATGGCCTTCGCCGCAGTCGCGTTCACCACACCGAACTCCTGGGCGATCTCCAGAGTGGACGGCACGCGGCTTCCCGGCGGGTACACCCCGTCTTGGATGCGCCGGATGATCTCCGCTGCGATCTGCCGCCACAGCGGGCGCGTGCGATCGAGGTCCATGGGGTTCAGTGTGGCGGTTCACGCGACTCGGAGAAGGCTGACGGCCGGCTCGGCTATCCGGGGATTTCGGGTGACGGCGGCACAGGGTCGGAGACGAACCATCCCCGCTGAGGTACGGCATACACCCAGCCTTCATCAGCCAGCAGGCCAAGCGCCCGCCGCACGGTCGTCCGTGCGATCCCGTACCGCTGCACGAGCTGAGCTTCACTGGGCAGCATCCGCCCCGGCCGCCAGTCGCCGCGTTGAATCTGGGCACGCAGGATCTCGGCAAGTTGCCGGTACGGAGTCAGTGGCGCGCCATGATCGATCTCAGCATCAGGATTCATGAAGTCGACGCTAAGCAAGTGGACTGATGTGCGCTCTTTGAGATACGTATCGCGTCAAGTCGATACAAGGCGATACTATGCAAGCGTCATGAAAGCGCCCCGGCGGGAAGGGTGAGAGCTTCCGTGCCGGGGCTGAGCCGACTGAACTGGAGTCGACCTATGCGCAGCCTACTGGCCGCGGTTCTGAGCCTCTTCCTGCCTCCGCGCGGAGCACACCGCGCCGCCACGCCGCCGTCCCCCACCCCCTGTCTTCCCCTTCCCACCCATAGGCCCACGCCCGTGCGCCGGTCGCTCGCGTACCCGACGGACGTCATCGCCGCCGACGGTCAGCCCCTGGTCCGGCCGTACGTCGTCGTATGGGAACGCGAGCGTGACGATCGTGAGCGGTGGCGTCTTCAGCGGGAGCGGCGCCGGGCGGCCGTTCTGGCGACCATGGGCCAGGACTACGTCCCGTGGGAGGTCGCCGTATGAGCAGGTCGCGTCCCCGCAGCCTCGGCGTCGACCCGGCCACCGGCAAGGAGGCGTTCGTGATCGCGCGCCCGGGCGGTTTCCTTGAGTCTCTGGCTGACGCGCATGCCTTGGAAGCCGCAGCCGTCCTGACCGCGGTCGTCGGCGCCGTGCTAGAGGCGGGCGAGGCGTCGGACGCCGAACTCGCCGCCCTCGTACCGCCGTTGCACGCGGCGCTCGACGACTGCGTCGGCATGATGGCGGCGGACAGGGAGTGACGGCGCAGAGGCATCCCGCCGTAGGCCATACCCCGGCATAACTGATGCCCGGGTCCCGTCCCGGGCATCAGGCGGGCACATATCTTGCCCTTCAGGGTCAGGCCGCCGAGGCACGGACAAGCATCGTGCCCACGGCCCTGCCCTCCGGCGGATCGATCAACGACACGCACACGTCAGAGAAACCGTGCCCTGTCAGGATGCGCCCCCACTCATCCGGGGCGCGGTCGTGCCGCAGTCCGGCTTTGGCCGGCCTCGGTCCCTCACTGCCTGGCGGCAGATGCGAGAAGGCCAGGATGCCGCCTGGCGCCATACGAGCGCGGATCAACGGGAGCAGGGTGTCCGGATCGACGAACCACACGGCACCGAAGATCGAGAGCACGACATCGAATGTCTCGTCCGTCTCCTTCAGGAACGCCGTCGCCTCCGCCGTACGGAACTCAAGGCCCGGCAGATCGCCCCAGCGCTCCCGCGCGACTGTCTCGCGGGCGGGGGCGATGTCCACCCCACAGCCGGTCGCCCCAAGCGTCACGAGGTGCGCGAGGTTACTGCCGCTCCCCGAGCCGAGTTCCAGCACCCGGCGTCCGGCCACGGGACCCAGAACGCTCTCGTTCGGCCCGTGATCGGTGTACTGGGTCCAGTTCAGCCAGGTCGTATCGCCCTTGGCGTTCACGGTCCTGCGTGGCTTGCTGTCGACCGCGTACCTGTCCCAGGACTCAGCCAATGTCATGCGGCGATCCCTTCCTGCACCCGGAGCCCACCCCCAACGTACGGGGATGGGCCCAACTCACGTGCTGCTCACCACTACTTGGGCGAGTCGTGGCACCCGGCGTGACACTGGCCACAGCTGGCCGCGCCCTCCATGCCCCACAGGTCGGGGTCGATCTCGAACCCGGCCGCCTTGATGGCCTTGATCGTCTGTTCCTGAACGAGCGGGCCGCCGGTCTTGGGATCGCGGCCGTCCCGCGTCACCTTGTCGTCGCTGACGCACTGGACGCCGGCCGTCGGCCCCGGAAGCTCCGGAACGTGGTGGATGTACCTGCCGAAGTGCCGGTCGGTGAAGTGGTGGTACGGGATCGAATCGAGCATGAACGAGTGCCATGCCTCGTCCACCTGCTCGGACGGGCCATGAGAAGGTCCGGGTTCTCTCCGCATGTGACCAGGTAGGCGATGGCCTGTCCGAACTTGGCCTCCGCCAGTTCGCGCGTGTTCTCCGGGTTGCGGAGGAGAAGCGCTACCTCCCGTTCCCACACGTCCGGCGTGACGTACGCCCTCGGGTCGCGGATCACTACTGCCGTGCTCATGCTGGCTTTCCTCCACGTGATTGGGGTTCCGTGGTGCTCGGGTTACGTCGTCCACCCACGCACTTGGGACACAGGCACGGCGGCATGAGGCCAGTGGCAGGAGGCTCCCCGCCCTCACCCTCGTACAGCGTTCGTGGCTCCGTCCGAGTGCCGTCGGCTCTCACCGTGTAAGCGCTGATGCGGATGGACATGGCGACCATGTTCCGGACCCGTCGCGGCCATCGCGGCGACGTTCCAGGCGCCCCTCGGACGGTATGTCGACGTCGACCCGAGGGCGTCAAACCGGTGTCATTGGTGACGGGGCACGGCTACTCTCGGATCATGACGACTACGGCCGAGCGTGAGCGAATCCCCAACGATGTGCTGACCTCTGTACGCAAGTCGATGAACCTCAGCCAGGACGAGTTCGCTCAGGGCCTGCGTCGCGCGGGCGATGAGCTGGGGGAGCCGAACGACGCCTCCAAGCGACTCGTGCAACGCTGGGAGTCCGGAGAGACCAGGACATGCCGCCCGCTGTACGCGCGGGCGCTGAAGCAGCTCACCGGCCGCACCCCCGAGTCATTGGGGTTCGCGATCCCGATGGCACGCGTCCACTCAGATGGGGCAGGAGGCCACGACATGGAGGCTGGGGAAGTCGGCACCGTTGCCGCTGTCACAGGCCCGGAGCCGCTGCAACAGATCGAGTACGCGGGTATCTGGCTGTCCCGCTACGAGTTCTACTCGTCCAGCCGTGACGAAACCTTCGACTGCAAGCATCACGTCGTGATCGTCCAGCACGGCAACCGGCTGACAGCTCAGAGCCTGCCCGGAGCGTCGACCAACCCGGACAGCCCGATGTCTCTGGACCTCACCGTCGACCGGAACGTTGTCACCGGTACATGGACCGAGCAGACGGCGCCTGACGGGTACTACCAGGGTGCCCGGTACCACGGTGCGCTTCAGCTGCTCATCGAGCCGACGGGTCGACGCATGGCGGGCAAGTGGGTCGGGTTCGGCAAAGACTTCGATGTGAACACGGGCCCGTGGGAGCTGCGACTGCTCGACCGGTCGACAGGCCGCGCGAGCATCGAACGGTATTCGACCACACCACAGTGAGCGAGCGCCCCGACGGACTCCTGCCCTTCCGTCGGAGGCGGTCCGGGCTGTCGTCCAGAATCTCAGCGCGCCACCAGTCGCCACCGTGAGGTGACCTCGGTGGCGCGGGTGGTGTCCAGGCGGTCGAGGACGCGCAGGCCCGCCGCGTGGATCGTGGCCGACAGCTCGTCCCGGCCGCGCAGACCCAGGCGTCGGCCAGGTCGGACATGACCAGCCAGCCCTCGCCGCCCGGTTCGAGGTGGGCCGCGAGTTCGTACGTCACCTCAGACACGCGCCTGCACCCGCGTCACTCGACCGGGTACGCCCAGGGTGATCCACGACCACACCGGCTGGGTTCTGACGTTGTCCACCGGCGAACTGCGGGACGACGTCCTGGCCTCACCCGAGGCTCCGGAGGCTGACGATGCCACTCGCATCCGCCTCGAACCGGGTCACGCCGTACGCGAGCGCCGCGGGGCACTGGGTATGACACAGGCTCAGCTCGCGCAGGCCACGGGTACGAGGCAGCCGGCCGTGGCACGGTTCGAGGCAGGGGGACCATGCCCACCCTGCCTCTGCTCACGGAAACTCAAGCCGCCGCCAACACCGGAGCGACCGGCCGGCGCCGGATCACCAGCGCCATCAGCGCCGCCACCGCGCACAGCGCCCCCGACAGGTACCAGACCATGTCGTACGAGCCGAAGGCGTCCCGTGCCACGCCGCCGAGGAAGGCGACCAGGGCCGCGCCGACCTGGTGGGAGGCGAGGACCCAGCCGAAGACGATCGCGCTGTCGTCGCCGTACTGCTCACGGCACAGGGCGACGGTCGGCGGGACGGTGGCGACCCAGTCGAGGCCGTAGAAGACGATGAAGAAGAGCATCGGGGGGTGGACCGAAGGGGCCAGCAGCATGGGCAGGAACAGGAGCGAGACGCCGCGCAGGGCGTAGTACACAGCCAGCAGGCGGCGCGGCTCGAAGCGGTCCGTGAACCAGCCGGAGGCGATCGTGCCGACCACGTCGAACACGCCGATCACCGCGAGCAGCGAGGCCGCCGCCTGAATGGGCATGCCGTGGTCGTGGGCGGCGGGCACGAAGTGGGTCTGGATCAGGCCGTTGGTGGAGGCGCCGCAGATCGCGAACGTGCCGGCCAGCAGCCAGAACGTGCCGGTGCGGGAGGCCGTAGACAGGACCTTGAGGGTGCGGCGGGCGGCCCCGGTCGCCGGCGGCGGCTTCGGCACGAACTCCTTCGCGCCGTACGGCTTCAGGCCCACGTCCGCCGGATGGTCGCGCAGCAGCAGCCAGACGAAGGGGACGACCGCGAGGGCCGCGAGGGCCACCGTGACGGCCGCCGGCTTCCAGTCGTGCTTCTCGACGATCCATGACAGCACCGGCAGGAAGATCAACTGGCCCGAGGCGGACGCGGCGGTGAGGATGCCCGTCACCAGGCCGCGCCGCTCGGTGAACCAGCGGTTGGTGACCGTCGCCGCGAACGCCAGCGCCATCGATCCGGTACCGAGCCCCACCAGCAGACCCCAGCACAGCAGCAGCTGCCAGGCGGCCGTCATCCACACGGTCAGCCCGGAGCCGAGCGCGATCACGGTCAGCGCCACGGCGACCACCCGACGGATGCCGAAGCGGTCCATGAGCGCCGCCGCGAACGGGGCGGTGAGGCCGTACAGCGCGAGGTTGATCGAGACCGCGGCGCCGATCGTGCCGCGCGACCAGCCGAAGTCCTCGTGCAGCGGGTCGATGAGCAGTCCGGGGAGCGAACGGAAGGCGGCCGCGCCGATGATCGTCACGAAGGTGACGGCGGCGACGAACCAGGCTCGGTGGATGCGGTGTCTGCCAGGGGTCGGGGTGTCCGTTACGGCCGCTGCGGCCTCGGTTGTCTGGGTCACGACATAGAGCATCCTGGCCGGAATCCTTCGCAACCACTGGCCCGAAGGACAGCATTCGTTAGGATCGGGCCATGGACAGTCAGCCAGAGGACGGGCGGGCAGAGGACGGGCGGGCAGAGGCCAGGCAGGCACACGCCAGGCAGGCACACGCCAGTCAGGCAGACGGCTCGGCGTTCCGGCCCCACCGCGTCGTCGTGCTCGCCATGGACGGCCTGCTCCCCTTCGAGCTGGGCATTCCGCACCGCATCTTCGGACGCCCGAAGGACGCCCTGGGGCGTCGGCTGTACGAGGTCGTGACCTGCTCGATCCGGCCGCCGGGCCCCGTGCGCACCGACGCCGACTTCTCGATCACCGTCGAGCACGGCCCGGAGCTGCTGGCCACCGCCGACACCGTGATCGTCCCCGCCTCGTACGAGCTCGGCCCGGTCTTCGAGGAGGGCGTCCTCACCCCCGATCTGGCCGCCGCCCTCGCCCACATCCGCCCCGGCACCCGGCTCGCCTCCATCTGCACGGGCGTCTTCGTCCTCGCCGCCGCCGGCTACCTCGACGGCCGGCCCGCGACGACCCACTGGGCGGAGACCGACCAGTTGCAGGCCCTCTTCCCGAAGATCGACGTCGACCCGAACGTCCTGTTCATCGACGACGGCGACGTCCTCACCTCGGCCGGTGTCGCCGCCGGCATCGATTTGTGCCTGCACATGGTCCGCCGCGACCACGGCTCGGCCATCGCCAACGAGGTCGCCCGCCGCACCGTCGTACCGCCGCACCGGGACGGCGGACAGGCGCAGTACATCGAACGCCCCGTGCCCGAGCCACAGGTGGCGACCACGACCGGCGCCCGTGCCTGGGCCCTGGGCCGCCTGCACGAGCCGATCCAGCTGCGCGACATGGCCGCACAGGAGTCCATGTCGGTACGGACCTTCACGCGCCGCTTCCGCGAGGAGGTCGGCGTCAGCCCCGGCCAGTGGCTCACCCAGCAGCGCGTCGAACGGGCCCGGCACCTCCTCGAATCCAGCGGCCTCTCCGTCGACCAGGTGGCCCGCGACGCCGGCTTCGGCACGGCCCAGTCGATGCGCCAGCACCTACAGACCGCCCTCGGGGTCACCCCCACCGCGTATCGCCGCACCTTCCGCTCCGGCAGCGGCCCCAAGGGTTACGACGACGCCGGCGCCCTGCGCTGACCGCCGCACCTCGCCCCACCAGCCGACCGCCGTCAGCAGCAGGGTGAGACCCACGCCGGCCAGGATCGCCGTCGACGGCGCCGTCACCCTCAGCAGGGTGCCGGAGAGGGAGCCGGTGGCGGCGTAACCGGCGCCCGCGGCGGCGTACATGACGGAGTAGCCCGCGGGCAGCAGGCTCGGCGGCAGGGCCTCGCGCAGAGACAGGTTACGGACGAGCAGCACGCCCGACTGCAGCATCCCGCCCACGACGAGCGCGGCGGCGATCCCGGCCGGCGTCGGTATCAGCGCGACCAGCGCCACACACACCGTCATCGCGCACATCAGCACGAGGCTTCGGGTGCGCAGCAACCCCGGCCAGGCGCGCAGCCCGTAGAGGAACGCGCCGAGCCCGCCACCCACCGCGAGCCCCGTCAGCATCGGCCCGGACCAGCCGACGCCGATGCCGCGCTGCTCCAGCAGGGCGGGCAGGACGAGTTCCGCGAGACCCAGCAGGGCGAGGCCCGCCGCGCCCGTGACGAACAGCGGCCAGGCGCCGGCCAGCAGCCGCAGCGGTGACTGACCCGGCTGCTCCGCGCCGTGCGTCTGCCAGCGGGCCGGCAGCAGTCGGAGGCCCACCACCGCGGACGTCAGCAGGACCGCCGCGAGCAGCAGCGGCACGCGCGGTGCGGCGCCGAGGGCGAGACCGGTGACGGCGGCCGGAGCGACCGCCCAGATGCCCGAGACCAGGATCGACTCGGTGGACAGCGCCTGCGCCGCCGCTCGTTCCGGAACCAGGTCGGTGAGCAGCGCCCGTAACGCGCCCGCCGACGCGGCCGGTCCGCCCCCGGCCACGCACGCGAACGCGCCGAGGACGACGGGGTGCGCGTCGGGCAACACCCCGAGTCCCGTGAAACCGGCGGCTCCGGCGGCGAGGCCCGCGGCGAGCTGGGAGCGGGCCCGGTCGGGGCGCAGCCGCATGCCGAGGGTCGGGGCGCCGACGATCTCGCCGATCACATAGACCGCGGCGAGTACGGCGCCCAGCGCATACCCCCCGGGGCGCTCCCGCACCAGGAAGACCAGGGCCAGCGGAGCCATGGCCACCGGCATGCGGGCGCCGACGGAGGTGCAGGCCCAGATCAGGACCTGCTTGGAGGCGACGTCTCGGTAGGTCATGGGATCGACGTTAGGCGCCGCCACCGACAACGCCCGAACCCTTTTCCGCACCCTGTGGACAACCGTCCGCAAGCAGTCGCACCTCGCGACCGGCCGCACCCCGCCCGGCACCCGCTCAGAACGTCAGGACACCCCTGGCCACCCGCCCCGCCTCCGCGTCCCCCACCGCCTTCTCGAAGTCCTCCACCGGATACGTCTCGGTCACCAACTCGTCCAGCAGCAGCCGTCCTTGACGGTAGAGCTCGGCGTACAGCGGTATGTCCCGCTGCGGCCGCGAGGACCCGTACCGGCAGCCGAGGATCGACTTGTCCAGGAACATCGAGGAGACGAGGAAGGAGGCCTCCGCGGTGGCCGGCGCCGTGCCCAGCAGCACGGCCTGCCCATGACGGTCCAACAGGTCGACCGCCTGCCGGACCAGCTCCACCCGCCCGACGCACTCGAAGGCATGGTCCACCCCCGTGGGCAGCAGCTCCCGCACCCCGTCCGCCGACCCCAGGAAATCGGTCGCCCCGAACTGCCGGGCCACCGCCTCCTTCCCGGGATTGGCGTCCACGGCGACGATCCGCGAGGCCCCCGCGATCCGCGCCCCCTGAATGACGTTGAGCCCGATCCCACCGGTCCCGATCACCAGTACGGAATCCCCCCGGTCCACCCGCGCCCGGTTGAGCACCGCCCCCACCCCGGTCAGCACCCCGCACCCGATGAGGGCCGCGGAAGGCATCGGAATGTCCTTGGGAATCCGTATCGCCTGCACGGCCTTCACCACGGTCCGTTCGGCGAAGGCGGAGTTGGAGGCGAACTGGTACACGGGCCGCCCGCCCCGCGTGAACGGCTGCCCCGGACGCCCGATCGCCTTGCGGCACATGGTCGGCCGCCCCCGGTCACAGTCGGCGCAGGTACCGCAGTTGGCGAGGGTGGACAGCGACACATGGTCCCCGGGCGAGACATGCGTGACCCCGGCGCCGACGGCCTCCACCACCCCCGCGCCCTCATGCCCCAGCACCACAGGAACGGGAAAAGGTATGGTCCCGTCCACCACGGCCAGGTCGCTGTGGCACAGCCCGGCCGCCGAGATCGCGACCAGCACCTCGCCGGGCCCCGGATCCCGTACGTCCAGGTCCTCGACTACCTCGACCCGCTTCCCGTCGTACACCACACCGCGCATCAGACGACCCCCTTGGGCTCCCTGGGCAGGCCGAGCACACGCTCGGCGATGATCGTGCGCTGAACCTGGTCCGAGCCCCCGTAGATGGTGTCGGCCCGCGAGAAGAGGAACAGGTGCTGCAGGGCGTCGAGTTCGTACGACACCGAGGCCGACCACTCCCCGGGGCCGACGCTCGCCACGGCGCCCCGCACCGCCATCGCCAGCTCCCCGAGCCGCTGGTGCCAGCCGCCCCACAGCAGTTTGGCGACGCTCGGCGCGCCCGCGTCCCCCGAACTCCCCAGCGTCCGCAGGGCGTTCCACCGCATGACCCGCAACTCGGCCCACTGCCGCACGAGCCGCTCCCGCACCACGGGATCCGCCACGGCACCGGAGCCGAGGGCCGCCCTCAGGACCTCCCCCAACTCCTTCGCGAATCCGACCTGTTGGGCGAGCGTGGAAACCCCCCGCTCGAACCCGAGCAGGCTCATGGCGACCTGCCACCCGGCTCCCTCACCGCCCACGACGTGCTCCACGCGCGCGCGTGCCCCGTCGAAGAAGACCTCGTTGAAGTCGCTGGTCCCGGTCAGCTGCCGGATGGGCCGGACCTCGACGCTCCCCGGCTGGTCCATCGGGACGAGCAGGAAGCTGAGCCCGTGGTGCCGCCGCGAGTCCGGTTCCGTACGGGCCAGCACGAAGCACCAGTCGGCCTCGTGGGCGAGCGAGGTCCAGACCTTCTGCCCGCTGATCCGGTAGTACGCCCCGTCCCGCACGGCGGTGGTCCGCACCCCGGCGAGGTCGGAGCCGGCGTCCGGCTCGCTGTACCCCTGGCACCACAGCTCCTCGCCACCGGCGACCGGCGGAAGGAACCGCGCCTTCTGCTCCTCGCTGCCATGGGCGAGAAGGGTGGGCGCCAGCAGGTTCTCGCCGATGTGCCCGGACCGGGGAGGCGCACCCGAGCGGGCGTATTCCTCCGCCCAGACGACCTGCCGGGTGAGGCTCGCGACACGGTTCCCGTAACCGGCCTCGGGCCACCCGAGCCCGATCCACCCGGCTTTGCCAAGAGTCCGTTCCCAGGTACGACGGTCCCGGTCCGGCCCGACATGCTCGGAGAGCCACTCCCGGGCCTCGGTCCGGAACTCCTGGTCCCCGGAAGCAAATGCGAAGTCCACGCGGATCTCCTCGGTTGGGCGTCGGGCCGATTCGATGGGATTCAGGCCGAGCTATTGGGCGTTGGGCCGAGCGCCTTCCTTCGCGGCCCTCTCCATGGCCGCCAACCGCTCCAGCATCGGCATCGGATCCACCCCCACCGACCCCGGCAGGAACTCCGCGATCCGCTCCGGCGTCCAGGAACCCTCCGCGTACGCCGCCCGCAACTCCCGAGGCTGGGCCCAGACCGCCAGCTTGGGCCCGGCGATCGTGTAGACCTGCCCGGTGATCCCCTGCTCCCGAGCCCGGTCGGACAGCAGATAGACGACCAGGGCGGCCACGTCCTCCGGCTCCCCGATCTCCGCCAGCTCCATGGGCACGTTGGCCGACATCCGCGTACGCGCGACCGGCGCCACGGCATTGGCGCTCACCCCGTACTTGTTCAGCCCCAGCGCGGCACTCCGCACCAGCGAGATGATCCCGCCTTTGGCGGCACTGTAGTTGGCCTGCGAGACCGACCCCTGATGGTTCCCACTCGTAAACCCGATCAAGGTTCCGGCCCGCTGCTTCCGCATGACCGCCGAGGCCGCACGGAAGACCGTGAAGGTGCCCTTCAGATGAGTGGCGACCACCGGATCCCACTCCTCCTCGGACATGTTGAACAGCATCCGCTCGCGCAGGATCCCGGCGACGCACACCACACCGTCCAGCCGCCCGTACGTCGACACCGCGGTCTCGACCACCCGCGCCCCGCCGGCCATCGTGGACACGTCGTCGGCCACCGCCACCGCGTCCCCGCCAGCCGCCTCGATCTCCTTGACGACGCCTTCGGCGACCTCGCTCGTCGGCGACGCCCCGTCGACCGAGACGCCGTAGTCGTTGACGACGACCTTGGCCCCCTCGGCCGCCGCGCCGAGCGCGACCGCGCGCCCGATCCCGCGCCCGGCGCCGGTCACGGCGACGACCTTGCCTGCCAAGAAGTTCCCCACGCCCGGCCCCTTCCCGCGGTTTCTGACGGACCGTTAGATTTTATGACCCGTCAGATGCCAGGAGACAAGCCCCGGGGAGGGCCGATGTCGCTGCCCACCGAATTCCACGAGATCGCCAAGCGCGTGAACAACTGGGGGCGTTGGGGAGCCGACGACGAGATCGGCACCCTCAACCTGATCACCGACGAGGTGGTCCGCGAGGCGGCCGCGACCGTCCGCACCGGCCGCCGCGTCCCGCTCGCCCTGCCGCTGAAGCAGGACGGCGTGCAGACGGGGATGATCCCGGGCCGCGTCAACCCGCTGCACGCGATGGTGCAGATCAACCAGGAGCTCTTCGGCCCCGGCACGGTCGCGTGCAGCGACGACGCCGTGACCATGGGCCTGCAGTCGGGCACCCACTGGGACGCGCTCGCCCACGCCTCGCACTCGGGCAGGCTCTACAACGGCCGCCCCACCGCCACCGTCACCGCGCACGGCGGCGCCGAGTTCAGCGGCATCGACAAGCCGCGCCACGTCGTCTCGCGCGGAGTCCTGCTGGACGTGGCCCGCGCCCTGCACAAGGACCGCCTCGACGGCTCGCACGCGGTCACCCCGGAGGACCTGGAGGCCGCCGAGGACCTCGCCGGCACGCGCGTGCGTGCCGGCGACATCGTGCTCGTACGGACCGGCCAGATCCAGGTGTACCTCGCCGGCAACAAGGAGGGTTACGGCTATCCGTCGCCCGGTCTCTCGGTGCGCACCCCGGAGTGGTTCCACGCGCGGGACGTGGCCGCCGTCGCCAATGACACCCTCACCTTCGAGATCTTCCCGCCCGAGATCGAGGACCTGTGGCTGCCCGTGCACGCCCTCGACCTGGTGGAGATGGGGATGCTGCAGGGCCAGAACTGGAACCTGGAGGAGTTGTCCACAGCCTGTGGAGAAACCGGCCGGTACGCGTTCCTGCTCTCCGCGATGCCCGAGCCGTTCGTCGGCGCAACGGGAACCCCGGTGGCCCCGGTGGCCGTTCTCTAGTGCTCCGGCCGCACACGTTCGCCGGATCCCGTGGCGCGACGGTCGGCGTCCGTGGCGCCAGGATCCGCGGACGTCGACTGGCGGCGGTACGCGCCGGGCGTCAGGCCGTGCTCCCGCTTGAAGGCCGTGCCGAACGCGAACTCGGATGTGTATCCGACCCGGTTGGCCACGGTCTTCAGCGGAGCATCGTAGTCGCGCAGCAGCCGGGCCGCGGTGGTCATACGCCACCAGGTCAGGTACGACAGCGGTGGCCGGCCCACCAGGGTGGTGAACCGCCGGGCGAATGCCGCTCGGGACAGCCCGGCCAGTGCTCCCAGCTCTTCCACCGTCCACGGCCGATGCGGGGCGCCGTGAATGCCCTGGAGTGCGGCGTGGACGGCCGGGTCGTGCAGGGCCGCGGTCCAGCCGGTGGTCGCATCGTGCCGGGGCCGCTCGTCGAGCCAGGCCCGCATGACGTACAGCAACAGGGCGTCGAGCAGTGCGGGCAGCAGGGCGTCACTGCCGAGACGGGGCTCCGCCAGTTCGGTCGCGAGGAGGTCGGTGGCTCCGCGCAGTGACGAGTGCTGTCCGAGGCGGGCCGGCAGGTGAACGAAGTCCGGGAACTCGCCCAGTAGTGGGTGGGGCCGGGCGCGGTCCATGAGGTAGGCGCCGCAGAGCATCACGGTCCGGGACCCGGCCCCGGCGCCGTCGGATTGATCGTCTTGGTGGGGATCGGCGAGCGGCGAGGAGGGGAGGTCGGTCGCCGGCGCGGCGGGATCACCGGCCACGGAGTGGGCACTGCCGTGGGGGAGGAAGGCAATGTCTCCGGCCCGGAGTTCGATCGGTGAGCCGCCCGGAGGGATCAGCCAGCTCCTGCCCTCCAGGACGAGGTGGAAGCCGGCACCGGCGAAGGGCCGGTGGCGTACCGCCCACGGCGCGCGCCGCTCGGTGCGCGCATAGTGCGGCCGTCCCATGCGCATGGCGGCGATCACATCACTGAGCAGGTCCATGCGGCCAGCGTATTCAGATTTTCGGCGCCCGAGACGATCACGTATGCAGAGGAGACGCTGACGCATTAACCATCTCGCCCAAGAGCCATACGCTGCTTCGGAGGCCGTGGAAAGGACATCGGACATGCGGATCGCGGTATACGGCGCCGGTGGTTACACCGGCAAGCTCGTCGTCGCCGAGTTGGCCCGGCGGGACATCGAGACGGTACTGGTCGGCCGGAACGTCGAACGCCTCGGCGAGGCAGCCGCCCGAGCCGGACTCACCGCGGTCGACGGCGCCGCGATACGGCGCGCCGAATCCGGGGACCACGCGGCACTCGTCCATGCCTTCCGGGACTGCTCCGCGGTCATCAACTGCGCGGGGCCATTCGTTCTGTCCGGCGAGGCGGTCGTGCGGGCCGCCATCGCCGCCGGATGCCATTACGTCGACATCGCCGGTGAACAGCGCCACCTCGATCGCGTCTTCAGCGCCTTCGCCGGGCCGGCCGAGGCAGCCGGGGTGACGGTGGTCCCGGGTGCCAACGACGACGGCCTGCCCAGCGACTTGCTCGCTCACCTCGTCGCCGCACGCGTCCGTCCGGTACGGGAACTCGTCATCGGCCTGGAACTGGTCCGCACAGGCGCCATGCCGTCCCGCGGAACTCTCCGGTCGGCACTGGAGAACATCGACACGTTCACCGGCGGCGGCCTCGGTTACGCAGCCGGCCGCTGGCATCCCGATATCGCCGCACGGCGTACAGCACTCACCTTTCCGGACCGCTCCGACCCGGTGCCGGTGGTGAAGTTCCCTCTTCCGGCGGTGGTCACGGTTCCCCGCCACGTCGCGGCACGCCGGGTCGAGGGGGTGGTCCGTGCGGAACTGGCGGCCGCATTCGCCGACATCACCCCCGCGCTCATCGACAGCGTTCCCGAAGGACCGCCCGCGGACAGCCGCCGCACCGCGCGCTGGATCATCGTCGTCGAGGCGACCAGCGAGGACGGGCGGCACGCTCGCGGCATCGCCCAGGGCATCGACATGCAGGGGACCACAGCGGTCATCGCGGTCGAAAGCGCGCGCCGACTCGTTGCCGACGGCGCCAAGCCCGGTGTCCTCGCCCCGGCCCAGGCCTACCCACCCGCCGACTTCCTGGAGTTCCTCGTCCAGCATGGCGTGCGCTGGGGTGTCGATTGTCCAGGATGACGTGGATCGGTGCACCGTCGAGCAGGGCGGCACGGATCGACTTCAGCGCGGCGAGGATCTGCTGTTCTCTGCACCCGCCCCCCCGACTCGTCGACCGGCGGCGCGGCGCCCGCCCCGAACACGGCACCACGCGCCGCCGACCGACCTCGGCGCACCCGCCCCGGCTCCGCCCTGAAAGAAGCCGACGCCGAATCACGACCCACACTCGCCGAGGGCTTCCGTCACCGAAACCCTCGTCGTCCCCTCACGGCGAATCGCTGACCACAAGCGTGATCAAACGGACACGATGCGTCAACACCCGTACGAGGATTTATTACTTACGCCCTATTTGCCGCAGGCGCGCACGGAAGCACACCCCCGGCGCATCGCCTCTCACCGAACGCGGCATGGCAGCGGTTTCTGCAACCGTGCCCCGGACGTGACGGTCACACAGCCTCGAAGGCCAGCCCCTCGTACGCCGTAACGCCACCGGTGTAGGCGGCCGCGCCCTCCGCGGGCCGGTCACAGCGGTCCAGTTCGCACCAGATGCGCTTGCCCGCGCCCTCGGGGCTCCAGCCCCAGCGGTCGGCGAGCCCGTCCACGAGGGCGAGTCCGCGCCCGCCGGTCGCCTCTCCGTCCACACAGCGCGGCACGGGCGCCCGGGAGCTGGCGTCGGCCACCTCCAGGCGCACGGTGGCCGTCTCGGCCGCGACGCCGGGCAGGGACAGCCGCAGCACGGCCGGACAGCCCGTGTGCACCACGGCGTTGGTGACCAGTTCGGAGACGAGCAGGATCAGCGTCTCGGCAAGCGGCTCGTCGACCTCTATGCCGGACCCGGCCAGGCGCGAACGGGCCCACCTCCGGGCTCGCCCCACCTCAGCGGGGTCGGGCCGGACTTCCAGCTGCACCTGAAGCACCTGCACCGCTCACACCATCCGAACCGGCGGACACATGACCTCGCGCCACGCACACACCGCAGCGAGGGCCACGATCGTAGCCATTTTCTGCATGGCCAGAACAACGGCCAGAGCAAGGGTCACGGAACGTGAATCCCTTACGAGACAGCATGGTTGACGTACAGTCACCCCAACAAGCGCTTCGGGCATATTCCAGCGCGAAGGAGTACCCGTGCGGCATACTGTGCGACGCTCTACGCGGGGAGTCGAACAGGCCAGTTCCACTCGCATCCAACAGAAGGTACCGGAGCGGGCAGCCGACTCCAGGACGTGACGGGTCACACGTAGGACACAACCCGATATCAACGCTCCGTAATTCCGGTATGCCACAATCCGCGACATCCCCTCAGCCGACCAGCTCGGCGGCGAGCAGCTCCTCACTCTCGGTGCCCCCACCACCGCGCTGAGCCCGCACCCAGGCCCGCTTCAGCAGCAGATGCACCTCGCTCTCCCAGGTGAACCCCATCCCGCCATGCACCTGAAGACAGTCCCGGGCCCCCCGCACTGCAGCGTCATCGGCAAGCAACCGGGCAGCGGCGATGTCACCCCGCTCCCCGGTCACGGCAGCGGCATACACGGCGGCCCGAGCCACCTCCACCCGCACCAGAATCTGCGCACACAGATGCTTGACGGCCTGAAACCCCCCGATCGGCTGCCCGAACTGCTCCCGAGTCCGCGCATGTTGCACGGCGATCTCACAGGCCCGCGAGGCAGTACCAAGCTGCTCGGCAGCGGTGAGCAACACGGCAACGGGATCGACCGCAGCAGGAGCCGGCACCCGATGCAGAGGCGTCAACGGATCCACTGACTTCAGAGCTACGGCCCCCTCGGCCCCCCGCCGCACAACATCAGCCTCGTCCATCCACTCCACGATCCGCCCATCGGCAGCGGCGACGACAACGTCCCCTTCGGCGGCCCCAGGCACAACCCCAGCAGCAAGGTGCGTGGCAACAAGCGGCCCAGGCACAAGAGCCCGCCCAGCCTCCTCAAACGCCAACACGGCTTCGGGCAACCCGAGTCCGACCCCGCCTTCGGCTTCGGACAACCGCATGGAGAAGAAACCCAGGTCCCCGAGAGCCCGCCACAACGTCCGATCCAAACGAGGCTCAGGGCCAGCGCCCCTCAGGGGCGCGGGGCTGTATCCATTTGCGGCTCCGCCGCGGGGCGCGACAAGCCACGACGAACCGCCAGCCGCCCGACGACCTATCGCGGCCCGCACCGCATCGCGCAACTCCCCCTGCTCCTCGGTCAGTTGAAACCGCACAACTCACCCCCTCCCCTTCGGCAACCCAAGAATCCGCTCAGCCACGATGTTCTGCTGAATCTGCGAGGTCCCAGCGGCGATGGTGTACGACAGCGACGACAGCCGATCGAGCACCCACGCCCGGTCGAGGTCAAGCGCATCCACCCCCAGCACATCGGCCGCAGCGTCATACAGCTCCTGCCGAGCATGCGAGTACCGCAACTTGAAAACCGAACCCCCCACCCCCGGCACCCCGCCAGACACCTCCCCCTCGCTGACATTCCACTGCGTCAACCGCCACAACGCACGGAACTCCGCGTTGAGTCGGCCCAGCCTGCGCCGCAAAACCGCGTCGTCCCACCGCCCGTTCCGCCGAGCCTCCGCCGCAAGCTCCCCCAACACCCGCCGGCAGGCGACGACCTCCCCCACGAACGCCGTACCGCGCTCGAAGGACAGCGTCACCATCGTCACGCGCCACCCGTCGTTCTCGTCCCCCACCCGATTCCCGACCGGCACCCGCACGTCGTCCAGGAACACCTCGGCGAACTCCGCGGACCCGGCCAGAGTCCGCAGCGGCCGCACGGTGACCCCCGCCGCGGACATGGGCATCGCGAGCCAGCTGATCCCCCGATGCTTAGGCGCATCCGCGTCCGTCCGCACCAACAGCTCACACCAGTCGGCGACTTCCGCATGCGAGGTCCAGATCTTCGACCCCCGCACCACATACTCGTCCCCGTCCCGCCACGCGCGCGTGCGCAGTGACGCGAGGTCCGACCCGGCGTCCGGTTCGCTGAACCCCTGGCACCAGACCTCCTCCCCGCGCAGGATCGGTGGCAGCCACCGCGCCCGCTGCTCCGCCGTCCCTTCCGCCGCGATCGTCGGCCCGGCATGCAGCAGCCCGACGAAACCGGCACCCACATAAGGCGCGCCCGCCTTCTCGGTCTCCTCCAGGAAGATCAGCCGAACCGTCGGCGACGCGTCCCAGTGGACGTCGGCGTACCCGGCGTCGTACAGCATCCGCTGCCAGCCCATGTCGTACGCCCGACGCGCGGGCCAGTCGTCCGGCGACGGCTTCTCCGGCAACGACGGCAGCGCCTTGCCGAGCCACTCCCTCAACCGCGCCCGGAATTCCTCCTCTTCGGGCGTGTACGACAGGTCCATTAGCGGTCGAGGTCCAGACCCAGCATGCGGATCGCGTTGCCCCGCATCAGCTTGTAGACCGTCTCGTCGTCGAGGCCCTTCACATGGTCGAGGGCGACCTCCTTGGTGTGCGGGAAGGTCGAGTCGACGTGCGGATAGTCCGTCTCGAAGGTCGCGTTGTCCCGCCCCACCACATCCAGCGAAGCGACCCCGTGCTTGTCGCGGAAGAAGCAGCAGAACATCTGCCGGTAGTAGTACGTCGACGGCGGCTCCGGGATCAGATCCCGTACGCCGCCCCACGCACGGTGCTCCTCCCAGACGTCGTCGGCGCGCTCCAGGGCGTACGGGACCCAGCCCATCTGCCCCTCGGAGTAGGCGAGTTTGAGCGTCGGGAACTTCACCAGGACTCCGCTGAAGAGGAAGTCCATCATCGAGGCCATGGCGTTGTTGAAGCTCAGCGAGGCCTGTACGGCGGGCGGCGCGTCAGGCGACGCGGCCGGCATCTGCGAGGACGAGCCGATGTGCATGTTGATCACCGTGCCGGTCTCCTGGCAGACCGCGAAGAACGGATCCCAGTAGCCGGAGTGGATGGACGGCAGCCCGAGATAGGTGGGGATCTCGGAGAACGTCACCGCGCGCACCCCGCGCGCCGCGTTCCTCCGGATCTCCGCGACCGCCAACTCCACGTCCCACAAGGGGATCAGGCACAGCGGGATCAGCCGGCCGCCGCTGTCGCCGCACCACTCCTCGACCATCCAGTCGTTGTAGGCGCGCACACAGGCGAGCGCGACCTCCTTGTCGTGCGCCTCGGCGAAGGTCTGCCCGCAGAAGCGCGGGAAGGAGGGGAAGCAGAGGGACGCCTCGACGTGGTTGAGGTCCATGTCCTCCAGGCGCGCCTTCGGATCCCAGCACCCGCGCCGCATCTGCTCCCGGGTGATCCCCTCCAGGGTCATCTCGTCCCGGTCGAAGCCGACGGCGGCGATGTTGCGCTTGTACGGGAACTTCAGGTCCTCGTAGATCCACCAGTCCGTCGGCGGCCCGTCCGGATCCATCGTGATCTGGTACTTGCCCGCGACGTAGGCGAGTTCACCGATCCCGGCGGTCAACGGCTGCGGGCCCCGGTCGCGGTACTTCTCCGGCAGCCAGGTGTCGAAGAGGTGCGCGGGCTCGATCACGTGGTCGTCGACGCTGATGATGCGGGGCAGTTCGCTCGTCATGGTCCCCTCCGCCGAACAGTACGTATCTGATGGTGTGTCAGATAGCATGTCACCTGACGAGTCGTCAGCCAAGCAGGGGGCATACGTGAACGAGACCCCGCACTCCCTGAGTTCCGCCCGCACCCTCTGGGAACTGGTCGCCCGCCGCGCCGACCTCACCCCCGACCGGCCGGTCCTGCTCCAGGACGACCGCACCCTCACCTTCGGCGCCCTGCGCACGCGTGCCGAGCGGGTCGCGGCCGGCCTGTACGACATGGGCGTACGCCCCGGCACGGTGGTCGCCTGGCAGCTGCCCACCCGCATCGAGACGGCCCTGCTCTCCTTCGCACTGGCCCGCCTGGGCGCCGTACAGACCCCGGTCATCCCCTTCTACCGGGACCGCGAAGTCGGCTTCGCGCTACGGGAGTCGAAGGCGGAGTACTTCGCGGTACCGGGGACCTGGCGCGGCTTCGACCACACCGAGATGGCGCGCCGGCTCGGCGCCAAGGGGATCTTCGAGGCGTACGACGGCCTTCCCGACGGAGACCCGGCGGTACTGCCCCCGCCACCCGCCGAGGGCACCTCGGTGCGCTGGATCTACTGGACCTCGGGCACGACCTCCGACCCCAAGGGCGTTCTGCACACGGACCGTTCACTGATCGCGGGCGGCTCGTGCCTCGCGCACGCGCTGCACCTGTCGGCGGACGACGTGGGCTCGATGGCCTTCCCGTACGCCCACATAGCCGGCCCCGACTACACCGTGATGCTGCTCCTGTACGGCTTCCCGGCGGTGATGTTCGAGCAGTTCGCGCTGCCGGACGCGCTGGCGGAGTACCGCAGGCACGGGGTGACGGTGGCGGGCGGGTCGACGGCGTTCTACTCGATGTTCCTGGCCGAGCAGCGCAAGCAGCCGGGGACGAAGGTCATTCCCTCGCTACGACTGCTCGCGGGCGGCGGCGCGCCGAAGCCGCCGGAGGTCTACCACGCCGTGGTGCGCGAGATGGGCGTGCAGCTCACGCACGGGTACGGGATGACCGAGGTGCCGATGATCACCATGGGGGCGCCTGACGACACCGTGGAGAACCTCGCGACGACCGAGGGCCGGCCGCCGGAGGGGATGGACATACGGATCGCGGCGGACGGAGAGGTGCGGCTGCGCGGCGAGGCGGTGTGCCAGGGCTATCTGGACCCGGCGCAGACGGCGGAGGCCTTCGACGAGGAGGGCTTCCTGCGCACCGGCGACCTGGGGCACCTCACCGCGTCCGGGCATCTCGTGCTCACCGGGCGGCTCAAGGACGTGATCATCCGCAAGGGCGAGAACATCTCGGCGAAGGAGATCGAGGACCTGCTGGCCGCGCACCCCGCGGTCGGGGACGTCGCCGTGATCGGGCTGCCGGACGCGGAGCGCGGGGAGCGGGTGTGCGCGGTGGTGGAACAGCCGCCGGGGGCCGGGAAGCTGACCCTGGACGCCGTAACGGCGTATCTGCGCGCGGAAGGGCTGTCGGTGCACAAGCTGCCGGAGCAGTTGGAGGTGGTGGACGCCCTTCCGCGCAACGACACGCTCCGGAAGGTGCTCAAGTACAAGCTGCGCGAGCGCTACTCGCAGGGCTCTACTCAGGGACCGTGAAGTAGCGGGCGAACGCGGGCACGATCTCCGCCTCCTGGACCCTGCCGTCGCCGTCGGCGTCCAGTGCCGCGGCGGCGAAGTCGGCGACCTCCTGGGTCACGCCCAGGATGCGCAGCACGCGCGCGGTGTCGGCGACGGTGGCCGCTCCGTCGGTGTCGGTGAGGTCGAGGGCCGCGTGCAGGAAGGGGCGGGCGATCTCGGCGAACCGGTCGGGGTTGTCGCGCAGCCGCTTGACCGCGCCGGTGACGAACTCCTCGCGGGTGATCCGCTGGTCGCCGTCACGGTCCGCTATCCCGGCCATGCCCTGCCAGAACGCCTCGGCGCCGGCGTACAGCGCCTGCCCCTTGTCGGAGCGCGCCGCGACGGCGAACTCCGCGAGCAGCGCCTTGGCCGCCCCGCTGAAGTCCTCGCGGTCGATGTAGCCGTTGCCGTCCTGGTCGAAGGTGGCGAACCGGGCGGCGATCCTGCGCTCGTACTCGCTGCTGACCATGTCTTTCGGGCCGCCTTACGTCACGTCGGAGGTGGATCGGTGTATCCCGACGGAGCGTACGACGCGCCGGCCCCCGCGGGCGCGGTAAAGCGGCCCTTGTGCCAAGACCGGGGGAATTTTGGGACAACGGTGATGCAGAAGCCCCGGTGGGCGTTACGGCCGCCTCACGCGGAGAGCGGCCCGGCGTCCTCGGTGACGGCTTCCGCCACGTCGCCGTACACGTCGAAGAGGCGGCGGACGCCGAGGGCGCCGAGGACCCGGTTGACGTGCGAGCCGTCGACCGCGCCCTGCGCGGGGAGTATCAGGCGCAGGCTGCCCTGGCAGGAGCGGATCAGCCGGCGGGAGGCGATGAGGACGCCGACACCGCTGGAGTCGCAGAAGAAGACCTCGGAGAGGTCGAGGACGAGGCTGTGACGGCCGTCGGCCACCACGTCGTGCACCCGCTGACGCAGCACCGGAGAGGTCACCAGATCCAGCTCGCCCGACACTTGGAGCACGGTCCAGTCACCCTGCTCGCCGCCGGTCACATAGAACGCCACCACCATGCCCTTCGCTCGCCGGAACCCCCGCAAACGGAAGTCGTCCCTACGCTTCCTTGCAGCGCGGCTGCCCAGCGGCCGTTCCCTGAAACACCGGGCGAGAAACGGAAACCGATCGAAAGAGGCTTGTTTTAGTCGACTTCGATCCTGTTCGATCAGATCTGAACCGGGGTAGGCGAAAGTCCACTATCACCTGCGGCTCTGCCGGGGGCGCGCGTTGCGACAAAGGGGCGTGCGTTGTCGGACGTGCCGACTACATTCGAGGAGACGGTTGGACGCAGGCTTGGCAGAGGCACGAGCGCAGGCACGGGTGAGGGGGTCGTATGGCGAAGAAGGACGCACCGCCTCGCTGGGACCGCAGGATGCAGCAGCGGCTGGCACGCGGTGAGGCGGCCGCCCTCGGCGAGCTCTACGACCGCTTCGCCTCACTGGTCCACGGCCTGGCCCACCGGGTCCTGGGCGACGAGCGCGCGGCCGACGGCATCACGCGCGAGGTCTTCGCGCACGTCTGGGAGCACCCCGAGACCTACGACCCCAAGCAGGGCCCCCTGCGCTCCTGGGTGGCCACGCTGACCCACCGCCTCGCGGTCCAGCGCCTGCGCGCCACCGAGACGGCGGCGCTGGCGGCGGGCGCCTCCACGGAGGAACTGGAGCAGAAGGTCCGCCGCGCCTCGGTGGCCGCCCGCGCGGACTACATCGTCACGTCCATGCCGTCCCCCCTCCGCTCCGCCCTGGAACTGGCGTACTTCCAGCGCCGCGACTACCGCCAGACCGCGGCCGACCTGGGCGTCACCGAGGACGAGGCCCGCCGCCGCCTGCGCCTGGGCCTCCAGCTCCTCTCCACGGCCCACGACGCCGGGGCCCCGCCCGGGTACGGCGGTGCGGTGTGACGGGCTTCGGGGCGCACGACGAGGAGGGGTACGGCGTTCCGGGCATGGCCGGTGGACAGGGTGCCGGTGCGGGTGGGCCGGAGGGCGGCTCCGGCCGGGACCCCGACCAGCCGCCGCGCATACCGATGCCGCGGGCGTCGGTGGAGGACGGCGAGGGTCCAGTGCCGGGGGCCGCCCAGCCGGAGAAGCCGGACGAGCCGGAGAACCCGGAGAAACTGACGGAATCGGGCAAATCGACTCCCGCCCGGTCGGAGGCTCCCGAAGCGTCCGCGTCCGGGCCGCTGGTTCTGGAGCATCGGGTTCTGAAGGCCTTGCTCGGGGCCTGGGCCCTGGCCGCGTGTTCCGCCGAGGAGAGCCTCGCCGTCGAGGAGCACCTCGGGGAGTGCGGGGCCTGTGCCGACGAGGCGCTGCGGTTGCGGGGGGCCGTCGGGCTGTTGCATCCGCCGGAGAGCCTCGATCTGGACCCCGCCCTGCGGACCCACGTGCTGAAGGGCTGCCTCGACCGGCGCCCGCCGCGCATCCCCGTGCCGGAGTGGGCCACGCCGTACGACGCCGAGACCGCCCGCCTGGACGCCCTGCTGCAGGACATAGGCGACGCCGAGTGGCACGCCCCCGTACGCCTGCGCTGGTTCGAGGGCGACGGCCCCACCAGCCGTCGTACGACCGTCGCCGGCGTCATCGCCCACCTCCTCACCGTCGACGGCCTGGTCGCTCTCGCCCTCGGCCTCGACGACCCGCTGGGCGACGTGACCGCCGAGCGCCCGACGCCGACGGCCCGCACGGAGGCGTACTGGCGTACGTCGTACTTCCCGCCGACCCGCTCGGTCCGGGCGCCGTGGCGCGAGCAGACCCACGACCTGGTCCGCACGGTGTCCTTCACCAGCGGCTCCGGCTCCGCGCGCCTGGCCGTCCCGTACGGCGACTTCGAACTGCCGCTGCACGACGCGATGCTGGACCGGGCCTTCGAGTGCTGGGTGCACGCGGAGGACATCGCCGAGGCGGTGGACTACCCGTACGAGCCGCCCTCCCCGCGCCACCTGCACCGCATGATCGACCTGGCGGCCCGCATGCTGCCCGCCGCGCTGGCCCAGCGCCGGCAGAGCGGGTTGGCCGCGCCGGGCCGGGAGAGGCACCTTGCCGTGGCCGGCGGGCCGGGGCGGAGCCTGCGGCTGGAGATCGAGGGGTCCGGCGGCGGCGAGTGGCTGATCCCGCTGGACTCACCGGCGGCGGTGGGCTCGCCGGAGTTCGAGGTGGCGCACGTGGCGCTGGACGGCGTGGAGTTCTGCAGGCTGGCCGCAGGCCATGTGCCGCCGGAGGAGGCTGCGGCGGGGCAGGTGGGCGACCGGGGCGCGATCAGGGATGTGCTGTTCGCGGCGGCGTCGTTGAGCAGGATGTGACATGGCCCAATGTGGGGGCGGGTTCGGTTTCGTGGGCGGCTGCGGGTGCGTGGGGGCTGGTCGCGCAGTTCCCCGCGCCCCTGAAAAGACGGGCTGCTTCAGGGGCGCGGGGAACTGCGCGAGCAACCACGAACCACCCGCAGCCGCCCGAGAACCTATGAACCCGAGCTGTTAGGCGAACACAACCGTCCGTCGCCCATTGAGCAGAATCCTCCGCTCGGCATGCCACTTCACCGCCCGCGCCAGCGCCTGGCACTCCACGTCCCGCCCGATCGCCACCAGCTGGTCCGGCGTCACGTCGTGGCCCACCCGCTCGACCTCCTGCTCGATGATCGGCCCCTCGTCGAGGTCCGCGGTGACATAGTGCGCCGTCGCCCCGATCAGCTTCACACCCCGGGTATGCGCCTGGTGATACGGCTTCGCACCCTTGAAGCTCGGCAGGAAGGAGTGGTGGATGTTGATGATCCGGCCGCTCAGCTGCTTGCACAGGTCGTCGGAGAGGACCTGCATGTAGCGGGCCAGCACCACCAGCTCCACGTCGTTCTCGCGGACCAGCTCCAGCAGCCGCGCCTCCGCGTCGGCCTTCGTGTCCTTCGTCACCGGAATGTGGTGGAAGGGAATGTCGTACGACCCCACCAGCTCGGCGAAGTCGGTGTGGTTGGACACCACCGCCGCGATCTCCACCGGGAGTGCGCCGATACGCGCCCGGAAGAGGAGGTCGTTCAGGCAGTGCCCGAACTTGCTGACCATGAGGACGATCCGCATCTTGTCCTCGGCCCGGTTGATCTGCCAGTCCATGTGGAAGGCGTCACCGATCGCCGTGAAGCTGGCCCGCAGCTTGTCCACCGTCACCGGAGACTCCGCCGAGAAGTGGACCCGCATGAAGAACAGACCCGTGTCGTGGTCGCCGAACTGCTGGCTGTCCTCGATGTTGCAGCCGGTCATGAAGAGGTAGCTCGACACGGCGTGCACGATGCCCTGCTTGTCGGGGCAGGAGAGTGTGAGGACGTACTGCGCGGACTGGGCGGACTGCTCGTTCATGCAGGACAGGGTCCCATACCGGCCAGAACCGAAGGGCAGCCGTCCGCCACGCGGACTTACGCGGACCGCGTCATGATCCGCAGGATCTCCAGCGAGCGCGGCGGCGCGTCCGGGTCGTCCCCGTCGGCCATCGCCAGCCGCACATGCGCGTCCCGCGCCGCCCGCACCGCCTCCGGCCACGCCTGGTGCTCCAGGTACGCGGAGACGGGCGCGTCCGGCCCGACCTGGTGCATGATCCGCAGCACCCGCAGCACCGCGGTGTCGACGAGCGCCGCCTCCTGGGAGTCGCGGAAGATCGTGCCGACGTACTTCTCGGCGGACCAGTTGTCCAGCCAGGTGTCCTCGACCAGTCGGTACACGGCGTCGGTGACGTCCCCGTACCCGTCGACGCCGGCGAGCCAGACCTCTCTCTGGAACCCCGGGTCGGAGAGCATGTGCAGCGCGGAGCGCACATTGCTGCGCCAGCGCCACCACGGCATGTCGTTCAGTGGCATGTCGCCCATGGTGGAGGAGCGACGGCCACGACGGGAAGAGTTCTCCGAGCCTTGCACGGTCATAGATCGTACGTTCTTCCTTTCCGGCGCCTCACCGACCCCTGTAATTCACCTGCGCGTCACCGATCAATAACCATGGGTCATCCCCGGGTTCCGGATGTGGCGGAAGCGTGTGGACCCATGACCGGCAGGCGACTCGACCGCAGCACCTTCCTCCCCACGCACATCCGGCCCGTCAGATCCACCGTCCGCGCGGCGGTGGCGCTGGCCGCGTGTGCGTCGTTCGCCGCCGGCTGCGGGGTCGTCCCCGGTACCACGGGGGGTTCCGGGGACGACTCGATCACGGTCATGACCTGGGCCCCGCAGAACACCGGCGCCACCAACAAGCCCGGCATGCCCGCCTTCGCACAGGCGTACGCCCGCTGGGTCAACGCCCACGGCGGCATCAACGGCCGCAAGCTCAAGGTCCTGACCTGCAACGACCACAACGACAGCGTGACCGCCGCGAAGTGCGCCCGGATCGCCGTCAAGCGGGGCGTCGTCGCCGTCGTCGGCTCCTACAGCCAGTACGGCGACTCCTACCTCCCCGACCTGGAGGGCGCCGGCATCCCCTACATAGGCGGCTACGGCGTCACCACCGCCGAGTTCACCAGCCCGCTGTCCTACCCCGTCAACGGCGGCCAGCCCACGCTGCTGGCCGGCCTCGGCAAGGAACTCGCCGCGGCCTGCGGCCCGGTGACGCTGATACGGCCCGACACCATCGCGGGCGACGAGCTGCCGCCCATGCTCGACTCCGGCCTGAAGGCGGGCGGGCACGCCGACTCGGTCGACCAGCGCGCGGCGGACGACACCACCGAGTACGAGGGGCCCTCGCAGAAGGCGCTCACCGCCGCCACGACCGACCAGGCGAAGAAGGGGTGCGTCATCCCCGCGCTCGGGGACCGCACCAGCACCTTCATGGACTCCTTCCAGCGCGAGCGCGACGACTATCCCGCGGTGAAGACCGCGGCCACGCTCGACAGCGTCGACCAGACGGCGATCAACGAGGCCGGCGGCGCGAGGGGGCCGTACGAGGGCTCGTACATCACCGGCTGGTACCCGGCGTCGACCGACGCGCGCTGGGACCCGATGAAGAAGGTGATCAGCGAGCAGGCCTTCGGCGACAACCGCATCGACCCCGCGGACGCCGGCGTGCAGACGACGTGGATCGCCTACACCGTGTTCAAGAAGGTCGTCGAGTCGCTGGGCGGCGAGGACGTCACCTCCGACGCGATACGGCGCAAGCTCGACGACGGCCTGAAGATCACCACCGGCGGGCTCACCCCGACCCTGCAGTGGGGCGGCCAGGGCCCGCTCGCCAGCATCGGCCTGTCCCGCGTGGTCAACGCCGACGTGACCCTCCAGGCCGTACGGCAGGGGCAGTTGGTGGCGGTCGACAAGGGCTTCGTGAACGTGACGAAGACCCTTCAGGGCGCCGAGGTCGACTGAGCAGCGGGCGGGCGCGGTTACGGCCGCGCCCGCACCGCCCGGGTCACAGCTGGGTCGGCTGGCGCTGGGTCAGGCCGTACGTCTTCGCGATCGTGTTCCACAGCTGGGAGGCCTTGGCCTTCTGCTGGCTCGCCGTGCCGCTCGCTCGGTTGCCGGCCTGGGTCTGGCCGGTGGAGCGGGCCTGGCCCTTCTTGCAGCCCTTCTTGTTGCCGCCCACCTGGTCGGCCCAGGCCGCGTAGTGGTTGTCGGCCGACGCGGAGGCCTGCCAGGCCTGGGTGAGGGCGGTGGTCAGGGCGGCGTGGTCCGGGAGCTCGTCCACGGAGAGGCCGGCCAGGCTGGTGACCAGCTGGGTGCGCTGCTTGGCCGCGGCGCGCAGGTCGGAGGCGGCCGTGTCCAGGTTCCTGCACGCCTTGACGTTCGCGACCGCGGCGATCACCGAGGCGCGGCTGTCGCCGCTCTGGGCGAGCAGCTTGTCCAGGGCGACGGCCTGCTGCTTGGCCGCGTCGGCGGACGGCGAGGCGGAACCGTCGCCGGCCGGTGCCGTGGCGGACACGGTCTGGTTCTTGTCCTGCCCGTCGCCACCGCCCCCGCCGCTGAGCAGCGCGCCGGCGCCGACGCCGAGGACAACGATGCCGATGCCGACGGCGGCGATGAGCGGCACCTTCGAACGGCCGCGGCCACCGCGCCCGCCCCGCCCGTCGTCGTCATGGCCACCGTGCCCGCCGGGCGGGAAGTAGGCGGGCTGGGGCTGCCCGTACGCCGACTGGTGCTGCGGCTGGTGCTGTTCGAAGCGCGGGAGGTGCTGAGTGGCCCCGGCGGGACTGCCGGCGCCGGGCCCGCTGCGGAACAGGTTGTCGAACTCGGCGGGCGTCTGCCGCGTCCCGTCGGTCACCGGCGCGATGTACTGCGTGGCCTGCGAGTCCGGATCGGCGACGGGAGGCAGCGGCCCGGGCCCGGCCTGGGGCCCGCCGTGGGGCGTGTGCCCGAGGAACTGCGTGGCGTCGGACGGGGGCTGTACGCCGACCTCCGGCGGCAGGGCCCCGGGCCCGACCGGCGGAATGAACTGGGTCGCCCCCTCGTCCACGGCAGGAGCGACGGGCGGCAGAAACTGCGTGGCCCCTTCACTGGCGGGAGCGGCGGGTACGGGCGGGATGTACTGCGTGGCACCTTCGTCGGCGGGCGGCAGGGGCGCGGCGCCGGGGGCCGCGTGCTGGGCGGGCGGAAGGGGCGCGCCGTACGTGGTCGGGCCGGTCGGGCCGGGAGGCAGGGAAGCGCCCGGGGTGCCGTAGGCGTCGGTGGCGGGTGCCTGGTGGCCGTACGGCGTCTGCGAGGTCTCCTGGGGCAGCGGCTGGGACGGGATCGCGTCCGGTACCGGGGCGCCCCACTGGTTCTGGTTCTGCTGGATCTGGTTCTGCTGGATCTGGTTCTGCTGGTTCTGCGTCGCGTCCGTGCCCCACTGCTGGGCCGGAGCCGTCGGCCAGGTCTGGTCCTGCTGCTGGGGCGGGGTCTGCTGCTGGTCCGGGCCCCAGGGGGTGCCCCAGGACTGGGCGCCGGGCGGGGCCGAGGCCGGGGCCTGCGGGCCGGGCTGGGGGGCGGGGTACGAGCCGCCGCCGTACGGGCCCGCTTGGGGGCCGCCCTGGTAGCCGTAACCGTTCTGTGGTGGCCCCTGGTGGGTCGGGGTGATGGGCTGGGCGCCCAGCATGCCCGGCAGCAAAGGTTCGCCGCCGTCGGAGGGCAGCACGATGCCTTCGCGCGCCTGGCGCTGCGAGGGCTCCTCGCTCTGTCCACTCTGCGTCACCGGGACTCCTACTAATGGGGGACCTTGTGAATCGTCGGCTCACGCTACCGGGTCCCCCGAGCCGGGTGCCACGCAGCTCAGGCCGCAACCTCCCTCCCTGTGACAGCAGTAACAGCCGCGCTCTACAACGCGCTGTATATGTCCACCTCCTGTCGGCCCACCGGGCACCCAGTGCACGATTCCGCACGGCAACCGGCCGTTTCCCGCAGATTCACGCAAACTCTTACGGATTCACGCGTCCACGGTCCGGCCGGTCGCCCGCCCTCACGCCGCCGCCTGCAACTCCAACCGCGCCCCGAACTCCCGTACCACCGGCTCTTCCCGGTACGGCTCCAGCCGCTGCTGGAAGTCCTCCAGGTAGTCGGCGCCCCGGTTGGAGCGGAGGGACTCCAGGAGTTCCACGGCCTTCAGTCCGGTGTTGCAGGCCTGTTCGATCTCGCGCTGCTGCACCTGCGCGGTGGCGAGGAGCACGTAACCGATCGCCCGGCGACGGGCCTTGGACTCCGGCAGCTTCGCCAGCGCCTCCTCCGCGCGCCGCGCGCCCGCCTCGGCCTGCCCGAGGTCCCGGTGGCAGTGCGCCAACTCGTCGGCCAGATAGGCCTCGTCGAAGTGCGAGATCCACGCCGGGTCGTCCCCGGAGGCCGCGTCGGCGCCCTCCAGCGCCGTGACCGCCCGCCCGGACGCCACCTGCGCGGCCCGCGCGTCGCCCATCAGTGCGTGCCCGCGCGCCTCGGCGGCGTAGAACATCGCCTCCGCGCGCGGTGTCACGCGCCCCCGCGCCCCTTCCTGCGCCGCGCGCGCCAACTGGGCGATCTCCCGCGGGTTCCCGAGTTGCGCGGCGAGATGACTCATGGACGCGGCCAGTACGTAACCGCCGTAACCCCGGTCGCCCGCGGCCTGTGCGAGCCGCAGCGCCTGGATGTAGTAGCGCTGGGCCAGGCCCGGTTGGCCGGTGTCGACGGCCATGTACCCGGCGAGTTCGGTGAGTCGGGCGACGGCCGCGAAGAGATCCCGGCCGACGGCCTCCCGGTACGACCCCGCCAGCAGCCCCGAGACGACGCTGTTCAAGTAGTGCACGACAACCGGGCGGACATGCCCGCTGCCGTACTGGTGGTCGAGGTCCACGAGCGCCTGGGTCATCGCCTTCACGGCCGCCACGTCGGACTGCCCGACGCGCGGGCCCGCCGAGCGCGCCACCTGCGAGTCCGGCGAGGAGATCAGCCAGTCGCGGCTCGGTTCGACGAGGGCGGACGCGGCGACGGAGGAGCCGGACAGGAAGTCCCGGCGGCCCACGTCACTGCGCCACAGCTCGCAGACCTGCTCGATGGCCCCCAGTACGGTCGGCGAGAACTGGAGACCGACGCCGGACGCGAGGTTCTTGCCGTTGGCCATGCCGATCTCGTCGATCGTGACCGTACGGCCGAGCTTGCGGCCCAGTGCCTCGGCGATGATGGCGGGCGCCCGGCCCCGCGGCTGCTGTCCGCGCAGCCAGCGGGCCACGGACGTCTTGTCGTAGCGGAGGTCGAGGCCGTGCTCGGCACCGCACATGTTGACCCGGCGGGCGAGCCCGGCGTTCGAGCACCCCGCCTCCTGGATGAGCGCCTGCAACCGTTCGTTCGGCTGCCGCGCGACGAGAGGCCTTGCGGCCATTGGCACTACCCCCTGTGGCTGCGGTGCCTGCCCACGCACCGAGTTGGCGTGTCTTCCATGACCGGATCCCTCTGCTCCCCGAGCGAAAAGATCCGGCCTTGAAGATCAATGCCCCGCGGACATACCGAAAATGCGAGGCATGCGAGGATTGCCGGGGTAAAGACCGAAGCCGACCCCACTCGTGGCTACCCAGATCAAGCCGACGTTCCTCCTCTGCGCCCCCACACGTGCATCCATGCGCCCCAACCGAGGAATCGATGCCCCTCCCCCGCGCGCGTTACCCCCGTAACCCGAGGTGGATGCGGGAGTTGTGTTGAGCGTGGAAGAGACGATCGCGGGTACCGAAGCCGCTCAGATTCCGAAGCAGCGCGGGGAATCGCTGCTGGAGACCGCCGTGCGCTACGCCGAGGAGCGTCACTGGGACGTGTTCCCGGGGACCTGGCTGGAAGCCGTCGACGGGGTGCAGCGCTGCTCCTGCGGCGACGCGGGGTGCGGCGCGCCGGGGGCGCATCCGGCGCGGGAGGACTGGGCGACGCAGGCCACGGGCTCGGCGACCGTCGCCCGCCGGATGTGGCAGAAGCAGCCGGCGGCTTCGATTCTGCTGCCGACGGGGCGTACGTTCGACGCGATCGACGTCCCTGAGACCGCGGGGTTCCTGGCGCTTGCCCGTATGGAGCGGATGGAGCTGACGCTCGGGCCCGTGACGCTGTCCCCGGATCGGCGCATGCGGTTCTTCGTACTCCCCGGCGCCGCCGCGAAGCTTCCCGAACTCGTCAGGAAACTCGGATGGACACCGTCGTCGCTCGACCTCGCCGCGCTGGGTGAGGGCAGCTACGTGGCTGCGCCGCCTACGCGGTTCGGGTCGCGGGGGGCTGTGCAGTGGGCGCGTCGGCCTACGCCGGCGAATCGGTGGCTGCCGGATTCCGAAGAGCTCATCTCGCCGCTTGCCTATGCGTGTGGGCGGGATCGGTAGCGCCTGTCGGGGTGCCTCGCGTTCGCCGTTGGCGGGTGCGGGTTCGTCGTGGCTTGTCGCGCAGTTCCCCGCGCCCCTCTTAGGTTGGCTTCCATGACGTCGGCTGTGAGTGTGCGTGGGCTCTGGAAGCGGTTTGGGCAGCAAGTCGCCGTTGCCGGGATCGATCTCGAATTGCCCGCCGGGAAGTTCATCGGGCTCGTCGGACCCAATGGGGCCGGGAAGACCACCACCCTCTCCATGGTCACCGGGTTGCTGCGGCCGGACCATGGCACTGTCGAGGTCGTCGGGCATGACGTGTGGCGGGATCCGGTGGCCGTGAAGGCCCGGATCGGGGTGTTGCCTGAGGGGCTGCGGCTGTTCGAGCGGCTGTCCGGGCGTGAACTGCTCGGCTACAGCGGGCGGTTGCGCGGGCTGCCCGGCGGCGAGGTCGACAAGCGGGCCACGCAGCTGCTCGACGTGCTCGACCTGGCCGGCGCCCAGCACAAGCTCGTCGTCGACTACTCGACCGGCATGCGGAAGAAGATCGGGCTCGCGGCGGCACTTCTGCACAACCCCGAAGTGCTGTTCCTGGACGAGCCGTTCGAGGGCGTCGACCCCGTCTCCGCGCAGACCATCCGGGGCGTGCTTGAGCGGTACACGGCCTCCGGCGCCACCGTCGTCTTCTCCTCCCACGTCATGGAACTCGTCGAGTCCCTGTGCGACTGGGTCGCCGTGATGGCCGCCGGCCGCATCCGCGCCCAGGGCACGCTCGCCGAGGTCCGCGGCCAGGCGCCCACCCTGCAACGGGCCTTCCTCGAACTCGTCGGCGCGGGCGGGCGCGACGCCGGTTCGGATCTCGACTGGCTGGGCGGCGGGACGCGATGACCACCGACGGCACCCCGGTCACCGGCATCACCCCCGTCGTCGTACGACTGAAGCTGTCGCTCCTGAAGAACGGGCTGCGGCAGTCCGGCGGGCGGCGGGCCGCATACGTCGTCTCGGCCGTCGTCGTGCTGCTCTTCGGCGCGCTGCAACTGCTCGGCCTGATCGCGCTGCGCGGCCACGCGCACGCCGAGGCCGTCGTCGTGCTGCTGGTCGCCGTGCTGGGGCTCGGCTGGGCGGTGATGCCGCTGTTCTTCCCCGGCGGCGACGAGACCCTCGACCCGACCCGCCTGGTGATGCTCCCGCTGCGGCCCCGGCCGCTGGTACGGGCCCTGCTGGCGGCCTCGCTGGTCGGCATCGGCCCGCTGTTCACGCTGCTCCTGCTGACCGGCGCGGTGATCACGGTGGCGCACGGGGCTGCCGCGTACGCCCTCTCCGTCGTCTCCGTCGTGCTCGCGCTGCTGGTGTGCGTGGCCCTCGCGCGGGCCGTCGCCGCCGCCAACATCCGGCTGCTGACCAGCCGCAAGGGCCGCGATCTCGCGGTGCTGAGCGGGCTGGTGATCGCGATCGGGGCGCAGCTGGTCAACTTCGGTGCGCAGCGGCTCGGTTCGAGCGGGCTGTCGCAGCTCGAACCGGCCGGGGACGTGCTGCGATGGGTGCCGCCGGCGTCGGCGATCGGCGCGGTGGACTCGGCGAGTGAGGGCTCGTACGGCGTCGCGGTCCTCCAACTGGCGCTCAGCGCGGGCGCGTTGGTGGCGCTGATCGCCGTATGGTCCCGGCATCTCACGAAGTTGATGACGTCACCGGACGGCTCGACCCTCCAGGCGGCCACCGACCAGCCCGCCCGCGACCCCGGCACCTCCGGCGGCCTCGCCCGCCTGCTGCCCGCCGGCCGCACGGGCACGGTCATGGAGCGCAGCCTGCGTTACGTCTGGCGCGACCCCAAGACCAAGGCGGCCTGGGTCACTTCGCTCGCGATCGGCCTGATCGTGCCGGTCTTCAACGCGCTGCAGGGCACCGGCTCGATCTACTTCGCGTGCTTCGCCGCCGGGATGCTCGGCATCCAGATGTACAACCAGTTCGGGCAGGACACCTCCGCGTTCTGGATGGTCGCGACGACGATCTCCTCGGCGCAGGACGCGTACGTCGAACTGCGCGGCCGGGCACTGGCATTGCTGGTGATCACCCTCCCGTACGCCACTCTCGTCACGGTCGTGACCACGGCGATGCTCGGCGACTGGCCCCGCCTCCCCGAGGTCCTCGGCCTCTCCTTCGCCCTCCTCGGCGCGATGCTGGCGACGGGCGCGTGGACCTCGGCCCGCTTCCCGTACTCCATCCCCCAGGAGGGCTACAAGAACGTCGCCCCCGGCCAGACCGGCCTCGCCTGGATCTCCATCTTCGGCGGCATGGTCTCGGCCGCTCTGCTCACGGCCCCGGTGATCGTGGCGACGATCTGGGTGAACGTGGCGAAGAACGGCGACGACTGGGGCTGGCTGCTCCTGCCACTGGGCACGGCCTACGGCGCCGGCATCACCCTGGCGGGCCTACACCTGGCCGCCCCGAGGACAGCAGCCCGCCTCCCAGAAATCCTGACGGCGGTGAGCAAGGGCTGAGGGACGTTCCATAGCGGCCTCGATTGAAGCGCCCCTGAAGGGGCGCGGGGAACTGCGCGACAAGCCACAACGAACCCGCAGCCGCCACAAGACCGCAACCCCACCCCCACTAGGCCCCTCAAACCGCCAGCACAGAATCCAGAAACGGCTCGACAGCCTCCCGCCAGGCCCCCGGCTGGTCATAGTGCACAAGATGCCCCGCATCAGCCACTTCCGCGTACTCCCCCCTGGGAAGGACCCGCACCATCTCCTGCGCCTCCGCCCGCCCCAACTCCCCGTCCAGCCCCCGCACCACCAGCGCCGGACACTGCACCTGGGCCAACTCCTCCCAGTGCGCGTCGTACACCCACGTCTCCCGCGTCTGAAGCATCTGCGCCGGATCGAACACCGGCCGCCACCCGTCGGCAGACTCGTGCATCACCTCGGCGTAGAACTCCCCCCGCGCCGGATTCGGCCGCTCCACCCACGGATCGTCCTCGCCGAACCACTTCCGTACGTCCGCGAGCGTGGCGAAGGGAACGGGCCAGGCCTTGAACCAGTCCTGCCACTCCCGCTGCGAGGCCGCGCCCAGCGCCGACGCCCGCATGTCGCAGATGATCACGCCCCGCACCAGGTCGGGCCGTTTCGCGGCGAGCTGCCACGCGGTCAGCGCGCCCATCGCGTGTCCGATGAGGACGGCCGGGGAGAGCCCCAGCTGTTCCAGCGCGGCCTCCGCGTCCTCGACGTAGGCCTCCCGGGTGAACGCGGCCTGAGGGGGCTTCTCGCTCTGCCCGTGCCCGCGTTGGTCGAGTGCGACCGCGCGATGCCGTTCGGACAGCCAGCGGGCGGTGGACGCCCAGTGCGAGGCGCGGCCCATCAGGCCGTGCAGTAAGAGCACGCCGGGCCCGCACTCGTGCCCACCGGGCGGCGCGGCCTGGTCGCGCGTCCCCGACCGCTCCGGCGCTTCGGGCCGATCCGGCGCACCGGCCTGCTCCGGTACGAGGCCCGCCGGGTCGGTCTTGGGAGGGTCGCCGAACTCCCAGGCCGCGAGGCGTACCCCGCCCGCCCCGGTCACGTCGATGCGTCGCGCCATGGTCCTGGCACCCCCTAGCTCCGCTCGGACCGGCTCACTCCCGCTTCGAGCCGGCCGGTCCTGTGAACCGTGTCCTGCCGTGCCGTGCAGCTGCCTTCCGTCCTGCGGGTTCCACGTGCCGCGCCTTCACGCCCTCACGCTTCACGTCTTCACTCCTGAAGCGCACGTTCCGCGTTTCCCGTCACCCGGCAGACTATCGAATGGGTATTCGAAAATGCCGTTTCCGTGAGCAACACCCCTCGTTCGAGTGACCGTACTCAAGGAATGATCGTCGCTGCCGAGGGGAGATCTTCAGCGGGAGGCGGACCGCTCGGGGAAAACGGTCCGAGGGGGATGACCCTGGGAGCTCGGGGCTCCGGGTCAGCACAGGGGAGGACCGGCCCCGGCGCCACTCGGCGCCGGGGCCATCCACACGTCTGCGGCACATCCTCCCGCCCCCTCAGGTCATATGCCTCACGCGCCAGCCTCGCACGCGAAACGTCCGAGCGCTCCGAATTCGGCACATAAAATCTCGACGTCAAGGGACCGCCGAGGCGCCTCAACCGCCTCCCGAATCCCGGTGGTCGACACTCGTACCAGGTCGGAGGGCGATCGGGCGCCGGGTGCTCAGCGCTTGGCGACGAACACATGGGAGGCGACGTCCGCCTCCAGCTCGGCCGCCTCGCCGCCGCTGCCGACCAGCACGCCGCCCGCCGACTCCGTCACGCTCACCACCGAGCCGGGCTGCACGCCCGCGCGGCGCAGGGTGTACATCAGCTGCGCGTCCGTCTGGATCGGCTCGCCGATACGGCGCACCACGACCGTCTTGCCGTCGGCGCCCGGGTCGAGGTCCGCGAGCGACACCATGCCCTCGTCCAGGAACGGGTCGGCGCCGTCCTTCTCGCCCAGCTCCTCCAGGCCCGGGATCGGGTTGCCGTACGGCGACTCGGTCGGGTGCCGCAGCAGCTCCAGCACCCGCCGCTCCACGGCCTCGCTCATCACGTGCTCCCAGCGACAGGCCTCGGCGTGCACCTGCTCCCACTCCAGGCCGATCACGTCGACGAGCAGACACTCGGCGAGGCGGTGCTTGCGCATCACGCGCGTGGCGAGGCGGCGGCCCTCGTCCGTCAGCTCCAGGTGCCGGTCGGTCGCCACGGAGACCAGACCGTCCCGCTCCATCCGCGCCACCGTCTGGCTCACGGTCGGCCCGCTCTGGTCGAGCCGCTCGGCGATCCGGGCGCGCATGGGGACCACACCTTCCTCCTCAAGCTCGAGGATGGTGCGGAGATACATCTCCGTGGTGTCGATCAGTCCGGACATACGTGCCCCTCGATGAGATCTGCCGGAAGCGCGAAGAGCTTCCCGGCGCGTGCGCTGGCCCTGGATTCAATTCTGACGCATACCACTGACAACCGTGCCGCGCCGTTGAAACCACGGGGTTACGGGCGAGTACTCGGGAGTAGCCGCCCGTATTCGGGCAGTTGCGGCCCCCTCGTCTGGCGGCCGTATTGACACCGCACTGGTCCAGACCGCACGGTGATCCGCGACACAGCCGATGACAACCTCATGGCTCCCGTGACCCGTGACCCGTGATCCCACCCGGAAGGACCCGCATGAGCGACGGCAAACTGGCCGACCAGTTCTTCGACGCCGCGATCGATCTCCTGGAACGGGTGCGCGACGAGGAGGGCGCGGCCATCGCCGCGGCGGGCACGCTGCTGGCCGACACGGTCGCCGACGGGGGCCGGCTCTTCGCCTTCGGCGCCGGGCACTCCTCGCTCGCCGCGCAGGACGTGGTCTACCGGGCCGGGGGGCTCGCCCTGATGAACCTGCTGGCGGTGCCGGGGGCCGTGGGCGTCGATGTGATGCCGGCCACGCTGGGCTCCGCCCTGGAGCGCGTCGACGGCCTCGCGAGCGCGGTTCTGGACACGTCACCGCTGCGCGCGGGCGACGCCCTGATCATCATCTCCCTCTCGGGCCGCAACGCCCTCCCGGTCGAGATGGCGATGCACGCCCGCACCCTCGGCGTGAAGGTCATCGGCGTCACATCGGTCGCGTACGCGACGGAAACCAGCTCCCGACACTCCTCGGGCACCTACCTCCGCGACCACTGCGACATCGTCCTGGACTCCAAGATCCCCATCGGCGACGCAACCCTGACCCTGCCCCCCATCCCGGCCCCCTTCGCCCCGGCCTCGACGGTGGTGACGAGCGCGATCCTCCAGTCGGTCATGGCGACGGCGGCGGGAGTCCTGTCGGACCGCGGCATCGAGCCCCCACTCCTCCGCTCCGGGAACGTGGACGGCGGCCACGAGTGGAACGGCCGGGTGTTCAAGGAGTACGGCGACCGGATCTTCTACCAGCGCTGAAGCCGGCCGCGCACCGCAGCCCGCGGGCTCCCTACTCCCGCCCCACAACCCCGGCCAAGTCCAACGCCGCGGCAATCCGCACAGCCACGTCCTCCGCATAAACCGCGTCGGCCCGCTCGAACTGACTGCGCCCGCCGCCACGCAGAAACGTCACGACCCCAAGCGTCCGCCCCCGACTCCGCAGCACCGCACACAACGCATGCACAGAGTCCCCCGGCCACCGCCGGGCCAGCGCCCACTCCCGGGCCTGCTCGGCGGCCACCGCCCCGACGCTCGCCCGCACGGACCCGGCCCGCTCCACGCACTGCAGAGCCGGATGTCCCTGCCCGTACCGCACGGGCAACCCCGCCGCCCCGGCCAGCAGACTCGGCCCCGGCGCCCCGGAAGGCGTAGCCGCAACCCGCACCAGCCGCACCGGCGCCTCGCCCTCGCTCTCCCCGTCCGCGCCCACCGAGCCCCCCACCACCCGGTCGATCAACGCGTGATCGGCGAACCCGGCCAGCGCGAAGTCCAGATGAACCGTCGCCGCCTCCCGCGGATCCTCACACTCCCCCGCCGCCCGCGCGGCCCGGTGCAGCTGGTTCGTCCGGAACCGCAGCAGCGACGCCTCCTGCTCCCCCTGCTTGGCCTCGGTGACGTCCTGGAACAGCCACCCGACACCAAGCGGAACCGGTTCCTCCGCGAGCGGTGAAGCCAGCCGTACGAACCCGCACCGCCAGCACCGCCGCTGCTCGCCGTCCGGCGTCCGCACGCTCACCCAGATCTCCGCGGGAGCCGGCGGCGCACCCTCGGCGAGCACATGGGTGAGCGCGCTCTCGAGTTCCTCCACGCCCTGGGAGAGCAGTTCCCCGAGCGGCCGCCCGAGCGCCGACGTACGCCCGATGCCCAGCGACCGAGCCGCATGCGCATTCACCACCGCGGGCCGAAGATCGGCATCGACGAGCACGACCCCCCAGCTGGCGTCCTCGAACAGCGCCTCGCTCAGCGCGATCGACCGCTCCAGGTCGATCTGCGCGTGCACCTCGCTGAAGGCGCAGTACAGGCCGGCGGGCTTGCCGTCCGGCCCCCGTACGGCCGCGGACTGCGTGCGCACGAGCACCCGCCCGCCGTCCTTGGTCAGCAGCGCGAACTCGTGCACCTGCCGCCCGGGGGCCTGCATGGCGGCCATCAGCCGCCCCTCGACCTCCTCGGCGTCGGCCTCCCGCACGGCCCACCCCGCGAACCCGTGCCGCCCCACCGCCTCGGCCGCGGTCCAGCCGAGAATCCGCTCGGCCTCACGGTTCCAATGGGTTACGACTCCGTCGGCGTCGAAGGCGCACAGTGCCGCGTCCATCCCGTCGAGGAGCGCGGCGAGCAGATCGGAGCCGTCGGGGCCCACGGGGCCGGCCCGCTCGGGCTCGTCGGGCCCCAGCTCATCGGTGGTCCCACTACGCCGGGAAGCACTCACCTGGACCCCCTGCCAAGCTGCGTCCGCACGCACGGCGCGTCGGTTCGCTCACTCGCAATCATCTAACTCGAACGTGACGCAGCACACACCGAGTTCCCACAAGTTGAGGGAATCGTTGCAACCTGCCTCACGTCCCACAATCAGCCCTACCCCAGCCGAAGATCAACCCACAGATCACTCTCACCGTCGAGCACGTACCGCTCGACCTCCACAAACCCGACCCGCGCGGCGAACCGCAGCCCATCGTCATTGGCGGCCAGCACGCAGGTCTCAACCCCCTCGGCCCCCAGCCCCCGCGCGTACGCAAGCCCCCGCTCATACAGGGCCGCCCCGATCCCCCGCCGCCGATACTCAGGCAAAACCCGCGCGATAACGGTGGCCACCCCACCCACGCCCTCCGGCGGCCGCACGGTGGAACACCCCACCAGCACATCCCCCAGATAAACGTTCTCCAGCCAATTCCGCCCGCCCCGCTCCCGCGCCGCGTCAAGAGACATAGCGGCAGGCGGAACGACGACGTTGTGCACGTACCGCCACTCCTCGACCATCCGGTCCCCGACGACCCGCTCAAACCGAACCTCGGCCACACCGGCCCCCCTCGTTGTCAGACCCTGCTGCCACAGTCTCCGCCATGACCACGGACGACTTCTGGCACCTCGTCGAGACCGCACGCAGCCGCACCAGGCCCGACCACCCCTTCGACCAGGCACTCGTCGAGCTGCTGACCCGCCGCACCCGCCGGGAGATCCTCGAATACCAGGAACGCTTCGACGCACTGCACGAGGCCCTGTACCGCTGGGACGTCTGGGCCGCCGCCTACCTCATCGGAGGCGGCTGCTCCGACGACAGCTTCGTGGACTTCCGCGCCGGGCTGATCGCCCAGGGCCGTGAGTGGTACGAGCGTGTCGTCGCCGTACCCGACAGCCTTGCCGGGCATCCCGCGGTCCTCGTCGCAGCCGGTGGCCCCGACGACCGCGCCCTGTTCATCGAGGAGGTCAATTACTGCGCCGCCGAGGCCTTCGAGGTCGTGACGGGCCGCGCGGAGGCCTTCTACGAGGCCTGGAAGGAGTACGCGGCCGAGCATTCGCATGCCGATTCCACCGTCGGCGACATGGGCGAGGACTTCGACTTCGACGACCCGTACGAGATGGGTCGGCGGCTGCCGCGGCTGGCCGGGGTTTTCCTCTCGGAAAAAAGTGGTTGATCGTGCGGCGAGGCGTTCTTAGGGTGTGGGCTACACGAGAAGGGAGGTGGTTCGGCAGATGTATGAATACCGGACGCGTGAGGTGACTGCGGGCTAGCGGCCCGTCACCACACCGAGTGCGGTGCCGGACCAGCACGGGAGAGAACCGTGCAGCCGGCCCAATCCCAGGCAGTCACCCGACCCGCGAGCTCGCCGGTACGTCCGGCCGGCTCCTTCGCCGAGGCGGAGGGACCAGAGCTCGCGGGTCGTCTGCGTTTCCGGCGCAGTACTCTGTGGCCATGCTTCCGATACTCGTTCGACGCCGGCACGTGGACTACGTGCGCGTCACGAGCATGGGCTGTCGGCGTTCGGTCGCCTGATCCAGCATCCAGCCCATTCCCCTCGCTTCACCCCTCGGACGCACCCCATGACGCACACGTCGACGCCCCCGTCGTACGCCCAGCTCCCGATCATCGACCTCTCCGCCGCCGACCGCGGCCCCCAGGCCCGTGCGCTGCTCCACGCCCAGTTGCACAGCGCCGCCCACGACGTCGGCTTCTTCCAGCTCGTCGGACACGGCATCGACCCCGCGGAGCGCGCCGCGCTGCTCCGCGCCATGCACGCCTTCTTCCGGCTCCCCGAAGCCGAACGGCTCGCCCTCGACAACATCAACTCCCCCCACTTCCGCGGCTACACCCGCACCGGCGACGAGCGCACCGGCGGCAGCCGGGACTGGCGCGACCAGCTCGACATCGGCGCCGAGCGCCCCGCCCGGACACCCGGCCCCGGTGAGCCCGCGTACTGGTGGCTGGAGGGCCCGAACCAGTGGCCCGCCGCCCTCCCCGAGCTCCGTACCGCCGCACTCGCCTGGATCGACCGCCTCAGCACCGTCGCCCACCGCCTGCTGCACGAACTCCTCACCGCCATCGGCGCCCCCGCCGACTTCTACGACCCAATCTTCGGCGCCCAGGCCCACCCGCACCTCAAGCTCGTCCGCTACCCGGGCAGCGCGAGCGACGGCGCCGACCAGGGTGTGGGGGCCCACAAGGACTACGGTTTCCTGACCCTGCTGCTCCAGGACCAGGTGGGGGGCTTGCAGGTGCAGAGGGGCGACGGGCTCTTCCATGACGTTCCGCCGCTGGAAGACGCGTTCGTCGTCAACCTGGGTGAACTGCTGGAGGTGGCCACCAACGGCTACCTCATCGCCACCAACCACCGCGTCGTCAGCCCGCCGGGTGCCACGGAGCGCTTCTCCGTGCCCTTCTTCTACAACCCGCGGCTGGATGCAAGGGTGGATCCCCTCCCCTTCCCGTACGCCGGCACGGCCCCCGGAATCACGGACGACCCCACCAACCCCCTCTTCGCCGAGTACGGCTACAACGAACTCAAGGGCAAGCTCCGAGCCCACCCGCTGGTGGCGGAACGGCACCACGCAACCCTGCTCACGGCGGCATGAAAAACGGGCCCGAAGGGCCCGTTTTTCAGGGGCGCGGGGAACACCCCCCGTCAGTGGGCGATCCCCCCATACCCCTCAATGTCCTGCGGAGCCCGCACCCCCGGCCCCACATACCGCGCCGACGGCCGCACCAGCCGCCCCGTCCGCTTCTGCTCAAGAATGTGCGCCGACCACCCCGCCGTACGCGCACACGTGAACATCGACGTGAACATGTGCGCCGGCACCTCCGCGAAGTCCAGCACGATCGCCGCCCAGAACTCGACGTTCGTGGCGAGCACCCGGTCGGGACGGCGCGCGTGCAGTTCCGCAAGGGCCGCCTTCTCCAGCGCCTCCGCCACCTCGAAGCGCGGAGCGCCCAGTTCACGCGCCGTACGGCGCAGTACGCGCGCGCGTGGGTCCTCGGCGCGGTACACCCGGTGGCCGAAGCCCATCAGCCGCTCGCCCTTGTCGAGGGCCTGCTTGACGTACGCCTCCGCGTCGCCCGTCCGCTCGATCTCCTCGATCATGCCGAGGACGCGGGAGGGCGCCCCGCCGTGCAGCGGGCCCGACATCGCTCCCACGGCACCGGACAGCGCCGCGGCCACATCCGCACCCGTGGACGCGATCACCCGTGCCGTGAACGTGGACGCGTTCATGCCGTGCTCGGCGGCGGACGTCCAGTACGCGTCGACGGCCGCGACGTGCTTCGGGTCCGGCTCCCCCCGCCAGCGGATCATGAACCGCTCGACCACGGACTGCGCCTTGTCGATCTCGCGCTGCGGGACCATCGGCCGACCCTGTCCGCGCGCGGACTGGGCGACGTACGAGAGCGCCATGACGGCGGCCCGGGCGAGGTCCTCGCGGGCCTGCTCGGCATCGATGTCCAGCAGGGGTTTCAGGCCCCACACGGGCGCCAGCATGGCGAGCGCGGACTGGACGTCCACCCGGATGTCACCGGAGTGCACGGGGATCGGGAACGGCTCGGCGGCCGGCAGGCCGGGGTTGAAGGCGCCGTCGACCAGCAGCCCCCATACGTTGCCGAACGAGACGTGACCGACCAGGTCCTCGATGTCGACGCCCCGGTACCGAAGGGCGCCGCCCTCCTTGTCCGGTTCGGCGATCTCCGTCTCGAACGCGACGACTCCCTCGAGTCCGGGTACGAAGTCGGACATCAGGCGGCTCCTCGTGATGTGTACGACAGGTGCTTGCTACGGAAGCGGCGGCTCCACCTCCGGATCCCCGGTCGGTCGTGCGACTCGCGGTCCTGGGCGGCCACCCTGGTGATGCCCCGTACGGCGGGTCACTCAACCGGAACGGCATCAGCACGATATCCCCGAGTGCCACTTTTGGGGAGACGCGGCGGCACTCAGTGCCATGGTTGTGGGGGATACCTCGCGTGGCATCGGCGTGTGTACGGCAAGATGACCGCGTGACCGACCGAGACGCCGTTCCCCTCGATCCCGCCGCGATGCGCAAGCAGTACCGGGCCGAAGGCCTCGCCGAGTCCGAGCTGGCCGCCACTCCGGTGGCGCAGTTCGCGCACTGGTTCGAGCAGGCCGCGGTCGAGGCCCATCTCTTCGAGCCGAACGCCATGGTCGTGTCCACGGCGGACGCCGAGGGCCGCCCCAGCGCGCGCACGGTGCTGCTGAAGCAGTTCGACGAGCAGGGCTTCGTCTTCTACACCAACTACGACTCCCGTAAGGCGCGCGAGCTCGCGGAGAACCCGTACGTCTCGCTGCTCTTCCCGTGGCATCCGATGGCCCGCCAGGTCATCGTCACCGGCGTCGCCCGCCGTACCGGCCGCGACGAGACGGCCGGCTACTTCCGCACCCGGCCGCACGGCTCGCAGCTCGGCGCCTGGGCCAGCGCCCAGTCCAGCGTGATCCCCTCGCGCGCCGAACTCGACGCCTCGTACGCCGAGTTGGAGTCCCGCTACCCGGAGGGCGAGCAGGTCCCGGTGCCGCCGAACTGGGGCGGCTTCCGGGTGGCCCCGCAGACGGTGGAGTTCTGGCAGGGCCGCGAGAACCGCCTCCACGACCGCCTGCGGTACGTGGCGGAACCGGACGGCGGCTGGCGGGTGGAGCGGCTCAGTCCCTGAGTACCGGTCTCAGCCAGCCCCTGAGTTACTTGAGTACGGCGTCCAGGATCCCCGCCCACTCGGCCACCACCCGCTCCCGGCGGCCCGTGTCGTCGGTCAGCAGGTTCGCCAGGCCCAGCCCCCGCGCCATGTCCAGCAGGCCCTGCACGGTCTCCCGTACGCCCGGCCGGGACTCGTCCGCGGCCAGCAGCTCCACCGCGATCCGGTGGGTCTCGCGGCCCACCCGGGCCTCCAGCTCGGTGACCTGCGGACGCAGCTGTTCCTCGTTCGAGGCGGCCACCCACAGGTGCAGGGCGGCACGGAACAGGGGGCCGGTGTAGAGGTCGACGAGGGCGGAGATCACCGCCCGGCGGTCGGCCGCCGCCGCGCCCTGCGGGAACAGCTCGCGGATGGCCGTGGAGCGTTCCTCGGCCACGTACTCGACGGCGGCGGTGAAGAGGGACTCGCGGGTCGGGAAGTGGTGCTGGGCGGCGCCGCGGGAGACGCCGGCGCGTTCGGCGACGACGGAGACCGTGGAGCCCGCCCAGCCGCGTTCGGCGAGGCAGGCCACGGCGGCTTCCAGGAGCCGCTGCCGGGTGGCCCGGCTGCGGTCCTGCTTGGGGAGGCGTTCGACGCGTTCGTCGTCGGCGTCCGTGGTCACAGCACCCATGGTGGTTCCCGTCGTTCCAGGAAGGCCGTCATCCCCTCGCGGGCCTGCGGGGAGGCGAACAGCCGCGCCGAGAGCGCGGTGAGGTGGTCCGCGTCCCGATCGAATGACTCCAGCACCCTAGCCGTGAGCAGCGCTTTCGTCTCCGCCAGCCCCTCGGGGGCGGACCGCCGCAGCCCGTCCAGGATCGGTTCGAGTACGACGTCCACGTCGTCCCCGGCCGCGGTGAGCAGCCCGACGCGGGCGGCCTCGGGGGCGTCGAAGCGCTCGCCGGTGAGGTAGTAGCGGGCGAGGGCGCGGGGGTCGGTGCGCGGCAGGAGCGGGAGGGAGATGACCGCGGGGGCGACCCCGATCCGTACCTCCGTGAAGGCGAAGGTGGCCGCGGTCGACGCGGCGGCGATGTCGCAGGCGGCGAGCAGGCCGAGGCCGCCCGCGCGGACGTGTCCGGTGACCCGGGCGACGACGGGTCTGGGCAACTCCACGATCTGGCGAAGGAGTTGGACGAGCCCGTCCGGGGGCGGCGGGTCGCGCAGGTCGGCGCCCGCGCAGAACGTGTTGCCGGTGTGGGTCAGGACGATCGCGCGTACGTCCCCGTCCTTGGCGCAGTCCGCGAGCGCGTCGGACAGCTCGCCCACGAGGGCGGCCGAGAGCGCGTTGCGGTTGCCCGGGGAGTCGAGGCTGAGCGATTCCACTCCACGCGCGCGTGTACGTCCGATCAACGTCACGTCCGCTCCCTGAGTTCCCGGCGCAGGATCTTGCCGGAGGCGGCCCGGGGGACGCCGTCGATGAAGGTGACCCGGCGGACGCGCTTGTAGGGGGCGACGCGCTCGGCGACGTACATCATGACCTCCCCCTCGGAGAGGTCGGTCGCGGTCGGCTGGCGGACCACGTACGCGTGCGGGACCTCGTTGTTGTCCTCGTTGTAGACGCCGATGACGGCCGCGTCGGCGATGCCCGGGTGGGTGAGGAGCAGCGCCTCCAGCTCCGCCGGAGCGACCTGGAAGCCCTTGTACTTGATGAGTTCCTTGACCCGGTCGACGACGAACAGCCAGCCGTCGGCGTCGACATGGCCGACGTCTCCGGTGTGCAGCCAGCCGTCGGGGTCGATCATCTGGGCGGTGGCGTCGGGGCGGCCGAGGTAGCCCTTCATGACCTGGGGGCCGCGGATGAGGATCTCGCCGGACTCGCCGACGCCGAGGTCCTTGTCGGGGTCGTCGAGGGAGACGATCCGCATCTCGGTGCCGGCGATGAGCTTGCCGACGGTGCCGGGCGGGGCCTCGTTCATGGCGTCGAGGGGGACGACGTGGGTGCCGGGCGAGAGTTCGGTCATGCCGTAGGCCTGGCCGACGGGCGGCAGGCCGAGCCGCTCGGAACAGGCCGCGGCGAGCTTCGCGTCCAGCGGGGCGGCGGCGCTGACGATGTGCTTCAGGGACGACAGGTCGTACTGGGCGACCAGCGGGTGCTTGGCGAGGGCCAGGACGATCGGCGGGGCCACGAACAGGCCGGTGATGCGGTGGTTCTGGATGGCCGCGAGGAAGGTCTCCAGGTCGAACCGCGGCAGCACGACGACCGTGGCGCCCTGCCTGAGCGGCGCGTTCATCAGCGCGGTGAGGCCGTAGATGTGGAAGAAGGGCAGCACGGCGAGGATCCGGTCGCCGGGGGCGGCCGGCATGATCGGCGCGAGCTGGGCGAGGTTGGTGGCGATCTGCCGGTGCGTGAGCATCACGCCCTTGGGGATGCCGGTCGTCCCGGACGAGTACGGCAGCGCGGCCACGTCCGTCACCGGGTCGATGTCGACGGCCGGTTCGGGCGCGGCGGAGGCCAGCATGTCGATCAGCGACCGGTGCCCGGGCGCGCTGTCGCAGACGAAGATCTCCTCGACGCCGCCCGCGAGTTCGGCGGCCCGGCGCGCGGTCTCAAGGAGCGGCGACACGGTGACGATCCAGCGCGCCGCCGAGTCCCGCAGCTGCTTGCCGAACTCCTCGGCGGTAGCGAGTGGATGCACGGTCGTCACGGACGCCCCCGCGCGCGTGGCCGCGTAGAACGCCGTCGGGAAGGCGATCGTGTTCGGACTGTGCAGGGCGAGCACATCCCCCTTGCGCACCCCCGCCTCGGCGAGCGCGGCGGCTACCCGCCGGTGGAAACGGTCGAGTTGTTCGTACGAGAGTGTGGTGCCGTCAGTCCCGTCGATCAGGGCGGGCCCGTCCCCGAACTCCGCGGCCCGGCCGAGCACGGCCTCGTGGATGGGGAGTTCTACGGGCGGGACGTCTGCGTACTCGCTGCGGAACACGGTTCCTCCAAGGCGCCGAAGAGGGTCGCTCAGTACGACTTGGGCAGGCCCAGGGTCTGGTGGGAGACGTAGTTGAGAATCATCTCCCGGCTCACCGGAGCAATACGAGCCACGCGCGCGGCTGTTATCAACTTGGCGAGCCCGAACTCGCGGGTGAGGCCGTTGCCGCCGAGGGTGTGCACGGCCTGGTCGACGGCCTTCACGCACGCCTCGCCCGCCGCGTACTTCGCCATGTTCGCGGCCTCACCCGCGCCGACGTCGTCCCCGGCGTCGTACAGCGCCGCCGCCTTCTGCATCATCAGGCGGGCGAGTTCGAGGTCGATGTGCGCCTGGGCGAGGGGGTGCGCGACGGCCTGGTGGGCGCCGATGGGGGTGTTCCAGACGGTGCGGTCGCGGGCGTACGTGATCGCCTGCGCGAGCGCGTGGCGGCCCATGCCGATCGCGAAGGCTGCCGTCATGATGCGCTCGGGGTTGAGGCCGGCGAAGAGCTGGAGGAGTCCGGCGTCCTCGTCCCCGACGAGCGCGTCCGCGGGCAGCCGTACGTCGTCCAGGGTCAGCTCGAACTGCTTCTCCGCGGCCTGCAGTTCCATGTCGATCTGCCGCCGCGAGAAGCCTTCGGCGTCGCGCGGGACGATGAACAGGCAGGGCTTGAGCCTGCCGGTGCGGGCGTCTTCCGTGCGGCCGACGATGAGGGTGGCGTCGGCTATGTCCACGCCCGAGATGAAGACCTTGCGGCCGGTGAGCAGCCAGTCGGTGCCGTCCTTCCGGGCCGTCGTGGTGATGCGGTGGCTGTTGGAGCCGGCGTCGGGTTCGGTGATGCCGAAGGCCATCGTGCGGGAGCCGTCGGCGAGGGCCGGGAGCCACTCCTGCTTCTGGGCGTCGGTGCCGAAGCGGGCGATCACGGTGCCGCAGATGGCCGGGGAGACGACCATCATGAGCAGGGGGCAGCCTGCGGCGCCCAACTCTTCGAGGACGATGGAGAGTTCGGAGATGCCTCCGCCGCCTCCTCCGTACTGCTCGGGGAGGTTGACGCCGAGGTAGCCGAGCTTGGCCGCCTCGGACCAGAGGGCCTCGCGGTCGAAGTCGCGGCCGTGGCGTTTACCGAGGGCGGCGACGGCGGATCGCAGGGCCTTGTGCTCTTCCGTTTCCAGCGTGGTGCTCACTTGTCCTCCTGGGAAACCTCGACAACCGCCAGCAATGCGTTGACCTCGATCTGCTGGCCCACTGCGGCGTTCAGGGCCGTCAGCGTGCCTGTGAGCGGCGCTGTGATCCTGTGCTGCATCTTCATCGCCTCCAGCCACAGGAGGGGCTCCCCGGCCTTCACAGCGGCTCCTACGGCCAAGCCCTCGGCCACCTTCACGACCGTTCCGGGCATCGGGGCCAGGAGGGAGCCCGGGGCGTGTTGCGCGGTCGGATCCGGGAAGCGGGGCAGGGCCTTCAGGGACGTCGCGTTGACGTACACCTGGTCGCCGTACCTCGCCACCTCGAACTTCCGCTGTACGCCGTCCACTTCGAGTACGACGAGATCGGCCGCGGCGTGCACGACCCGCACCCCGTCCGCCTCCAGGCCGCCCGCGCGCGTGTGGCGGTAGTGGACCTCGTGTTCCTCGCCCGCCATCGCGTAGCGCTTGGTCTGCGGCTGGGAGGGGAGGTTGCGGAAGCCGCCGAAGCGGGAGGCGCCCGGGGCCTCGGAGAGGGCTGCGGCCAGGGGCGCCAGCGGATCCGGCGTCGGAGTGGTCAGCGCCGTGAGGTGGCGGTCGTAGAAGCCGGTGTCCATGCGGCCGGCCGTGAACTCCTCGTGTCGCAGGGAGCGGACGAGGAGGTCGCGGTTGGTGGTCGGGCCGTGGATCGTGGCCCGGTCGAGGGCTCCGGCGAGTTTGCGGAGCGCCTCCGCGCGCGTGGGGGCGTGTGCGACGGCCTTCGCGAGCATCGGGTCGTAGTGGACGCCGATCTCGTCGCCGTCGCCGTAGCCCGTGTCCAGGCGGACGCCGTCGGGGACGGTCAGGCGGTGCAGGGTGCCGGTCTGCGGGGCCCACTCGCTCGCCGGGTCCTCGGCGTACAGACGGGCCTCGACGGCGTGGCCACGCGCGCGTGGTGGGCGTTCCTCCAGTGCGTGGCCCTCGGCGACGCGGATCTGCTCCGCCACGAGGTCGATGCCGAAGACCGCCTCCGTCACCGGGTGCTCGACCTGGAGGCGGGTGTTCATCTCCAGGAAGTGCGCCCTGCCGTCCGGCGCGACGAGGAACTCGACGGTGCCCGCGCCGACGTACGAGACGGCGCGCGCGGCGCGCACAGCCAGCGCGCACAACTCCTCCGCGAGCCCCTCCGGGAGCCCGGGCGCCGGCGCCTCCTCGATCACCTTCTGGTGGCGGCGCTGGAGGGAGCAGTCGCGTGTGCCCAGCGCCCACACCGTGCCGTGCGCGTCCGCGAGCACCTGCACCTCGACGTGCCGGCCGCCCTCCACGTACGGCTCGACGAACACCTCCCCGTCCCCGAAGGCGCTCGCGGCCTCGGCGCGCGCACCCTCCAGCGCGGCGCCCAGCTCCTCAAGACGGCGCACGATCCGCATCCCGCGCCCCCCGCCGCCCGCGGCCGCCTTCACCAGCACCGGCAGGTCGGACTCACTCACATCACCGAGGGGCTCGATCCCCATAAGCTCCTTGGCGCGCGTCTTGGACGCCATCGCCTCGATCGCCTCCGGCGGCGGCCCGATCCACACCAGCCCGGCGTCGACGACGGCACGCGCGAAGTCGGCGTTCTCGGAGAGGAAGCCGTAGCCGGGGTGCACGGCGTCCGCGCCGGCGCTCACCGCCGCCTTCACCACCAGGTCGGCGCGCAGGTACGTCTCCGCGGGCGCCGCGCCCGGCAGCCGTACGGCGGTGTCGGCCACGCGCGCGTGGAGCGCGTTCTCGTCGGCGTCCGAGTGCACCGCGACCGTCCGGATTCCCAACTCACCGCAGGTGCGGAAGATCCGGGAGGCGATCTCGCCCCGGTTGGCCACCAGAACAGAAGTAATCATTCCCTCACATCCGGAAGACGCCGAAGCCACCGCGCGCGCCCTCGTAGGGCGCCGTGTGGATGGCGGACAGGCACAGGCCGAGAACGGTGCGGGTGTCGCGCGGGTCGATGACGCCGTCGTCGTACAGCCGCCCGGACAGGAACATCGGCAGCGACTCGGACTCGATCTGCTGCTCCACCATGGCGCGCAGCGCCGCGTCCGCGTCGTCGTCGTACGGCTGCCCCTTCGCGGCCGCCGACTGCCGGGCGACGATCGACAGCACGCCGGCGAGCTGCTGCGGGCCCATGACGGCCGACTTGGCGCTGGGCCAGGCGAACAGGAAGCGCGGGTCGTACGCGCGCCCGCACATGCCGTAGTGCCCGGCGCCGTACGAGGCACCCATGAGGACGGACAGGTGCGGGACCCTGCTGTTGCTGACCGCGTTGATCATCATCGCGCCGTGCTTGATGATGCCGCCCTGCTCGTACTCCTTGCCGACCATGTAGCCGGTGGTGTTGTGCAGGAAGAGGAGCGGGATGTCGCGCTGGTTGGCGAGCTGGATGAACTGGGCGGCCTTCTGGGACTCCTCGCTGAACAGCACGCCTTGGGCGTTCGCCAGGATCCCGACGGGATAGCCGTGCAGGGCGGCCCAGCCGGTGGCGAGGCTGCTGCCGTACAGGGGCTTGAACTCGTCGAAGTCCGAGCCGTCGACGATCCGGGCGATCACCTCGCGCGGGTCGAAGGGGGTCTTGAGATCCCCCGGGACGATGCCCAGCAGCTCATCGGCGTCGTACTTGGGCGGCTCGGCGAGCCCCGGATCGGCGTACGCCTTGCGGTGGTTGAGCCGGGCGACGACCCTGCGCGCCTGCCGCAGCGCGTCCTGCTCGTCCACGGCGAAGTAGTCCGCGAGCCCCGACACGCGCGCGTGCATCTCGGCGCCGCCCAGCGACTCGTCGTCGCTCTCCTCACCGGTCGCCATCTTCACGAGCGGCGGACCGCCGAGGAAGACCTTCGCGCGCTCCTTGACCATGATCACGTGGTCGGACATCCCGGGGATGTACGCGCCGCCGGCGGTGGAGTTCCCGAAGACGACGGCGACGGTCGGGATGCCGGCCGCCGAAAGCCGCGTCAGATCCCGGAAGATGGCGCCCCCGGGGATGAAGATCTCCTTCTGCGAAGGCAGATCGGCCCCGCCCGACTCCACCAGGCTGATGCAGGGCAGCCGATTGGCGAGCGCGATGTCGTTCGCCCGCAGGGCCTTCTTCAGCGACCAGGGATTGCTGGCACCCCCGCGCACGGTCGGATCATTGGCGGTGATCAGGCACTCGACACCCTCCACGACCCCGATGCCGGTGACGAGCGAGGCACCGACCGCGTAGTCGCTCCCCCAAGCGGCGAGCGGCGACAGCTCCAGGAAGGGCGTGTCCGGGTCGAGGAGCAGCTCGATGCGCTCCCGCGCGAGCAACTTCCCGCGCTTCCGGTGCCGTTGGACGTACTTCTCACCACCGCCCGCGAGCGCCTTCGCATGCTCGGCGTCCAGGTCGGCGAGCTTGCCGAGCATGGCCTCACGGTTGGCCCGGTAGTCCGAACCTGCGGTGTCCAGGCCGGAGTTGATGACGGTCACAGCAGGACCTCCGGGATGTCCAGGTGGCGGGAGCGCAGCCATTCGCCGAGCGCCTTGGCCTGCGGATCGAAACGGTGCTGGGCGGCGACGCCTTCGCCGAGGATGCCCTCGACGACGAAGTTGAGGGCGCGGAGGTTCGGCAGGACGTGCCGGGTGACCTTCAAGTCACGCGTCTCCGGCAGGAGTTCGCGGAAGCGGTCGACGGTGAGGGTGTGCGCGAGCCACGACCAGGCCCCGTCCGTGCGCGCCCACACGCCTACGTTGGCGTTCCCGCCCTTGTCACCGCTGCGGGCACCGATGAGGAGCCCTAGGGGGGCGCGGCGGACGGGCCCCTCCGACAGAGGCGCCGGAGCCGGTGGTTCCGTCAGGTCTTCGAGTACGAGGGTGTCCTGGGCCGGCGCCACGGGGATCCGGTGGCCGTCGTGGAGGACGGCCACATGGTCGACGGCGCCATGGGGGACGTACACATCCTCGAAGACCCCATAGGGCGAGCCCTTTCCGGGCGGGGCGAGGACGTGGAAGCCCGGGTAGCTGGCGAGGGCGAGTTCGACCGCCGCGCCGCTGAGCACCCGTCCCACGGCCTCCTGTCGGGGGTCCCGTACGACCAGCCGGAGCAGGGCGCTCGCGGTCTCCTCGGTGTCGGCGTCGGGCCGGTCGGTGCGGACCAACTCCCAGCGGGTGTCGGCGACTTTGCCGAGGGCCTCCGCCAACTGCCCCTTCACCAGTTCGGCCTTGGCCTCGATGTCGAGCCCGGTGAGGACGAAGACGACCTCGTTGCGGAAGCCGCCGAGGCGGTTGAGGCCGACTTTGAGGGTCGGCGGCGGGGCTTCCCCCCGCACCCCGTCGATGCGCACCCGGTCCGGCCCGTCCTGGGTGAGCCGTACGGTGTCCAGCCGGGCGGTGACGTCGGGTCCGGCGTACCGGGCGCCCCCGGTCTCGTACAACAGCTGCGCGGTCACCGTGCCGACGTCGACGAAACCACCGCTGCCGGGGTGTTTGGTGATGACGCAGCTGCCGTCCTCGTGCAGCTCGGCGAGGGGGAAGCCGGGCCTGAGCAGGTCGCCGGCGCGCTCGTCGAAGAACGCGTAGTTGCCGCCGGTGGCCTGTGTCCCGCACTCCAGCACGTGCCCGGCGACGACGGCGCCGGCGAGCCGGTCGTACTCCGTGGGTTTCCAGCCGAAGTGGGCGGCGGCGGGCCCGGTGACCAGCGCCGCGTCGGTCACCCGGCCGGTGACGACGACGTCCGCGCCGCCCTTGAGACACTCGGCGATCCCGAACCCGCCGAGGTAGGCGTGGGCGGCGAGACTGTCGGGGTGGCGGTCCTTGAGGTCATCGCCTTCGACGTGGGCGACCCGGACCGGAAGCCCGAGCCGGTCGGCCAACTGCCGTACGGCGTCGGCGAGTCCGGCGGGGTTGAGCCCGCCGGCGTTGGTCACGATCTTCACGGACCGCTCGTGGGCGAGGCCGAGGCACTCCTCCAACTGCCGCAGGAAGGTGCGGGCGTACCCGGCGCCGGGGTCCTTCAGCCGGTCCCGGCCGAGGATGAGCATGGTCAGCTCGGCGAGGTAGTCGCCGGTGAGGACGTCGAGTTCACCGCCGGTGAGCATCTCGCGCATGGCGTCGAAACGGTCGCCGTAGAAGCCGGACGCGTTGCCGATACGGAGGGTGCGGAGGGTCATGCGGCACCCCCCTTGGGTGCGCGCCCGGTGCCGGGGGGTCCGGCGAAGGCCTGGGCGATGTCCAGCCAGCGGTCGGCGTCGGGGCCGACGGTTTCGAGGGCGAGGTCGGAGCGGTGGGCACGCTGGGTGACCAGGAGGCAGAAGTCGAGGGCGGGGCCGGTCACGCGGTCGTCGGCGCCCTCGGGCCCGTACACCCACAACTCGCCGGAGGGAGCGGTGAGTTCGATGCGGAACTCCTCGTAGGGCGGCTCCAGTCCGTGCACTCCGAAGGCGAAGTCGCGGGTGCGGACGCCGAGGCGGACGATGTGGCGGAGGCGGTCGGTGGGGGTTCGGGTGACGCCGAGCGCGTCCGCGATGTCGCCGCCGTGGGCCCAGGTCTCCATGAGGCGGGCGGTGGCCATGGAGGCGGTCGCCATGGGCGGCCCGTACCAGGGGAAACGGGCGCCGGCGGGGGCGGCGCGGAGGGCGTCGGCGAGCGCGGTGCGCCCGGCCCGCCAGTCCGCGAGCAGCTGCGCCGGGGGCTTGGTCGCCCCTTCCTCGGCTCCGTTGTCGACGAAGTCGCCGGGCTGGGCGAGCGCCTTCTCTACCTCGCGGGAGAAGGAGTTCTGATCGGTCACCGCGAGCACGGAGTGGTGGTCCGTCCAGGCGAGGTGCGCGATCTGGTGGGCGACGGTCCAGCCGGCGGCGGGGGTGGGGAGCGCCCACTGCTCCGGGCTCAACTCGGCGACGAGGGCGTCGAGTTCCTCGCCCTCCTCGCGGAGATCGTCGATCACGGGCGTCGGGTCTGCCATGGGGCGAGCATGGCAGCGGTGCCGGAAACAAGCAAGCGTGCTTGCATTGTTTTGGTTTTCCACAACCTCGGATCTGTACGTACTTGATCGGCTACCGTCGGTGATGGGAGGTGGTCTGGATGCACATTCGCGAGCTTGATCCGAGTGCGTCGCCGTTGGATTACTACGGTTTTGAGCTGCGGCGGGCGCGGGAGGCGGCAGGGCTTACGCAGAACGCGCTGGGGTCGATCGTGTTCTGTACGGGGTCGCTGATCGGGCAGATCGAGACGACGTACAAGGTGCCGACGCGGGAGTTCTCCGAGCGGGTGGATGCGGCGCTGGGCACGGACGGGGCGTTTTCGCGGCTGGTCGGGTTGGTGTTGCGGAGCCAGTTGCCGAGCTGGTTCCAGCCGTATGCGGAGATGGAGGCGAAGGCGACCTACATCGCGACGTACCAGGCGCAGTTGGTGCACGGCTTGCTCCAGACTCCGGCCTACGCACGCGCGGTGCTCAGCACACGGCACGAGGGTGACCTCGACGCCAAGGTGGCTGCCCGACTGGAACGCCAGCGCATCCTGGAGCGGGAGGATCCGCCGGTCATGTGGGTCGTGCTCAGCGAAGCGGCACTGCACCAGCAGGTGGGCGGCAAGGAGGTCATGCGGGAGCAGTTGGCACACCTGCTGGCCATGCAGAAGCGGCGGTGGCTGGAGATCCAGGTGCTGCCGTTCGAAGCGGGCGCGCACACAGGTCTCATGGGCTCGTTCACCCTCCTGCGCTTCGCCGATGACCCGGACATCGTGTACACCGAGGACTTCGTCCAGGGCCATATGACCGCCAACCCGGAAGCCGTTAAGGAGGGTTCGGTCCGATACGATCATCTTCAGGCCGCCGCGCTCTCGGTGGACGACTCGGCGGCTCTGATCACCCGCGTGATGGAGGAGCGATATGGGCACCAACCAGAGGCTGACGGGCGCGAGGTGGCGTAAGTCGTCGTACAGCGGCGACACCGGTGGCGAATGCGTCGAGTGCGCCCCCCTCGGCCCCACCGCCTGGCTCAAGTCGTCGTACAGCGGAAGCAGCGGCGGCGAATGTGTCGAAGTCGCCGACCTCACCCCCCACATAGCCGTCCGCGACTCCAAGAACCCCGCGGCCGGCGTGCTCACGCTCTCCCCCGGCGCCTTCTCGGCCTTGATCCGTGCCGCGGTCGGGAGTGATCTCACCTGAGCGGGACCGCACGCGGTTCTGCGATGCCGATGAGGTGCCCGGCCTTGGTCCGTATACGGGCTGACCAACCCAGCGCGGTGAGCTCGTCCGTGAGGGTCTGAGCGTCGTGGAATACCTTCACGATGCGGTACTGGCTGCCGTCGTCGAGCCTGCGCAGCGCCGCCGGAGCCGGTTGGTTCGCGAGGACCTCCTCGTATGCGGCTGCGGCAGGGCCGTCGTCGACGAAGATCGCCTTGCCGCCCGGGGCGAGTGCGGCGGCGACGGTGTTCCAGAAATCGGGCAACCGCGTCGGCGGGACATGGGAGAGCCAGAAGGCGAAGAACACGGTGTCGTAGCGTCGTGGCGGCTTCCACCCGAACAGATCGGCCTCAAGGAACCGGACGGAAAGGGATGCAGTGCGCACCCGGGCAACGGCCAGAACTTCGGCTGCCGCGTCGACAGCCGTCACTGAACGTGCCCGGTCAGCGAGCCTCAGGGTCCACTGGCCCGTCCCGCAGGCCAACTCCAGTACGTCCCCGGCGATCGGGAGCTCATCGACGACAACGAGCAATTCCTGCAGGGCTTCGTACCCTGCGTAGGGTCGGTCGTACTCGTTCGCGCCGGCCCTGTAGTAGGCCCTCTGCTCTGCCAGGAGAGCGTCGTCATCCATGCAGGTTCCCCTCGTCCGGGTGCGGTCGAAGCCGATCATGTCCAGCTCGCCGGCTTGGTCACCTCGGACACTGTCGGCCTTCACCTTTGGGCAAGGTCAAGGCTCATGAGGACCTGAGAACGCCCGCGCCGCATCTCGGTAGATGGCCGCCGCCCTTGCCAAGTGGTCTCGTGCCGGCGAGCGAGCCGTACTCCACCGCTTCTGCGAGTGCTTGGTCCTTGGCCTGGTCGTAAGCGGCCAGAAGCTGAGGGGCCACAACGGCGCACGCGGCGCGCAGCGCCCCGGGAGTGCGCTCCGGGCACGGAAGCAGCCGCCCCTCCACCCACGGGGAGCACTCGTGGATCGCCTCATCCACCCGGAGGTTCACCGCCCCTACAGCTTCACCGAGAGGTTGCCCACCGTGGCGGTTATGGTCAACTCGCCACCGATCGCGTGCAGATACGCCGCCATGGTCGACGTGTCCAGGCGGGCCAGGCCTCGCTCGATCTGGCTGACCCGCCCCTGGGTGACCCCCATGGCCTTGGCGACCTGGACCTGTGTGAAGCCCTGGGCCTTACGGAGAGCGGCCAGTTCGTGTCCCCGCTCGGCGTCGACCATCTCCGCCTTGATGGCATCGATGCGCTCGCGCTTCTCGGGGGTGATGTCGGCCGTCAGGTCGGCCATGCTGCCGAGATTCATCTGCCCTGCCCCTCCTTCTTCTCCTGCTCCAGCGCTTCAAGGTAAGCCGTGTACTTGTCGTCCGCTTCCTTGATCGCCTTGGGATACCAGGCCGACCACTGCCGTCCTGCCGCCTTGTTGCCCGCCACCAGGAAGATGGCCCGTCGTTCGGGGTCGAAGACGAACAGCATCCGGATGCTCACCGTCCCACCGCTGCGCGGACGCAGCTCCCGCATGTTCCGGTAGCGGCTCTTGTCGATCGCGCCAACCGTCGGGCGCCGAAGCGCCGGACCTACTTCTTGGAGCCGTTCCAGAGCGGCTATGACATGAAGGTGGCTGTCCGGGTCCTCCTTGGCAAGCGTCTTGATCCAGTCCAGCACATCTTCAAAGAACCGCAGCTCATATGGTTCGGCCACCCCAAAACATTAGCACTAACTAATATCTGAGGCAAGGTGCGAAGGTGCCGTGCCCGGAAAATCCCGCGCGCCCCCCACCACCCCCGAAGTACCGTCACCCGGTGCTTGATGACGACGGTTACTTCGGAGAGTCGGTTGCCGCGGGGTATGACGAGTCCGCGGCGGGCATGTTCGCGTCGGATGTGGTCGGGCCGGTCGTGGATCTGTTGGCGGAGTTGGCCGGGGGCGGGCGTGCCCTCGAACTAGGGATCGGCACCGGGCGTATCGCGTTGCCGTTGGCCGAACGGGGCGTAGAGGTGCACGGCATCGAGATGTCCCGGGCCATGGTGGAACGGATGCGGGCCAAGCCGGGTGGGGACGCGATCGGCGTGACCATCGGGGACTTCAGCACGGCCAAGGTCGAGGTCGAAGGCGAGGCCGACGGAGGATTCTCCCTCGCCTACCTCGTCTTCAACACGATCATGAATCTGACCTCCCAGGACGCCCAGGTCGACTGCTTCCGCAATGTCGCCGAGCACCTGGAACCCGGCGGGCACTTCGTCGTCGAGGTCGGCATCCCCGATCTGCGACGGCTGCCGCCCGGGCAGAACGCCGTACCGTTCCGGGTCGGTGACGGTCGGGTCGGGTTCGACCTGTACGACGACCTGGCGACTCAGTCGATGAGCTCGCACCACGTGAGGGTCGACGAGGACGGGCGCGGGTCGTATCTCGCCGTCCCGTTCCGGTACGTATGGCCCTCGGAGCTCGACCTCATGGCCCGGCTGGCCGGGATGCGGCTGCGTGAGCGGTGGGACGGGTGGTCCCGGGAACCCTTCACCGGCGAGAGCAAGCAGCACGTGTCGGTGTGGGAGAAAGTCGCCGGCTAGGGCCTTTCAGCCCCGCGGTGCGACGCGGATACGGTTCCCGTCCGGATCGGCGGCGAGGAAGGTCAGCCCGAACCCCGCGTCATGTGGCTCGCGCAGGATCGTGACGCCCTTGGACTGCCACTGCATGAAGAGTGCGTTGACCTCGTCGGGCCCACCGTCGGTGGCCAGACACACCTCACTGGTTCGTGGGACGTCCGCCGACAGATCCTCGAACCGGCCGGACCACACAGCGAGGTCAGCGCCTGGCCCGAGGTCGAAGGTGATGTATCCCGGAGTCTCGAACGAGGGGCTCATGCCGAGGAGGTCGCCGTAGAAACGCGCTGCGGCGGGAGCGTCGTTCACATAGACGATGGAGATGACGGATGTGTTCATGGGTCCAGCCTGACCGGGATATGCGCCGCATCCTGTCGCAATTCCTGGAAAAAATTGGTGTGTGACCCCTGACCGCTTCTTCTCCCTGATGCTGCTCCTGGCATCGAGGAATGCCGTGACCACACAGGAACTCGCCTCGGCGCTCGGGGTGTCCCTTCGGACCATCACCCGGGACCTGAACTGGCTCCGCGACGCCGGTCTGCCGGTGACCGCGCAACGGGGCCGCCTCGGAGGCGTGACCATGCTGCCCGGGTCCGGGCTCGACCTCACGCGACTCACACCGGGCGAGCGCGATCATCTGTCGCTCACCGGGCTGGACGAGAAGCAACGCGCGGAACTCGACGCATCGGCCGAAAGCCGGCGCGCGCTCTCCAAGATCGCCGCTGCACAGCCGCATCGGGTCGATGAGCTCCTGCCGCTCACCGACGTGGTGCACGTGGACAGCCGTCCCTGGCTCCAGGCACGAGCTTCCGGCACGACTCCCGCTGCGCTGATCGGCCCGGTGCGGCGCGGTCGCCGGCTACGGATCGAGTACGACAGCCCACGCGAATCATGCCCCCGCGACCTGGTCGTGGATCCCTTCGGGCTGTTGGCCAAGGCGGGCATCTGGTACCTCGTCGCCGACCACGCCCGAGTGCCACGGATGTACCGGCTCGAACGGATCACGGCATGGGAAGAAGTCGACCGGCCACGACGGATCCGCGAGAACCAGACCCTGGCCACCGTCGCCGCGGCGCTCGTCGACCAGTGGGAGCACAACCATGCGATAGAGGTCAGCGCCACCATCGACGAAACCCAGATCGAGCGAGCGCGACGGATCCTCGGCCAACGACTCGTCCCGGACGACCCTGAGGAATCCGCCACCGGCCACAGGGTGAGGATCCGCTTCCTGCACCTGGAGGACGTGCGAACGCTACTGCCGTTCGGGAGCACCATCACTGTGCACGGCCCCGCCGAAGCGAGGGCTCACCTCCGTGACCTCGTCACCGACCTCGCCCGCCACTACGCGCCGTCGCCAACGTCCTGACGCGCCGCAACCAGAGGGCGGCCGGGCCGTCACGCCTCCGGCGCCACCGCTGCCGGAGCCGGAGCCGTACCGGCCTTGCCCCGCCCCACCTGTGTCCGCACCGCCCCCATGCTCGCCGCGATCACCAGCGCGATCGCCGCTGCCTGCACCAGGCTGAGGGCCTGGCCCAGGATGAGGAAGCCGGCCGTGGCCGCCAGGGCCGGTTCCAGGCTCATCATGATGGCGAAGGTGGAGGCGGGGAGGCGGCGGAGGGCGAGGAGTTCGAGGGTGTAGGGCAGGACCGAGGACATCACCGCGACCGCCGAGCCGAGGGCGATCGTGGTGGGGTCGAGGAGCTTCGTACCCGATTCCGCTATGCCCAGCGGAAGCATCAGCAGCGCCCCGACCGCCATCGCGAGGGCAAGGCCGTCGGCCTGCGGGAAGCGGCGGCCCGTGCGCGCGCTGAAGACGATGTACGCCGCCCACATCGCGCCCGCGCTCAACGCGAAGGCCGCCCCGACGAGGTCGAGGTCGTCGAAGCCACCGCCGCCGAGCAGGAAGACGCCCGCCAGGGCGAGCCCGGCCCACACGACGTTGACCAGGCGGCGGGAGGCGAGGACCGAGAGCGCGAGCGGGCCGAGGACTTCGAGGGTGACGGCCGCGCCGAGCGGGATGCGGGCGACCGACTGGTAGAACAGGCCGTTCATCGCGCCCAAGGTGACGCCGAAGGCGATCACCGTGCCCCAGTCGGAGCGCGAGTGGCCGCGCAGACGGGGGCGGCAGAAGAGGAGCAGGACCACGGCCGCCGCCACGAGCCGCAGGGTTACGACGCCCAGCGCGCCGGCCCGCGGCATCAGGTTCACCGCGAGCGCCGCGCCGAACTGCACGGAGACACCGCCCGCCAGCACCAGGCCCACCGGACCGAGCGAGGTCCGGGGGCCGGGCACGGCCGGGGCATGCGTCACTGCGGACGGGGTGGTGGTGCCGGGCGTGGTCACGGGCGGTCCTGGTGCTCGGGGTTCGTTCAACTTGGTGCACTGCCGAGTCCAGGGTAATGACCTCGGTCAGGCACGTAAACCCGTTTTGCAGCTGTCCTGGAGTGTGAGACGCGTCAGATCCCGGGCCAGGGCTCCTCGTCACGGAAGAGCGGACGGCCGTCGGGGAGGGTGGTGGGGATCGTCGCGACGGGGGCGGCGTACGGGTCGTGGCCGCCGTACTGCGGGTAGGCGTCGTAGGCGTCATAGGTGTACGACGGTGTTTGCCAGGACGCCTCGTACGCGTCGTACCCCTCGTATCCGTAGGCGGCCTGCGCCGGCGCCGCCGGCTGTTCCACGAACAGCGGCATCCGCAGCTCCCCCGTGTCCATCACCGCGCTGTTCTGCGAACGGTGCAGCCGGGCGTACGCCCCACCCCTCGCCAGCAGCTCGTCGTGGCGGCCCGTCTCCACGATCCGGCCGCGGTCGACGACCAGGATGCGGTCGGCGTCGGGGGCGAGGTTGAGGTCGTGGGTGATCATGATGGTCGTACGGCCGGTCATCAGGCGGCGCAGGGGCTTCACGACCCGGCGGGCGGCCATCGCGTCGAGGCCGGTGGTCGGTTCGTCGAGGACGAGGACCGGGGCGTCGCGCAGGATCGCGCGGGCGATGGCGAGGCGCTGGAGCTGACCGCCGGACAGGCGGGCGGAGTTGGGGTCGACCCGGGTGTCGTAACCCTCGGGCAGCCGGACGATGAAGTCGTGCGCGTCGGCCGCCCGCGCCGCCTCCTCGATGGCCTGGTCGCTGGCGCCGGGGCGGCCGCAGGCGATGTTGGCGCGGACGGTGTCGTGCAGGACGAGGGTCTCCTGCGGGAGGAGGGTGACGTACTCGCGCAGGCGGGCGAGGGGGAAGTCGCGCAGGGGGACGCCATCGAGGAGCACTTCGCCCGCTTCGGGGTCGTAGAAGCGGAGGAGGAGCTTGGAGACGGTCGACTTGCCGGCGCCGCTGGGGCCGGTGACGATCACCAACTCGCCGGGGGCGACCGTGAAGGAGAGGTCCTGGAGGGCCGTGGTGTCGGCGCCGGGGTAGGTGAAGGTGACGCCGCGGAGTTCGACCGTGCCGTCGGGGCGGCCGGTCTCGGTGCCGTGGCGGGGGTCGGTGACGGACGGTTCGACGTCGAGGATCTCGATGAGGCGCTCGGCGCCGGCGGTCGCCGCGGTGACCGTGAGGCCCAGCTGGGCGAGGCCGCGGACCGGCGGGTAGAGGTAGCCGAGGAAGGCGGCGAAGGCGAGGAGCTGGCCGAGGGTCATGCGGCCGGTGGAGATCTCCCAGGCGCCGATGCCGATGACCGCGAGCACGCACACCGTCTCGATGACGGCCACGAGCTGCTCGTACGCCTCGTTGAGGCGGGTCGAGCGGACGGAGGCGCGGAACCAGGCGGTCGCCTCCTCGTGCAGCCGCCGGCGTTCGGCGTCCCGGCGGTCGTACGCCTGGGTCAGCACGATGTTGCCGAGGGACTCCTCGACGACGGAGGTGATCGCGCCGTCGGCGACGCGGCCCTCGCGCGAGACGTCCTTGATGGAGCCGGAGAAGCGGCGGGCCGCGAGCCAGAAGAGGGGGGCGAGGACGAAGGTGGCGGCGGCGAGGTCCCAGCGCAGCCAGAAGGCGGCGGCCGCATAGAAGAGGGCGGAGAAGGCCGCCGAGGCGGCACCGACCAAGCCCGATACGACCATGGTCTCGATCGCGTCGACGTCGCTGGTCAGGCGGGACAACAGGTCGCCCTGGCGGTGGCGTTGGAAGAAGTGCGGGGGCAACTGCTGTACGTGGTCGAAGACATGCTCGCGCAGTCGCATGACGAAGCGTTCGGTGACCCAGGCGGCGAGGGAGTTGCCGGCGTACGCGACGATCGCGCCGACGACGGCGACGCCCAGCCACTTCACGGCCGGGCCCCAGAACGCGGCGAGGGAGCCCTTCTGCAGGGCGTTGTCGGTGAGGTCGCTGAACACGAGGATCGCCTCGGTCTCGGCGAGCGCGGCGACGACCGTGCACACCCAGACGAGGATCAGCCAGCGGCGCAGGCCTCTGGTCAGCGGCCAGAAGCGACGGAAGGCGGTGCGGGCGGGAATGGTGGGAGTGAAGTCGTCTTCCTCGTATTCGAGCTCCTCATCGTCTTCATAATCCCTACTCATTTCACATTCCCCTCCCTTTCCTGCCCTTTTCCCGGAAATCAGAAAGGGGGCCGACGGTGCACCATCGACCCCTTTCTTCAAGTGTGAATCAGCTGGTTCAGCTGTCCTGGCCGGGCAGCGGCTTGGGCGCCGGCTTCGGGTGGTGCTTCTTCTTCGGCTTCGGCGGGGGCGGGGGCGGCAGCTGCTTGTTCTTCGGCTTCGGGGGCAGCGGGGCGAGCTTCTTGAGGCTCATTTCCGACTCCTTGGTTCGCGCTGTACTTGTGATGCCATTCGCTGAATTCCGCGTCCGGAACCCGACGTCGAAGAACCTACACGGCGCGGAACTCAAGGGACGGCAAAGTCGGCGAGGGAACGGCAAACAGGCGCTGTGAATACCTAGGTGGTTCCTGAGAGAGGGCGCCAAACCTGAGAGTTCCCTTATGAACCTGAGAGCGACCTTATGAACGGTGGCCCTCCGACCCTTCGTCCAGCCCCTCCGCCAGTACCTCCGCCAGATGTCTGCCCCGGACTCCGGCCAGTTGTTGCAGTTGGGTGCGGCAGGAGTAGCCGTCGGCCAGGACTGCCGTGCCGGGCGGGGCTTCTCGTACTGCCGGGAGCAGTTGGTCTTCCGCGCAGGTCTTCGACACCTCGTAGTGGCCCTTCTCGAAGCCGAAGTTGCCTGCCAGGCCGCAGCAGCCGCCTGTCAGGTCGCCGGTCAGGCCTGCCGACTCGCGCAGGCGGCGGTCGGGAGCGTCACCCAGGACCGCGTGCTGGTGGCAGTGGGTCTGGCCGGTGACCGGGCGGTTCAGGGCGGGTGGGGTCCAGTCGGGGGCCAGGCGTTCCAGGGCCTCCGCGAAGGTCATGACCGAGGCCGCCAGGCGGGCCGCGCGCGGGTCGTCGTGGAGGAGTTCGGGGAGGTCGGTGCGGAGGGCCGCCGCGCAGCTGGGTTCCAGGACGACGAAGGGGATGGTCGGCGCTTCGGCCAGGTCGGGGTCGAGCAGCACGCCGAACTGGTCCAGCGTGCGCGTCAACACCTCACGGGCGCGGTCCAGTTGGCCCGTCGAGATGTACGTCAGGCCGCAGCAGACGCGGTGGCGGCGGGCCGGCCACAGGCGGAGCGTGAACGACGTGCTGCCGTCCGCCTCCCTCACCTCCTTCACCCGCCTGGGCAGCGTCGGCAACGGGACCGGCATGATTCCGGCTGCCTCGAAGACGCGCACGGCCGCCTTGCCCACTTCCGGCGAGAGGTGCTCGGTGAAGGTGTCCGGCCAGATGATGACGTGCTTGGGCAGGCCGCCTTCGTCGTCAATATCCTCGTCGGTCTCCCCGTCGGTCTCCCCGTCGATCTCCTCGGCGGCTTCTTCTTCGGTCTCCTCTTCTTCCGGCTCCTCGTACTCCAGCCCGTGCTCCCGGATCATCCGCAGCATCTGCTCTCTCGCCCTGCGGCCGTACCACTGCGTGAACCGCTCGTCCGCCACCCGCGGAATGTCCCGCTCGGGCGCGATCCCCCCGAGCCGTTTCGCGAGCGAGGCCAACGGGCCGATCGAGGCGAGGGCGTTGACCAGCCAGGCTGTGCGGGTGCGGCCCACCCAGTTCAGCCATACCGGCAGCCGGCCCATGCTGTAGTGCGCGGCCGGGCGGCGGCGGCCCTCGTAGTGGTGGTGCAGGAACTCCGCCTTGTACGTGGCCATGTCGACCTCGACCGGGCAGTCCGAGCGGCAGCCCTTGCAGGACAGGCACAGGTCCAGCGCGTCCCGTACCTCCGTCGACCGCCAGCCGTCGGTGACCACCTCGCCCGCCAGCATCTCGTGCAGCAGCCGGGCACGCCCGCGCGTGGAGTGCTCCTCCTCGCCGGTCGCCCGGAAGGACGGGCACATGACGGATGCCCCGGGGGCCGATGTCGTACGGCATTTGGCGACCCCGACACACCGTCGTACCGCCGCCGAGAAGTCGCCGCCGTCGGACGGGTAGCCGAAGGCCACCTCGACCGGCTTGCGGGGCAGGGGCGAGAAGCGGAGGTTCGAGTCCAGGGGGGACGGGCGGACCAGCATGCCGGGGTTGAGGAGGTCGTCCGGGTCCCAGACGTCCTTCGCCCGCTCGAAGAGGGCGACCATGTCCTCGCCGTACATCTTCGGCAGCAGCTCGGCCCGGGCCTGTCCGTCTCCGTGTTCGCCGGAGAGCGAGCCGCCGTGGGCCACCACCAGTTCGGCGAGTTCCTCCGAGAAGCGGCGGTAGCGGGCGATGCCCGGCTCCGTGAGCAGGTCGAAGTCGATGCGGACGTGGATGCAGCCGTCCCCGAAGTGGCCGTACGGGGTGCCTCGTAGGTGGTGGCTGGTCAGCAGGGTGCGGAAGTCCCGTAGATACGCGCCCAGCCGGGGCGGCGGAACCGCGCAGTCCTCCCAGCCCGGCCAGGCCTCGCTGCCGTCCGGCATCCTCGTCGCCGTACCACTCGCGTCCTCCCGGATCCGCCACAGCGCCCGCTGGTCTGCGGGGTCGGTGACGATCAGGGAGTCGACCGTGTCGGCCGCACCGGCGATCGTCCGCGCACGCGCGCGTGCCTCGTCCGGTGTGTCTCCGCCCGTCTCCACGAAGAGCCAGGCCCCGCCTCGGGGCAGGCCGGTCGCCCTGGACGCCGGGACCAGGTCCGCCGCCATGCCCTCCACCGTCAGGGGGCGGTACGGCAGCAGGCCCGCCGCCGCCTCCGCCGCCGCGCTCTCGTCGGCGTAACCGAGCACGGCGAGCGCACGCGCGCGGGGTGCCTCGACCAGTCGTACGACCGCTTCGGTCAGCACGCCCAGCGTGCCCTCGCTGCCGCAGAAGGAGCGGGCCACGTCGGTGCCCTTCTCGGGGAGCAGGGCGTCCAGGGCATAGCCGGAGATACGGCGGGGCAGGTCAGGGAAGCCGGTGCGCAGGCGGGCCAAGTCCCCGTCCACCAGGGCCCGGAGGCCTTCCGGGGCGCCTTGCCAACCCTGGCCGGGGCGCAGGCGCTGCCCGCGCGCGGTGAGCACCTCCAGTTCGCTCACGCTGTCCGCCGTCGTGCCCCAGGCGACCGAGTGCGAGCCGCAGGAGTTGTTGCCGATCATGCCGCCGAGCGTGCAGCGGCTGTGTGTGGAGGGGTCGGGGCCGAAGCGCAGGCCGTGCGGGGCGGCGGCCTCCTGGAGGCGGTCCAGGACCAGGCCGGGCTGGACGACGGCGGTGCGGGCGGCCGGGTCGAGGGAGACCAGGCGGTTCATGTGGCGGGTGAAGTCCAGGACCACGCCGGTGCCGGTGGCCTGGCCGGCGATCGACGTGCCGCCGCCGCGCGCCACGACCGGCACGGCGTGCTCGCGGCACACCGCCAGTACGGCCGCGACGTCCTCGGCGTCGCGAGGGGCCACGACCCCCAGCGGGACCCGCCGGTAGTTCGACGCGTCCATGGTGACCAGCGCCCGGTCGGTGACGCCGAAACCGACCTCACCCCGGACGACCCTCCGCAGCTCCCGCTCCAGATCCGTCATGCTCCCAGCATGCATCCCGCCACTGACAGTGACGATGCCTCTGTCAACATCACCATGCGCAAAGCTTCCCGTAGGGCTTCACGCAGGGCTTCACGAATCGGCGGCGGAAACTGTGAACGCATCCGGAACCTTCCCAATTCGATCACGAACTCCCATATAGTGACCGCCAGTTGAGCATCAGGTGTCGCTTCTCGCACGGCAAGACTTCGACCGCGGACTCCGACCGAGGACCCGATTCATGACCGCCCCCACCCTGCCCGGCGAACGACCCAGCCTTCGCAGCCTCGCGCCCGTACCCCTGCTCACCGCCGTCCTCGCCGCGCTGGCGGTCGCCGGCGCGGTCGCGCTGGCGCCGAGGTCGCAGCGTGCCGAGCTCGGTCTCGGCGCGAGCATCGGCGCGTTGCTGCTGTGTGTGGCCGTCACCGTGGCCACGCGCGCGGTCGTGACGGCACGGATCACCCGGCGCCGGCTGGAGGCCGTGACCGCGGACACCGGGCGGCTGCTGCAGGACCGCATCCGGCAGAGCGCTGAGTTCGACCAGGAGCGCGCGCGGCTGACCGAGGAGCTGACGCACGAGCGGGGTCGGCTGGCCGCCGAACTCGTGCATGAACGGGCCGTGCTGAGCGCCGAGTTCACCGAGGAGCGGGCGCGGCTCACCGCGGAGAACGGGCGGCTGGCCGAACGGGCGCGGCGGGCCGACCAGGAGCGGGCCGCGGCGATCTCGGCGACCGCGAACGCGGCCGGGCGGATGCAGGCGCTGGCCACCGGGATGCTCGCCGATCTGCGCGCGATGGAGGAGCGGCACGACGACGAGGACGTCCTGGCCGACCTGCTCCATCTCGACCACCGTACGGCGCAGGCGGGGCGGCTCGCGGACTCCGTGGCGGTGCTGGCGGGGGCGCGTTCGGGGCGGCGCTGGGCGCGGCCCATCGGCATGGAGTCGATTCTGCGCGGTGCGATGGGGCGGATCAGCGGGTATCGGCGGGTGCGGGTGCACTCCGCGAGCGAGGCCGCGGTCGCGGGGCACGCCGCGGAGGGTGTGATGCACGCGCTGGCCGAACTCCTCGACAACGCGGCCAACTTCTCGCCGCCGACGGCCGAGGTGCATGTCTACGTCGAGGAGGTGCCGGCCGGGGTCATCGTCTCCGTCGAGGACAGCGGCCTGGTGATGGGCGACGTCCAGCTCCGCCGCGCCGAACGCGCGGTCTCCGGCGACGAGACCGACCTCGGCGGCCTCACGGGCACCCGCCTCGGCCTGGCCGTGGTGGGCCGGCTGTCCCGCAAGTACGGCCTGAAGGTCTCCTACCGCCCGTCGGCCCGCGGCGGCACGGGCGTCCTGATGCTGGTCCCGCAGGACATCCTCGTACCGGAGCAGTACGTGAGCGGGAACGGGCCGCAGGAGGGACTGACGTTGCCGCGGGTGGGGGTGGCCGGGCGGGTGGCCGACGACGGTCAAGGCGGGCCGGGGAGTGGGGAGTTACCGCTGCCGGTCGACGGGCAGGTGCGGAAGTCCGCCGACGGGACGCCTCGGATGCCGGCCGACGGGAAGCCGTGGGTGTCGGGGGACGAACCGGGGCCGGGGTCCTCCAACGGGCACGCGCGTGTGGCGTACGACGGGCACGCGCATGTGTCCGACGACGAGCACCGGAGCGGCGGTGGGCTCGACGGCTCAGGCACCCATGAGGCCGCCGATCGCGGCGCCGGTTCGCTCGGCGACGGGCTTCCCGTGGCGCTGCCCAAGCGGCGTCGTGGGCGGGCCCTCGCGGAGGCCGAGCGTGAGCGGGAGCGGGCACGCGCGCGTGCGGCGGAGTTCGACCGGGAACGTGGACGTACGCGCGCGCGTGCCGACGGTTTCGACGGCTTCGGCGATGCCGACCCCTCCGCCCCCGAGTCCGCCCGCATCTCCCTCGACGACCCCCTCGCCCGCGCCGCCCGCTTCAGCAGCTTCCGCCGGGCCGTACGCGGCTCCCTCTCGGACCAGGCCCCACCGGCACCGGACGCCGACGCCCACGGCATCGACGTACACACAGCGCACGGCTTCGAGACCCGCGACCGTATGCCCGACACCACCGAAGCCACCGAAGCCCGCGCCCCGCACACCCCCGAACCAGCCACCCCCACCCCCTCTCTCCCCGCTCCCTCCCACCAGGAAGGCCCCACCACCTCATGACCGGCACGTCCACCGCTGACGAAAAGCTCGCCTGGCTCATCGAGGGATTGTTGGAGCGGACTCCGGGGGCGCGGCACGCGCTCGTGTTGTCGCGGGACGGGCTGAAGCTGTGCCGGACGCCCGAACTCACCGTCGACCAGGCCGATCAGCTCGCCGCGATCGCCGCCGGCATCCAGTCGCTGTCGCACGGCGCGTCCATGGAGTTCGGGGACGGCAGCGGAGGTGTGCGCTCGGCCATGACCGAGTTCTACGGCGGCGTGCTGTTCATCGTGGAGGCGGGCCACGGCGCCCACCTCGCCGTCGTGACCGCCGAGGACGCCGACGCCGGTCTCGTCGGCCACAACATGACCGAACTCGTCGAGCAACTCGGCCTCCACCTGACCGCGCAGCCCCGGACGTCATGAGCCGCCCCGGCAGGGACGACTCACCCGACCGCCTCTACACCCTCACCGGTGGCCGCGCCCACTCCGCCGCGGACAACCCCTTCGACCTGGTGACCCTCGTCGTCGCCGAGTGCGATCCGACCACCGGCATGCAGTCGGAGCACGCGACGATCCTGCGGCTCGCCCAACGCCCCACCGCGGTCGTCGAGTTGGCCGCCGGCCTGCGGCTGCCCGTCAGCATCACCAAGATCCTGCTCTCCGACCTGCTCGCGGCGGGCCGCGTCAGCGCCCGCCACCCGCGCAAGGGGGCCTTCATCGACCCCGACGTCCTGGAACAGGTGCTCCTTGCACTCCGCAACCTCTGAAACCAGCCGTGAGGAGTTCGCCCTGTGACCGCGCCCGTCCCCACGCCCTTCCCCACGCCCGCCCCCGTACCGCTCGGCGGGCCCAGGTTCCAGGCCGAACCGGCCGCGCTGTACCGGGAGATGCGGCGCGAGCACGGTGCCGTGGCGCCGGTCGTGCTGGACGGGGACGTACCGGCCTGGCTGGTGCTCGGCTACCGCGAGCTGCACCAGGTCACCGGCGATCCCGTGCTGTTCAGCCGGGACTCGGACCTGTGGAACCAGTGGGAGCGCATCCCCGCCGACTGGCCGCTGCTGCCGATGATCGGCCGCCGCCAGCCGTCGATCCTCTACACCGTCGGCGAACGCCATCGCGAGCGCGCCGCGATGATCAGCGACGCGCTGGAGGCGGTCGACCCGTCCGAACTGCGCACGTACGCCGAGAAGTTCGCGGACGAGCTGATCGACGGGATCTGCGCGAACGGCGGGGCTGACCTCGTCGCCGAGTACGCGATGCTGCTGCCGGTACGGGTACTGGCGCGGCTGTTCGGGTTCCCGGACGAGCAGGGGCCGGGGCTGGTGAGCGCGCTCAACGACATGATCGACGGGCGGGAGCGGGCGATCGCGGGGCAGGGCCATGTGGCCGCGTCCATGGCACGGTTGCTGGCCGAGCGGCGGGCCGTGCCGGCGGACGACGTCGTATCGCGGATGCTCGCGAACCGCAGCGGGTTCACCGACGAGGAGATCGCCCAGGACCTGATGGTGATGATGGCGGCGGGCCATCAGCCGACGGCCGACTGGATCGGCAACTCGCTGCGGCTGATGCTCACCGACGAACGGTTCGCGGCCTCGCTCTTCGGCGGCCGCAACAGCGTCGCCGACGCCATGAACGAGGTGCTGTGGGAGGACACGCCCACGCAGAACGTGGCCGGCCGCTGGGCCTCCCGGGACACACAGCTCGGCGGGCGGCGGATCCGCGCCGGGGACCTGCTCCTGCTCGGTCTCCAGGGCGCCAACTCCGACCCCCAGGTCCGTACCGACGGCTCCGCGCTCACCGGCGGCAACAGCGCGCACTTCTCCTTCGGGCACGGGGAGCACCGGTGTCCGTTCCCCGCGCAGGAGGTCGCCGAGGTCATCGCGCGCACGGGCATCGAGGTCGTACTGGACCGTCTCCCCGACATCGACCTGGCCGTCCCGCCCGAATCCCTGACCCGCCGCCCCTCCCCCTGGCTCAGAGGCCTGACCCACCTGCCGGTCCGCTTCACACCGCTCCCGGCGCTCTGATCCGACGGCGTCCGGCACTCCCCCACCCCCGAGAGACAGGCGCGGCACTCCGACGATCCCGGCCCTTGGAGGCGCTACCCCATGACCACCGGTATGGAAGACACCCGTATCGCCCTGGACCCCTTCGTCACCGACCTCGACGGCGAGAGCGCGAGGCTGCGCGCCGCGGGACCACTGGCCGCCGTGGAACTCCCGGGCGGGGTCCCCGTCTGGGCGGTCACGCATCACGCCGAGGCGAAACAGCTGCTGACCGACCCGCGGCTCGTGAAGGACATCAACGTCTGGGGTGCCTGGCAGCGCGGTGAGATCCCGCCGGACTGGCCGTTGATCGGGCTCGCCAATCCCGGCCGTTCCATGCTGACCGTGGACGGCGCGGACCACCGCCGGATGCGCGCGCTGGTCGCGCAGGCGCTGACGCCGCGGCGGGTGGAGCGGATGCGGGAGCGGATAGCGGAGCTGACCGAAGGCCTCCTGAACGACCTGTCCCCGGCTCCGGGCGCCGTCGTCGACCTGAAGGCGGCCTTCGCCTACCCCCTCCCCATGTACGTCATCGCCGACCTCATGGGCATCGAGGAGTCCCGACTCCCCCGCCTCAAGGAGCTGTTCGAGAAGTTCTTCTCGACGCAGACCCCGCCCGCCGAGGTCATCGCCACCCTCACGGAACTCGCGGGCGTCATGGTGGCAACGGTCGCCGCCAAGCGTGCCGAGCCCGGTGACGACCTGACCTCCGCCCTGATCCTGGCCTCCGAGGACGGTGACCACCTCACGGACGAGGAGATCGTCTCCACGCTCCAGCTGATGGTCGCGGCGGGCCACGAGACGACGATCTCCCTCATCGTCAACGCGGTGGTCCAGCTGTCACGCCACCCCGAGCAGCGCGCCCTGGTCCTCGCCGGGAAGGCGGACTGGTCCTCGGTGATCGAGGAGACCCTCCGCCACTCCACCCCCACCTCGCACGTCCTGATCCGCTTCGCGACACAGGACGTCCAGGTCGGCGACCGGATCCTCCCGGCGGGCGACGCGCTGATCGTGTCGTACGCCGCGATCGGCCGCGACGAGCGGGCCCACGGCCCCACGGCGGCCGACTTCGACATCACCCGCACCTCCCCCAACCGCCACATCTCCTTCGGCCACGGCCCCCACGTCTGCCCCGGCGCGGCCCTCTCCCGCCTGGAGGCGTCGGTGGCGCTCCCGGCGCTGTACGAGCGCTTCCCGGATCTCGAACTGGCCGTACCGGCAGGCGAGTTGCGCAACAAGCCGGTGGTGACCCAGAACGATCTGTTCGAGTTGCCGGTGCGGTTGGGGGCGTCGGAGGGCTGAGGCCGCGGTCAGCGGTGGGCCAGGTCGTATGCGATTGCGGATGCGATCGAGGTGAGGACGAGCGTCCCGGCCCACAGTCCGAGCCCGGTCAGGACGGTCGTCCACCACACGAAGTGCAGGTGCGCGGCGAAGAGCACGCAGCCCAGAGCGGCGAGCAGGCCCGAGCCCAGCAGAGCCATCGTGCCCGCACCCCTGCTCCAGCCCCACTCGTCACCGACCATGACGGCGAGGAACTCGAGAACGAGCACGACTCCGCTCAGGCCCAGGCCGATCAGAAAGTCGTAGTACCAGGGGAAGTCGCCTCTGGCCGCCATGAGCCAGATGCATCCGACCACGCTCGCGACCCAGCCCAGTACCCCGAGGCAGCTCCACGCCAGCTCCGTGTCCGCATCCGGGCTCATCCAGTTCGCCATCGCCCCGAACACGAAGAGAACGGCGGCGAACACGGCACCCCAGACGACCGAGGGAACCGCGCCGACCTCACCGGCGCCGAACAGCAGCCCGAAGGTGCCGAGACCGGTGATCAGGCTCGCGCCGGCCACCTCGTACCACTTCTCCGGTCCCGGGCTCCACTCCTCGCGCTGCTCAGTCCGCGGTCGGGGACCGGCATCCAGTCCCGGTTCCCGGTGCGCCGCCACCACGTCGACGCCCTTCAGCCTCCGCGCCACCTCGGCGGCTGTCCGCGGACGGTTGTCGGGCAGCTTCTCCAGCAGGTCGAGTACGAGCTCTTCCAGGGCGTCCGGGATGTCCGCCCGTATCCTCCTCGGCGGCAGCGGCGGTTTCCGCTGGTGTTCCTGGATGACGTTCCAGCCCTGGAAAGGCGGATCGCCGGTGAGCATCTCGTACAGCAGGCAACCGAGCGAATACAGGTCCGAGCGCTGGTCGACCCGCCGGCCCTTGGTCTGTTCCGGGGACATGTACGCGGCCGTCCCCACGATCAGACCCTCCTCGGAGATCCGGGTCCCCCGCTCGTCCTCCTGGAGACAGGCGAGCCCGAAGTCGAGGATGACGGCGGTGCCCTCGGCGGTGATCTGGACGTTGTCCGGTTTGAGGTCGCGGTGGACGAGCCCCTTCTCATGGGCGGCCGCGAGCCCCTGGCAGATGTCGACGCCCCAAGCGAGCGTGTCCTCCACCGAGAGCCGGCGCTTCCCTCTGCTCTCCTCCCGGATCCGGTCGCCCAAGGACATGCCGTCGAGCAACTCCAGGACGAGGTACATCACGCTGCGGCCGTCGACCTTGTCCCATCCACAGCTGTAGGCACGTACGACGTTGCGATGCTGTAACCGCCCGATGAGCTTGCACTCCCTCAGAAAGCGCTCCCCCATCTCCTTGTCGGCCTGGCGGTCCTTGCGGACCAGCTTCACCACGACCGAGCGCTCCATCACCAGGTCCACGGCCTCCCAGACGTCGCCCATGCCTCCGCGGCCGAGCCTTCGCCGCAACTCGTACTTCCCGTGGTCCACACTGTCCATCGGCCCCGCCCCCCTGCGCCCAGACCCCGAGTGTGGCGCGGAAGGCGGCCCTCCACGAGAGGCCGTACGGGCCCGCCCGTGTCTCACCCGACGGACGACGTTTCGCCCACGTTTCCTCCAGCGGCTACGCTCCCCCCGTGGCTGAGATCCAGATTCCCGCTGACATCAAGCCCGCCGACGGACGTTTCGGCGCGGGCCCCTCCAAGGTGCGGACGGAAGCGCTGGACGCGCTCGCCGCCACCGGTGCGTCCCTGCTCGGTACCTCTCACCGCCAGGCCCCGGTCAAGAACCTGGTCGGCCAGGTGCGTGAGGGCATCTCCGAGCTGTTCCAGCTGCCCGAGGGCTACGAGGTCGTCCTCGGCAACGGCGGGTCGACCGCGTTCTGGGACATCGCGACGCACGGCCTGATCGAGAACAAGTCGCAGCACCTCAGCTTCGGCGAGTTCAGCTCGAAGTTCGCCAAGGCCGCGAAGCTCGCCCCCTGGCTGGCGGAGCCCGACGTCATCACCACCGACCCCGGCACGCACCCCGACCCGGTTGCCGAGGCGGGCGTCGACGTCTACGCCTTCACCCACAACGAGACCTCGACCGGCGTCGCCATGCCGATCAAGCGCGTGGCCGATGCCGACGAGGGCGCCCTGGTCCTGGTCGACGCAACCTCCGGCGCCGGCGGCCTCCCGGTGGACGTGGCGGAGACGGACGTCTACTACTTCGCCCCGCAGAAGTCCTTCGCCTCCGACGGCGGCCTGTGGATCGGCGTCTTCTCCCCGGCCGCGATCGAGCGCGCCGAGCGCATCCACGCGAGCGGACGGCACATCCCGGAGTTCTTCAGCCTGCCGACGGCGATCGACAACTCCCGCAAGAACCAGACGTACAACACCCCGGCGCTCTCCACCCTCTTCCTGCTGAACCAGCAGCTGGAGTGGATCAACGGCCAGGGCGGCCTGGACTGGGCGGTCCGCCGCACGGCCACCTCCGCGCGCACGCTGTACGGCTGGGCCGAGGACGTGAAGTTCGCCAACCCGTTCGTCGCGGACCCGGCGAAGCGCTCACAGGTCATCGGCACGATCGACTTCACCGACGAGGTCGACGCTGCCGCCGTCGCCAAGGTGCTGCGCGCCAACGGCATCGTCGACACCGAGCCCTACCGCAAGCTCGGCCGCAACCAGCTCCGCGTCGCCATGTTCCCGGCGATCGACCCGGAGGACATCGACGCGCTGACGAAGTGCGTCGACTACGTGATCGAGAAGCTGTAACTCCCTGGCCGACCTGCGTGGTTGTCCACGTAGTTGTTCACGTGGTCGTGCAGCTTGTTGCAGGGCCCTGTCGGTGACAGGGCCCTGTGCGCTGGGTACGGCTGTGGCATGAACAGACCGATACCCGGCACCGTGCAGGTCGCGGTGCGCCACATCCTCAGCGACAAGACGACCGGCGTGGTGAACAGGACCCGCAGGATCGCCTGGCAGGACACCGAGTACCGGGTGCGCCGGCCGGCATCGGGCAAGCACACCGTGCAACTGACCTGCTCGGAGTGCGACGCCGCCATCGTGGCCCAGGTCCGCGACGAGGCCCGTACCCGCCGGACCGCCGGCATCCTGCGGACTCTTGCCGCAGTGTCCTTGCTCGTCCTCGTCGTGGCCTTCGGTTACGCCGTCCACGAAGGCGGCAAGACGCTGCCCGAGGGCCAGTCGCTACCGGTCCTGTTCCCCATCAGCATCATCGCGATCGCCGTCGCGCTCTTCACCACTCCCATGTTCTTCGTCCTGGGCCTCCGCTACAACGGCGTCAGCGTGCTCGACGCCCCCAAGCCGCGCCGGTTGCACGGGCTCATGCCGAAGCGCAGCTGACCGTCGGCACACCCCCGCCCCCGGGCGCGCCCCCGAACCCGAAGGTCACCGAACCACCCACCGGCACACTCCCGTTGTGCGCGGCGTTCACCGCGGTCACGGTGGCGCCGCTCTGGGTGTACGAGGCGTTCCACATGGTGGTGACCTGCCGGCCGCCGCTCCAGGTCCAGGTCACCTTCCAGGACGAGATCGCCGCCGTACCGGTGTTGGTGACCTTCACCTCGGCGTTGAACCCGCTCCCCCAGTCGCTGCTGACGGTGTAGGCGGCACCGCACGCGGCCGACCCCGGGGAGCCACCGCCGCTTCCGCCGCCCGTGCCCGGGAACAGCGGCGCCTTCACGCTTGCGAGATACCCGTCCTTCACGGTGTCCACGGTCGTCCAGTCGTCCTTGAGGATGCCGCCCGTGTCACCGGAGTTGGGGTTCCACGACCAGAACGTCCAGTGGAAGGAGTCGGCCCCGTACGTCGACGTGGGCCGCAGGTAACTCACCAGCGCCGCAAGCCACTTCTGGTCGACGGCCGACGCCAGCGTCGTACCGAACTCGCCCACCCACACCGGCGCGATGTTCTGCTTGAAGATGTAGCCCCAGTACTTGTCCCAGATGCCCGGCATGTTGTCCGGGAAGGACGCGTCACCGAACCACGGCTGCTGGGCCACGCTGGTCGCGTAGTCGTGCGCGGAGTACACGACCCGGCCCGCGACATCGAGCTGCACGGGGTACTGCGCGACCCCCATCAGGTTGCCGCCCCACCACCCGGACACGCCGTTGTACGTCTGCACACCCTCGACGAAGATCAGCAGCGCGGGGTTGACCCCCAGCACGGCGTTCCCGGCCCGCTGGGCGGCCAGCCGCCAGTCGGTGGCCGTGTCCCCGCAGCCCCAACAGGCGGGATCGTGCGGCTCGTTGTGCAGATCGATGCCTACGACGGTGTCCTGGCCCTTGTAACGGGCCGCCAGCGCCTTGAGGTTGGCGATCCAGGTCGACTCGGGGACCGCCGCCGTGTACCAGAGCGCCGACTGCCCGCCCGCGTCGGGCCGGTGCCGGTCGAGGATGACTTTGAGCCCGTCCTGACCGGCGTACGCGACGATCCTGTCCATCACCTGAAGGGAGTTGAGGCCCTGCAGGTCGGCGTTCTTGCCGCTGCTGAAGTCGATGCTGTTGGGGACGGTGGAGGACTTGAAGATGTCGTCGCTGTAGGGCAGCCGGATGGTGTTGTAGCCCAGCGACCTCATCTGGTCGATCATGGACTTGTAGTCGCGGGACCAGAGCCCGTGGACCACGTAGTTGCCGGTCTCGAAGCCGAACCAGTTGATCCCGGCGATCCGGACCGGCTGCCCGGCCGCGTCCAGGATCTGCCGGCCGCTGGTGTGCCAGTACCCGGCACCGGGCGCCTCGGCCGCGTCCGCCGGATGGACCCCGGCGCCGGCCAGCGGCAGCAGGAGCGCCGCCGCACCGGCGCACAGCGCTCTTCGCAGGCTGCGGAACATGTCGCTGCTTCCTCTCGGGAGTTCGGGAGGCTCGGGCCCGGAACGAGTGGGAGCGCTCCCACAACCCGGCATCTCCCATGGAAGCCAGCCACCATGAACACGTCAAGCACTGGGGCAGGGCCGAATGCCGGCCAATGTCCCCACGCGACCCGCTAGTTACGCCGGGTCAGCCGCCGGAAACCGAACAGCACCGCCGCCACGACCGCGACGGCGAGGGCGCCGACCTTGAGTTTCCCGCCGGCGTTGTCGCCGCTGTCCCCCGACGCACCCGAACTCCCGCTGGACGAGGGCGAGTCGGAGCCGGTGCCGGCGGCGCCGCCGGGGGCGTCCTGGGCCTGCACCTCGCTGTTGGCGCCCTCCATGCCGAGCAGGATCTTCGTGCCGTCGGCGGAGTAGGAGACGGACTCGCCCTGCCCGAGGGGCACGTCGAAACGGCCGCCGCGCTTGAGGTCGCCGCCGTTCCAGTCGTACCAGATGCCGCCCAGGTACCCGCGTACGACGACCCGTTCGCCGTTCGGCGAGAAGGCGGCGTCGGTGGCCCACAGGTCGACGGGCTTGACCGGCTTGAAGACGTTGGTGCCGGTGGAGGAGAGGGTGGCCGGGCCCTCGTAGAGGTGTCCGCCGTCCTCGTGCTTGTCGATGATGTAGACGCGCCCCGTCTTGGGGTGGACGAGGAGGGACTCGGCGTCGCGGGAGCCGTCGGTGTACTTCACGACGTACTGGGTGGCCCGGATCGACTGGTCCTTGAGGACCTTCGGCTCAGGGAACTTGTAGATCCAGACGTACGGCCAGGTCACGCCGTCGTTGTCGCCGATGTCACCGACGTAGATCTGGTTGCCGGGGCCCATGGCGACGGCCTCGACGTCGCGCTGTGTGCCCACCCCGGTGAGGGTGATCGTCGCGACCGTCTTCCCGGTGCCGCTGTCCACGGCGTAGAGGTGGACGCCCTTGCCCGTGTCCTGGTCGTTGTGGGTCCAGTAGATGCCCGGGTGGAGGTGCGAGGCGGTGAGACCGCTGGACTCGGTGATCCGCGGGTCCTTGATGGTGAACCCCTGGTCCCCCTTGCCGTCGTCGTCTGCGGCGGAGGCGACGGAGGCGGGCAGCGCGAAGGCGCCCACGAGCAGGATCCCGGCGAGGAGAGCGAACGGTCGGCGCATGCCCCAAGCCTGCCATCCCGCCGGGAGGTTCACTGATCGCACCCGGACTGTCAGCAAGGTGTCAGGCTTCACACCCCACCCGTCCCATGGATCCCCCGCCGATCGTCCATCATGAGCGGATGCTTAGGTTCATGCCGGTCGGCGACTCCATGACGATCGGGAGCGCGGGCGAACACACCTGGCGGTACCGGATGTGGCAGCACCTGCGGGACACGTACGGCGGCCCGTTCGCGCTGGTCGGCCCGCGCGAGACGCTGTACGACAAGGCGGCGGGGGCGCCGGTCTCGTACGAGTACGCCGACCCCGACTTCCCGCGCGCCCATCTGGCGGGCTGGGGCGAGGGCTGGCAGCACATGGCGCCGCTGATCGCGGAGGCGGTGCGGTCGTGCCGGGCGGATGTGCTGCTGGTGTCGCTGGGCCTCATCGACCTGGGCTTCTACACGAACGCGGAGCAGACCGCCGAGAACGTCCACCGCTTCGTCGCGGAGGCCCGCTCGGCCAACCCGCGCGTCCGCATGGCGGTCCTCCCGGTGATCCCGAACGTCCGCGCCACGACGGACGCCCCCTTCGCCGCGCAGGTCACCCGCTTCAACGAACTCCTGGCGAAGACGATCGCCGACCTGGACGAGCCCCGCTCCCCCCTTCTCCTGGCGTCCCCGCCACCGTCGTACGACATCAACCTCGACACGTACGACGGCACACACCCGAACGCGAGCGGCGAGCACAGGATCGCGGCGGCCTTCGCGGACGCGATGCACCAGGCGTGGGACGTCGGCGAGCCCTACGAGGAGTGACCCTCGACGGCCCGGCGCAGAAACTCGGCGCAGGCCCGCGCCCCTGACCGAAGCCCGCCCGGCTCCTCCCCCTCCTCCCCCAGATAGACGGCACGCGCGTGTGCCATCACCGGCCGGTGCTCCTCCGGCAGCCGCGCCAGCACCCACTCCGCGGCGGCGTCCTTGGAACGGATACGGCCGGTGACGAGCGTGCTCCAGATCCGGGCGAGGGTGAGCAGGACGTTCCGGGTGTCGCTGTCCAGGTCCGCCATCAGCCCCGGCACGCCGGCGACGATCGCCCGCCGCAGGTCGGCGGGCGGCACGGGGTCGAGGAGTTCGGCGGGCGGGGGCCCGTGGAGGGTGCTGTTCCCGAGGAGGGTCATGGTGAGGAGGGGCGCGAGATCGGGCATGACCTCCGGCCCCGGCACGACCCCCCGCTCGTAGTCGCCGCGCAGCCACTCCCCGTACAGGTACTCGCAGTTGCGCGGGTACCGCGGTTGGCGCCGCCGGACACCTTCATCAACTCCTGTGTCAGCGCCCGGCGTGCAGGTGGATGCCGAGGATGTTGTCCTCGCCGAGGGTGGCTCGGAGGAGGGGGACGGGATCGAGTTCGGGCATGTGTTCCTCTCCGCGTGTCCTGGTCACCGTGCGTATCGTTGTACTGCGCGGCTGCACCTGTTCGTGGGGCAGCCGGGGAGGAGCGCCACGGTGACCGTCGTTGAAGACAGGATCGAGATGGCCGAAGCGAGCGGCGAGCTCACTCTGGACGTCATGTTCGAGTGGCTCGAGAAGATGCCCATCCCCGAGGGAACGAAGGTCGAGATCGTCGGGGGAAACATCTTCATGTCACCGCAGCGGCACACCCATTTCCAGATCGTCTTCGACATCCTGGAGCAGCTGCGGGCCAAGTATCCGCGCACCCGGCTGGCCTCGGACGTGAGAATCGACTTCCCCGGGCATCTCAACGGCTTCGCCTGTGACGTGGCAGCCGTGGCCGACCGTTCGGTGCGGGACGACAAGGGACGCTGGCGCTATCAGGACGTCGAGTTCGTCGCCGAGGTCATTTCCAAGAACACGGCCGCCAACGACTACGGCCCCAAGAAGGCGGCATACGCGCTCGCCGAGGTCCCCGTCTACCTCATCGCCGACCCCTACCAGGGCAAGTGCCACCTCTGCACCCAGCCCAAGGACGGCGAGTACGTCAGTGAACTCTCCGTGGCCTTCGGAGTGGCCGTCGACATGACGACCACCCACCTCGGTCTCACCCTCAAGACCGACGAGTTCCCCCGCGACTGACTGGCAGAATCCGTCGCATGGCGATCATCCACCACACCACCCTCAAGCCCACCAAGCTGGAGCTGCTCACCGACTGGCTGCCCACCCGCCCGTGGTATCAAGGCGGCCCGGCCGCACCCGAGTTGACCAAGGCCGGCGGGTTCCGGCTGGACGACCCGGAGGGCGAGGTCGGGATCGAGTTCATGGTTGCCGTCGACACCGCCGGCCCCGCGCCCGTCGCCTACCACGTGCCCCTCACCTACCGCGGCGCCCCTCTCCCCGGCGCCGAACACGCCCTCGTCGGCACCATGGAGCACGGCGTGCTGGGCCCGCGCTGGGCCTACGACGGCACCCACGATCCGGTACTCCGCACCGAGCTCCTCGCCCTCATCGAGGGCCGCGCCCAGGCCATGGCCCAGAGCATCACGGACACCCCCGACCACGAGGTGGCCCGCTCCTACACCGGTCCCGGTCTCCCCGCCCCCTCCCGCCCGGTCGAGGTCGCCGACGACGCGACCGGCACCGCGCTCCCCGCCCCGGACGGCACGACCCTCCGCATCCACCGCGTCCTCGACCCCACCGCCCCCGACACCCGCCCCGAGGCCGCGACCGGCCATGTCACCGGTGCCTGGCAGTCGCCGGACGGCACCCGGGTGCGGGCCGTGTTCGCCGCGCTGTACTCCTGACCTTGCCTAGAGCGCACTCCACGTCGTTGGCTTGTCAACCATGAAGTACACGCAGCTCGGACGCACGGGACTCAAGGTCGGCCGACTGGTCCTCGGGACGATGAACTTCGGACCGCAGACCGACGAGGCCGACAGTCACGCGATCATGGACGCGGCGCTGGACGCCGGCATCAACTTCTTCGACACCGCGAACGTGTACGGCTGGGGCGAGAACAAGGGCCGTACCGAAGAGATCATCGGAAACTGGTTCGCGAAGGGCGAGGGCCGCCGCGACAAGGTCGTCCTCGCCACCAAGGTGTACGGCAACATGGCCGCCGACGGCGACGCCTGGCCCAACCACGACAAGCTCTCCGCCGTCAACATCCGGCGGGCCGTGGACGCCAGCCTGAAGCGGCTGCGGACCGACTACATCGACGTCTACCAGTTCCACCACATCGACCGCCGCACTCCCTTCGAGGAGATCTGGCAGGCGATCGACGTGCTGGTGCAGCAGGGGAAGATCCTCTACGTGGGGTCCAGCAACTTCCCCGGGTACAAGATCGCCCAGGCCAACGAGATCGCCGCCCGCCGCGGCGGGACGATCGGGCTGGTCAGCGAGCAGTGCCTGTACAACCTCGCCGAGCGGCGCGCGGAGATGGAGGTGATCCCGGCCGCGCAGGAGTACGGCCTCGGGGTCATCCCCTGGTCGCCGCTGCACGGCGGACTCCTGGGCGGGGTCATCAAGAAGGAGGTCGAGGGCGGGCGCCGGGCGAGCGGCCGGGCCGCGGACTCCCTCGCCAACACCACGATCCGGGCCCAGATCCAGGCGTACGAGGACCTGCTGGACAAGCACGGCGTGGAGCCCGGCGAGGCCGCTCTGGCCTGGCTGCTCACGCGCCCGGGAGTCACCGGCCCGATCGTCGGCCCGCGCACGGCGGAGCAGCTGGAGTCGGCGCTGCGGGCGGTGGAGCTGGAGCTGAGCGAGGAGCTGCTGGCAGGCCTGGACGAGATCTTCCCGGGTCCGGGGCCGTCTCCGGAGGCCTTCGCCTGGTAACGCCGTGAGGGCGCCGCCCAGGGGCGCGGGGAACTGCGCGACCGGCCACATACGGCCCGCAGCCGAGAACCGGCCGCAGTTCCCCTTACCTGACAGCCGCCGCCACGACGACGACCACGAGTAGAAGCACAAGCGCACCGGCCATGATCCGGTTCCGGGTTTTCGGGTCCACGTACCCGAGCCTAACCGGCCCCGCCGAGCGCCCAGCGGGCGACCACCTCGTACCGCGGCTGCTCCCCCGGCACCCCGGACACCGGCAGGTTGCTGCGCACCAGCACCAGCTCGTCCACCGTCCAGGTCCGGCTCGTGAAGCCCGCGAGGGCCTCCAGGTACGGCCGTGTGTCGAACGCCTCCCGGCTGCGGGCCACCGTCAGATGGGGCTTGTAGCGCCGGTGCTCCCCCATCTCCACGCCCGCCTTCCGCGCCGCCGCCTCCGCCCGGTCCGCGAGCAGCCGCAGCGTGGGCAGCCCGCCCTCCGCCCCGGCCCACAGCGCCCGCCCGTGCCCGAACTGTCCCCCGCCCCGCAGCGCGAGCGCGAAGGGCCCGGTCCGGTGCGCGGCCCGCGCCAGCCGGGCCGACAGTTCCGTTACGACGTCGTCGTCGACCTCGCCGTAGAAGGCCAGAGTGAAGTGCCAGCCCGGGCGGCCGGTCCAGCGCAGCCCCTCCGCGCCGGGCAGTCGCTTCAACTCGGCCACTTCCGCGGCCAGTTCAGCGGCGACATCCTCCGGTGGCAGCACGGCGGCGAAGAGTCTCATGCGGGTCAGCCTGCCACCATGAGGGCATGGAGATCAGCATCAGAGAAGGCGGGCCGGACGACATCCCCGTGATACTCGGCATGCTCGACAGCTGTGTGGAGTGGCTGGTCGCGCAGGGGCGGACCGGGCAGTGGGGCAGCAAGCCCCTGTCGGGGTTCCCGAGGACCGTCGAATCGGTCGGGCGGTACATGGACGAGGGCACCGCGTACATCGCCGAGGCCGACGGAGTGCCGGCCGCCACCCTGACCCTCACGGACTCGCCCGGCGCCTACCTGTCCCACCTGCCGCCGGTGGGCGAGCCCGAGCGGTACATCCACTGGCTCGCCTCCGACCGCCGCTTCAAGGGCCATGGCATCGGCAGCGCGCTGCTCGCGCACGCGGCGGAGCAGACCCGCCGGGAGGGGGTCTCCCTGCTGCGGGTCGACTGCTACGCCGGCGACGACGGCAAGCTCGTCCGCTACTACGAGAGCAACGGTTTCACCCGCGTGCAGGCCTTCATGGTCGAGGAAAAGTGGCCCGGACAGCTGCTGGAGCGGCGCGTGTAGCCCCCTGGCTTCACGCCACCGCCGTCAGCTCCTCCCGCCGCTCCCGCGGCACGAACCGGACGTGCGGGTGGCCGCCGTTCCAGCCGACCGACAGCCGCAGGCCGCCCACGCGGGCCAGCACCAGGCCGATGACGACCGCCGCCGTGGCCGCGATCGCGCCGCCGACCGCGAGGCCCGCGCGGACGCCGTACGCGTCCGTGATCCAGCCCGCGATGGGCGCGCCGACCGGGGAGCCGCCGAGGAACACCATCATGTAGAGGGCCATGACGCGGCCGCGCATGGCGGGGTCGGTGCCCATCTGGATGCTGGTGTTGGCGGTGACGTTGATCGTCATGCCGAACATGCCGATCGGGACCATGAGCAGGGCGAAGAGCCAGAGGGAAGGGGCGGTCGCGGCGACGAGTTCCAGCGCGCCGAAGGCCGCCGCCGCTCCGATCATCACCCGCATCTTCGCGGTGCCGCGCCGGGCCGCGAGCAGGGCGCCGACCAGGGAGCCGACCGCCATCAGCGTGTTGAACGCGCTGTAGGAGCCGGCGCCCGCGTGGAAGACGTCGTCCGCGAAGGCCGAGAGGTAGACCGGGAAGTTGAAGCCGAAGGTGCCGATGAAGCCGACCAGGACGATGGTCCAGATCAGGTCGGGGCGCCCGGCGACGTAGTGCAGGCCCTCCCGCAGCTGGCCCTTGCCGCGCGGGGCACGCTCGACGACGTGCAGGTCGCGGGCGCGCATCAGCAGCAGGCCGGCGATCGGGGCGACGAAGGACAGGCCGTTGAAGAGGAAGGCCCAGCCCGTGCCCACGCCGGTGATCATCAGGCCCGCGACGGCGGGGCCGACCAGGCGGGCGGACTGGAAGTTGGCGGAGTTCAGGCTGACCGCGTTCTGCAGCTGGTCCGGGCCGACCATCTCGGAGACGAAGGACTGCCGGGCCGGGTTGTCGACGACGGTCGCGAGGCCGACGGCGAAGGCGGCGAGGTAGACGTGCCAGACCTGGACATGGCCGGAGAGCGTCAGCAGCGCGAGCGCGATGCCGGCGACGCCCATCGAGGTCTGTGTGAACAGCAGCGTGCGGCGCTTGGGCAGCCGGTCGACGAGGACACCGCCGTACAGGCCGAAGAGCAGCATCGGCAGGAACTGCAGAGCCGTGGTGACGCCGACGGCGGTCGCGGAGCCGGTGAGGCTGAGGACCAGCCAGTCCTGGGCGATGCGCTGCATCCAGGTGCCGATGTTGGAGACGACCTGGCCGACGAAGAAGAGCCGGTAGTTGCGGACCTTCAGCGAGCTGAACATCGAGGACTTGCGGGCGGGTCTCGGGGCGGGCGGGGAGTTGTGGGTGGACTTCGGTGCGGGGGCGGAGTCTGCTCCGGATCCCGTACTCAAAAGGGTTCGCCTCCTCGAAGTTGCTTACAGATGTGGCTCAGAGATGCGCGAGCTTCTCCAGTACGGGGGCGGCGGCGCGCAGTTTCGCCCACTCGTCCTCGTCCAGGCCCTCGACCAGGTTGGCCAGGAACGCGTTCCGCTTGGCGCGGCTCTCCTCGAGCATGGCCTCGGCCTGCTCGGTCTTGGTGACGACCTTCTGGCGCCGGTCCTCGGGGTGCGGCTCAAGCCGCACCAGCCCCTTGGCCTCCAGCAGCGCGACGATGCGGGTCATCGACGGCGGCTGCACATGCTCCTTGCGGGCGAGCTCGCCCGGCGTGCACGGGCCCCAGTTGGACAGGGTGCCCAGCACCGACATCTCGGTGGGGCTGAGCGACTCGTCGACCCGCTGGTGCTTGAGCCGACGGGACAGCCGCATGACAGCTGAGCGAAGCGAGTTCACGGCGGCAGCGTCGTCGCCATGGGTGAGGTCCGGCATCTCTTTAGCGTAACTCATTACTCTCTCTAAACAAGCTGGGGCGCACCCGGATTCCCGTGACTCCGGCCACGCAAACCGCGGCATCACCCGTACGAGTGAGTCGACGGCGGAAAGTGAACATCACCGGAACCCGGCCAGCGACCCTCGACTGCATGGGGACCGAAGTGCTCAGCCTGCGGATAGACGGGGAGCTGCTCGCCCGGCTCCGGGACCACGCCTCGAAAAGGGGAATGAGCGTCCAGGACTACGTGGTCCGGACGCTCATTCGAGACGACTTCGACGAGCGGTTCCAGACCGCCGTCGAGGAGACGGAGAAGTTCTACGGGGTGACCTGACCGGTCAGGTCAGGTCAGACCCAGCGCCGGCATCAGGTAGTAGAAGCCGAACACCGCCGCGACGACGTACATCGGCACCGGGATCTCCCGGCCCCGTCCGGCGGCCAGGCGCAGCACCACGAAGGTGATGAAGCCCATGCCGATGCCGTTGGTGATCGAGTAGGTGAAGGGCATCATCACCATGGTGATGAAGGCGGGGACGGCGATCGTGTAGTCCGCCCAGTCGATCTCCTTGACCGAGTTGGACAGGATCAGGAAGCCGACCGCGAGCAGCGCCGGGGTGGCCGCCTGGGACGGGACCATGGTGGCGACGGGGGTCAGGAACAGCGCGATCGCGAAGAGTCCGCCGGTGACGACGTTCGCCAATCCGGTACGGGCCCCCTCGCCGACGCCGGCCGTGGACTCCACGAAGGCGGTGGTGGCCGAGGAGGAGCTGGCGCCGCCGGCCGCGACCGCGAGGCCGTCCACGAACAGGACCTTGTTGATGCCGGGCATCTCGCCCTTGGCGTTGGTCAGCTTGGCCTCGTCGGAGACGCCCATGATCGTGCCCATCGCGTCGAAGAAGCACGACAGCAGGACCGTGAAGACGAAGAGGATGCCGGTCAGCACGCCGACCTTGTCGAAGCCGCCGAAGAGGCTGACCTTGCCGATCAGGCCGAAGTCGGGGGTGGCGACGGGGTTGCCGGGCCACTTCGGGGTGGTCAGGCCCCAGGAGGGCACCTTGGCGACCGCGTCGATGATCACCGCGAGGACGGTCATGGTGACGATCGAGATCAGGATCGCGCCGGAGACCTTGCGGACGATGAGCGCGAGGGTGAGCAGCGCGCCGAGGATGAAGACGAGGACCGGCCAGCCGTTGAGGTGACCGTCGGCGCCGAGCTGGAGCGGGACGGTGGTCTGGGCGGCGTCCGGGATGCGGGAGACGAAGCCGGAGTCGACGAGCCCGATCAGCATGATGAACAGGCCGATACCGATGGAGATCGCCTTGCGCAGGCCGAAGGGGACGGCGTTCATGACGCGCTCGCGCAGGCCGGTGGCGACCAGGAGCATCACGATGAAACCGGCGAGGACGACCATGCCCATCGCGTCCGGCCAGGACATCCGGGGGGCGAGCTGGAGCGCGACGACCGAGTTCACGCCGAGGCCGGCGGCGAGGGCGATCGGGACGTTGCCGACGACGCCCATCAGGAGGGTGGTGAAGGCGGCCGTGACGGCGGTCGCCGTGACCAGCTGGCCGTTGTCCAGGTGGTGCCCGTACATGTCCTTCGCGCTGCCGAGGATGATCGGGTTCAGCACGATGATGTAGGCCATCGCGAAGAAGGTGGCGAACCCGCCCCGGATCTCGCGGGGCAGGGTGCTGCCCCGCTCGGAGATCTTGAAATAGCGGTCAAGGGCGGTGTGCATTGGACGTTCCTACGAGCAGAAGTGGACAGGCGCAAACGGTTTCAGTATGAACATATGAGATCGCCGGTGACCATCTCCGCGCGTAGATGTGATCGCCTCGTAAGCTGTCCCCATGGCGAAGTGGACACCGCAGCACGAGGCGCCGGAGCCCCTGGAGGGCCCCGTGGTCGCCACCATCACCGGCGGCACGATCCTGTGGTTCGTCCTCTTCCTGGTGCAGTTGCCCTTCTACGGCTGGTACGACGACCACGGGCACCTGTGGTGGCTGTGGACGTGCCTCGCCGGCGGCGTGCTCGGGCTGTACGGCATCTACTTCGTCCGGCGGCGCGACGCGGCGATCAAGCGGGCGGCGGCCCTGGAGGCCGACTCGGCCGAATAGGCCGTACTACCGCCGTACGAGTCTGCTCCTCCCCAGGTCGGATCTTCCGCCCACTCGGCGGGTGAAGCCGCAAATCCGCACGTACCGTCGGATGCATGACGCACATCGACGCGGGCGCCGAGCTCGACCCTGTGCACCCTGTGACCGCCACCGTGACAGCGCGCGGACTGACCGCGGCCGAGGTGGCCGAGCGGGTGACCCGGGGGCAGGTCAACGACGTTCCCCTGCGCAGCAGCCGGTCGATGGCGGAGATCGTCCGGGCCAACGTCTTCACCCGGTTCAACGCGATCATCGGTGTGCTCTGGCTGATCATGCTGTTCGTCGCGCCGTTCCAGGACAGCCTGTTCGGGTACGTGATCATCGCCAACACCGGCATCGGGATCATCCAGGAGTGGCGGGCGAAAAAGACCCTCGACTCCCTGGCCGTGATCGGGGAGGCGAAGCCGACGGTACGGCGGGACGGGGTCGCCGCCCAGGTCAGCACCTCGGAGATCGTGCTGGACGACCTCATCGAGATCGGGCCCGGTGACAAGGCCGTGGTCGACGGGGTGTGCGTCGAGGCCGACGGCCTGGAGATCGACGAGTCGCTGCTCACCGGCGAGGCCGACCCGGTGGTCAAGCGGCCCGGGGACCAGGTGATGTCGGGCAGCTTCGTGGTGGCCGGCGGCGGCGCGTTCCAGGCGACCAGGGTGGGCCGGGAGGCGTACGCCGCCCAACTGGCCGAGGAGGCCTCGCGCTTCACCCTCGTCCACTCCGAGCTGCGCACCGGTATCTCCACGATCCTCAAGTACGTGACGTGGATGATGATCCCGACCGCGATCGGCCTGGTCATCAGCCAACTCTTCGTCAAGGAGCACGGCTTCAAGGACTCGGTCGCGCGGACGGTCGGCGGGATCGTGCCGATGGTCCCGGAGGGGCTGGTGCTCCTCACCTCCGTCGCCTTCGCGATAGGCGTCATCCGGCTTGGCCGAAAACAGTGCCTCGTCCAGGAGCTCCCCGCCATCGAGGGCCTCGCCCGCATCGACACCGTCTGCCTCGACAAGACCGGCACCCTCACCGAGGGCGGCATGGACGTCACCGAGCTGCGGCCGCTGCAGGGCGCCGACGAGTCGTACGTGCGCAAGGTGCTCGGCGCCCTCGGCGAGTCCGACCCGCGCCCGAACGCCTCCCTCCAGGCGATCATCGACGCCTACCCGGACGTCGAGGACTGGCGCTGCACCGAGTCGCTGCCCTTCTCCTCCGCCCGCAAGTACAGCGGCGCCACCTTCAGCGAGGGCAACGGCGAGTCCAGTACGTGGCTGCTGGGCGCGCCGGACGTGCTGCTGGGCGACGGCGACCCGGCCCTCGCGGAGACCTCACGCCTCAACGAGCAGGGGCTGCGGGTGCTGCTGCTGGCCCGCGCCGGCCGCGACCTGGACGATCCCGAGCCGGCGCGGGAGGCCCGGCCGACCGCTCTCGTCGTACTCGAACAACGGCTGCGTCCCGACGCGGCCGACACCCTGCGCTACTTCGCCGAGCAGGACGTCAGGGCCAAGGTCATCTCCGGGGACAACGCGGTCTCGGTGGGCGCGGTGGCCGCGAAGCTGGGGCTGAGCGGCAGCACGGTCGACGCTCGCCAACTTCCCTCCGAGCAGGAGGAGATGGCGAAGTCGCTCGACGAGGGCACGGTGTTCGGGCGGGTCACCCCGCAGCAGAAGCGGGACATGGTCGGGGCGTTGCAGTCCCGCGGGCACACGGTCGCGATGACCGGGGACGGGGTGAACGACGTACTGGCCCTGAAGGACGCGGACATCGGGGTCTCGATGGGCTCGGGGTCCGAGGCCACGCGGGCGGTCGCGCAGATCGTGCTGCTCAACAACAGCTTCGCGACGCTGCCGGACGTGGTCGCCGAGGGGCGCCGGGTCATCGGGAACATCACGCGGGTGGCGACGCTGTTCCTGGTGAAGACGGTGTACTCGGTGCTGCTGGCGGTGCTGGTGGTGTGCTGGCAGGTGGAATACCCGTTCCTGCCACGGCACTTGACGCTGCTGTCCACCCTGACGATCGGCGTCCCGGCCTTCTTCCTCGCCCTCGCGCCCAACAAGGAACGGGCGCAACCCCACTTCGTGCGGCGGGTGATGCGGTACTCGATCCCGGGCGGGGTGGTGGCCGCGGTCGCGACCTTCGTGACGTATCTGATCGCCCGTCACTACTACGTCGGCGAGGGCTCGTTGGACGCGGAGACCAGCGCCGCGACGCTCACGCTCTTCCTGATCTCGATGTGGGTGCTGGCGATCATCGCCCGCCCCTACACCTGGTGGCGGATCGCGCTGGTGGCCTCGATGGGCGTGGCGTTCCTGTTCGTGCTCTTCGTCCCGTGGCTCCAGCACTTCTTCGCGCTGAAGCTGGTCGGGGTCACGATGCCGTGGGTCGCGGTGGGCATCGCGGCGGTGGCGGCGGCCGCCCTGGAACTGCTCTGGAAGTGGGTCGACCGCCGTTTCCCTGCCTAGCCCCGCTTACTGCACGTCGACGTAGTCACCCGTGGCGCTGACCGCCGGGGTCGTCGTGGTGCCCGCGAAGGAGAAGCGGTAGTAGCCGTCGACCGTGGCCTTGGTCGTCGTCTTCAGGCCACCCGTCGAGTTGGAGTAGATGCCCTTGAGGGTGGTGTAGGTGGTGGAGCCCTTCTTGCGGAACTGGAGCTTCACCGGCTGGCTGGTGTAGCCGTGGTACTTGTTGTCCTCCCAGTTGGCGCGCGTGAGCGTGCCGGTGACAGTGATGGTCTTGCCCTTCTTCACCGGCTCCGGCGCGGCGTTCACCGTCAGCTTGGAGAAGCGCTGGACGAGGGTGGTGCCGAGGGACCCCTGCAGGGAGTAGTCACCGGTGCTGTACTGCAGCGCGAGCGCGCCGGCCGACCACTTGCCCGCGTCGGAGTTGACCAGGTCGCCCTCGCCCGGGTAGATGTCGATCTTGCCCGTGCAGCTGGCGGTGGTGTCGGAGGTGGCCGTGCAGGTCGCGGGCTGCTCGCCGCCGAGCATGTTCGTCGGGGCGCTGATCGAGCCCTTGTAGATGACCGGACCGCTGTCGAAGTCGTCCGACGTGAGGTCGTAGTTCGCACCGTGGGTCAGCGTGTAGGTGACCGTGGTGGAGTAGTGGCCGCTGACGCCGACCTTGATCGCCTGGGCGATCTTCAGGTCCGAGAAGGTGACGCCGAGGTCCGCGGCGGCGGCGTCGGCCGTGCTGAACGTGGTCCTGCCCGAGTGCGCGGCGAGGATCTTCGCGGCCTCCGCCTGGTACGAGGACGACGAGTCCGCTGCCTGCGCGGCCGGCAGGGCGAAGGCGGAGATGGCCAGGGCGCCGGAGACGGCGGCCACAGTGGCACGTATGCGCATGTGTTCCCCAAGTGGAGAAAGTGATCGTGGAGCCTGTTGGCTCACGGGATCAGATCCGTGACGCATGTGGGGAGTTGTACGGGGAACGGGGATTTTTACCGTGGATTGCGAAGCCCTTGCCATCCACGGAGAAACGGCGGCCTCCGGGGTCCCCGTCCGGAAGCCGCCGTCACTCGCAGGTGTTCGCCGCTTACTTCACGTCGACGTAGTCACCCGTGGCGCTGACCGCCGGGGTGGTCGAGGTGCCTGCGAAGGAGAAGCGGTAGTAGCCGTCGACCGTGGCCTTGGTCGTCGTCTTCAGGGTGCCGGTGGAGCTCGTCTTGATGGTCTTCAGCGTGGTGTAGGTGCTGGAGCTCTTCTTGCGGAACTGCAGCTTCACCGACTGGTTCGCGTAGCCCGCGTACTTGGTGGTCTCCCAGTTGGCGCGGGAGAGCTTGCCGGTGACCGTGATGGTCTTGCCCTTCTTGACGGGCTCCGGCGCGGCGTTGACGGTCAGCTTGGACAGACGCTGCAGGTTGTAGGCGGCGACCTTGTCCTTGACGGCGACGCCGACCTTGCTCAGGTCCAGGTCCGGGTCGTCCGGGAGCTGGTCGTTCCAGGCGACGGCGAAGGCGGCGGCCTTCCAGGCGCCCGCGTCCTCGTTCAGCAGGGTGAACGGGTCGACCGCGACGGTGGCGGTGCAGGTCGCGACGGTGTCCGAGGTGTCGGTGCACTTCGCCACGTCGCTGTCGATCCACCACTCCTCGTCGTCGAAGGAGGCGCCGCGGTAGAGCTCGACGGCGGAGACGAAGTCGTCCGCGTGGATGTTGACCTCGACGCCGTGGGTCAGCGTGAAGGAGACCGGCACCTTCACGACGTTGGTGGTGCCCACGACGATGTTCTTGCCCTTGTTGACCTTCACGTTGGAGAAGGTGGCGTTCAGGGCGTACGGCGTGCCGGTGACGTCCGCGGTGCTGAACGCGGTCTTGCCGGCGGCGGAGTGGGCGGCCTCGTTGGAGGCGGCGACACCCGCGGGGGCCTTCGGGCCGTCGGCGGCGAGGGCCGACGGCGCAACGAGGGCGGACAGGGCCAGGGCGCCGGTGACGGCGGCCACGGTGGTGCGCATACGCATGTGATCCCCGTAAGGAAGTGACCAGTGAGCCTGTTGGCTCACGTGATCAGATCCGCGACGGAGGGGAATGGTTGTACGGGGGTAAAGAATTTGTGCGAGAAATCTTGAGATCAAGGACCACCCTGTGAAGGGCGGTCCTTCCGGTCAGTCGAACCAGCGGTCCCGCGCGAGTTCCTCGGTCCGCGAGGGATCCTCCAGCAGCGCCGCCACCTCGAACCGCCGCGGCCACTGCCCGGCAGCCCAGGCGAGCCCCGCGGCGACCCCCTCCAGGGTGGCCGCGTGCAGCACGCCGTCGCCGGTCAGCCGCCAGTCCAACTCCACGCCGTCCACGAAGAGTTCCTCGTGCTCCACGTACGTGGCGGGGGTCCGCGGGCCCAGCAGCACCCGTACCGAATCCGGTACGTCGTGCTCGGCGCCCTCGGAGTCCACCTCGCCGGTCACCGACTCGCTCAGCCGCCGCACCTGGAACAGCTCCGCCAGCTCGGCCGCGCGCGCCGGCCGCACCGGCAGCAGCGGCACGCCCTCGGTGAAGGGCAGCAGGTCCGGCGAGTCGACGACCACGGCGTCCGCCGCGTCCACGACCTCGACCCGCCCGTCCACGACGGCCCGCAACTCGTCGGGCAGGGTGACCTGTTCGGGGTCCAGGTCGGCCAACGCCCCGTAGAGGGCGTGCAGTTGGGCTCCGCTCACCGGCCGCTCGGGGTCGGCGAGCCGGTCCAGCAGCTCGGCGGCCCCGCCCGGCTCGTCGAGGAGTGCCGCGACCGAGGTCCGCACGCCCAGCGCCTTCAGCACCTGCTCGTCGTCGAACCCGGTCGCGTCGGCCTCGTCGTACAGGCCGCGCAGCAGCGGGTCGCCGCCGGCGGCCAGCAGACCGGCGGGCCGCCGCCCGTCGATCACCGGGTGCCCGCGCAGCCACCATGCGGTGTAGGGCCGTACGACTTCGTGGGTGCCGTCGGGCAGCAGGATCCGGACCGGCTGGGTGAGCGCGTCCCGGAGCGGCGGCTGGGCGAGCAGCGCGAGGGCCTGCGGCCACTTGTCGTCGTCGACGAGGTCCAGATCCCGTACGGCGATCAGCTCGGTGGCGACGGGCGGTACGGGCGTGTCGGGGAAGCGGTCGAGGACGTCCTCGCTCCACACGTCCACGGCGTCGAGCAGCCCGGCGTCGTCCGGTTCCGCGAAGTCCCCTTCCCGGGGCTCCAGTTCGTCCGGGTCGAGGACGACGTCGGTGGCCCGGACGAGGGCGAAGTTGGCGAGGACACCGCAGGCGGCGAGCGGCTGCTCGCCCCACTTGTCGGCCAACTCGGCGTCGACGGTTGCGAGTTCGCCCTCGCGCATCACGTTGTGGAAGGGGCTGCCGGGGAGGACGAGTTCACCGGCGGGCGCCAGTTCGCCGTCCTCGTCGGGGAGGGCGAGGGCGCCGAGCCACGGCTCGTCGCCGGGCTCCAGGCCCGCGTCCCGTACGAGCGCGAGGACGGTGTCGGCCAACTCCTCGGCGTCCGGGGCCTCCTGCTCCCAGTCCAGCCCGCCCTCGTCGTCGAGCGAGGCGGCGACGGCGGCCCGGACCTGCGGGGTGGTGAGGACCGCGCGCGGGGTGGCGGGCAGCGCGCCGAGCTTCTCCAGGAGCGGATGGGCCGCGTCCGGGTGGGCGACCTTGAGCCCGAGCCGAGTGAGCACGTCCGGGTCGATACGGGCCGCGTCCGCGGTGGGGAGCAGCACCTGCCGGGGCCCGATGGTGGTCCGCCCGTCGGCCATCGGCACGGGCAGCCCGGAGAGCCGGTCCGGATCGACCCCGGCGAGGCTGTCGTAGAGCCGCCGCCACCAGCCGGGCTCCTTCTCGAGCCCCGCGAGCCGGTCGACGGCGTCGGTGAGGGGGACGCGGGCGACACCCAGGGTCCGCAGCTCGGCCCGGCGTTCGAGCCCGGCGGGCAGGAGGGTGGGCAGCACTTCGGCGAGCACCCGGACGGTGTCGACCCCGGCGCCTTCGACGATCTCGGCGTCTCGGGGGCGCAGGGACTCGGGAAGTACGACGTCGAGGTCGCCCTCGCCCTCGTGGCCGACGGTGGGCTCGGCCGCCGGGGGCAGGAACTCCGTCCGCGGGAGGCGCTCCAGGATCGCCGCTCGTAGCGCGCCGTCCAGTTCGCCCTTGCCCAGGGGCCCGGGCACCAGCCCGATGATCCCCTCCCCCACCGGGCGCCAGGCGCCGAGGAGTTCGGTGTACGCGTCCGCCGCGCGCTGGACGAGGAAGTCGGTCAGCGGGCCCGGGGCCGCGTGGCGGCGGGTGGTGTCCAGGGGGAAGGACGCGATGAGCAGGGCCGGTACGCCGAGGGGCTCGTCGCTCGGGGTCGGGGCGTGGACCACCGGGCTGGTGGCGGGGCGGGCGGGGCTGCCGTCGGCGTCGGCCGGTACGGCCCAGGTCACGGACCAGTGCGGGCGGAGGCGTTCCTCGACCGGGCGGTCCGCGAGGAGGTCCGGGGTGAGCGGGCCGTGCGCTGCGACGGTGCGCCAGCGGGTCGTGCCGGTGCGGGAGTCCTCCACGACCGTGAAGGGGCCGTCGGTGCTGCGGCGCAGGGTGCGCACGGTGTCGGTCTCGACCACGACCTCCTCCAGGCCCGGCAGGGCGAGGAGCAGCGCGTCGTCCACGGCGTCGAGGAGCCGCTCGGCGAGGTCGGTGGCGGCGGTGTCGCGCAGGGGAAGGATGACGACGGTGTCGTACGTGTCCGGGGCGGAGCCCTCGGCCGCGAACGGCAGCCGCAGCAGCGGCACATGACCGTCCCGCCGCCGGATCTCGTCGCCGAGCCCGGGGCTGTGCCGCGCGGTGTCCGCGGCGAGTTCCCGCGCCTCGGCGAGGGACCACCGCACACCGCCGTGCCGGCCGACGACCGCGGGTTCGTCGGTCACGGCGAGCACGGCCGCGAACCCGACGCCGAACCGCCCGACAGCCCCGTCCCGGTCCCCGGTGTCCCGCTTGGCGGAGGCCCGCAGCGTGGCGAGCGACTCGGCACCGGCCGCGTCCAGCGGGGCACCGGTGTTGGCGGCGACGAGGACGCCGTCGCGGAGGGTGAGCCGGAGCCGCCCCGGCACGCCGGCCCTGGCGGCGGCGTCCGCGGCGTTCTGCGCGAGTTCGACGACGAGCCGGTCCCGGTACCCGCCGAGGACCAGATCCTCCTCGGCGTTGGCGTCCTCACGGAAACGGGCGGGGCTGGTGGCCCAGGCATCCAGCACACCACGCCTGAGACGGGCGGTCCCGAAGGGATCCGCACCTTCGGCTGCGGGCCGCACGAACTTGCTCACGTTCACTCTCCTCATCGGCGTGAGCACGAAGGTACCGCCGCGCGCGGGAGGAGAGCGCCAGGGGCCGCCCTCCGGACCGGGGGCTACGAGTGGCCCAGCTCCGCCGCGTCCTCGTCCGCCACCGCCGGCACCGAGCCCGAGTCCGCGGACGGGCGCAGCGGGAAGGGGTCGACCTTGGTCTCGTCGATCACCGGCGGGGCCGGGACCGGCGGCTTCGGCATGACCGCGGCCTCGGAGTGGCCGCCGCAGCCGTACGACAGGGACACCACCCGGCCGTCCGCCGGGGAGAACTCGTTGGCGCAGACACCGAAGGCCTGGCCGAGGGAGCCGCCGATCGGCTGGAGGAAGCCGCAGCTGACGCAGGTCGCGGGGGCCGCCTGGGCCATGGGGGTCTTCGCGCCGTACGCCTCGTCCCAGCGGTCCGCGGCGACGTGCAGGCCGTAACGGGACAGGACGCGGGCACGGCGCATGCCCAGTTCCTCGGCGACCGAGGTGATGGAGCCGCGGGCGGGGGCGACCGGGAGGTTCGCGGGGGTGCCGGCCGTGACCTCCGCGTCCTCCGCCTCCACCAGCTCCGCCATCTCCTCGGAGACCGGCGAGGACGGGACCGGCTCGTCGTCGCCGGAGTAGCCCGGCTCCAGGCGCAGGTCCTCGGCGTCGGTGGGCAGGAGGTCGCCGGGGCCCATGTCGCCCGGGCGCAGGCGCTCGCTCCACGGAACCCACTCGGGCGCGAGGAGGGCGTCCGGGCCGGGCAGCAGGACGACCTCGTCGAGGGTGACGATCTTGGCGCGGGAGGCGCGGGCCACCGTGACCGCCCAGCGCCAGCCGCGGTACCCGAGCTCCTTGCACTCGAAGAAGTGGGTGACGACACGGTCGCCCTCGGAGGTGAGGCCGGCGTGCTCGCCGACCACGCCGGGCGCGGCGGCCTCCTCGGCTGCGGCGCGGGCGAGGTCGACGGCCTCGGCACACAGGCGGTCGGTGGTGCGGCTTCGCGTTGTCGCTGCGCTCACAGGTATCGCTTCTCTCCTACGCCGTCACTCGGGTGCGCCGGCCTGAAGGCGGTGGGCCTGGACGGAGCGGACCAGGGGGCCGCGTCGACGTCCGTGCCCGATCGCGCTCGGGCGCACCTCATGCATCCATTCTGCGGGATGTCCGAGAGGCGCGCGGCCGAGAACGTTCGCCACGACGCGCTACGCACGCTACCTTCTCGCGACCCTCCGGCCTACACCGACGTGATGGTTCATAGCCCCATGGGCGCTTCATACGCGTTCATACGCGCGGTAACCGCACTACACACAGCTTTCTCGGGGCACTATGACGGAGTGGCAGCCGCAAGGACGCCCCAAGGAGCCACCGGGGTCGGTGGGATCAAGGGCAGCAGTCGTGGTGGCGGTTCGGGCCGGTTCGGCGGGTCCGTCCGCGCCGTCGGGCGTGCCCTGCACTTCCCGGTGACGGGCACGGCCCGCGGGATCCGCAAGGCCACGCACGCGCACGGAGCCGGCGAGTCCGGTCTCGGCAAGCTGATCGAGCTGCACGGGGTGAACGGCGCGGGCGACGTGATGATCACCGTCGCGCTCGCCTCCACCGTCTTCTTCGCGGTGCCGACGGACGAGGCGCGCGGCCGCGTCGCCCTCTACCTCGCCATCACCATGGCCCCGTTCACCGTCCTCGCCCCGGTGATCGGCCCGCTCCTGGACCGCCTGCCGCACGGCCGCCGCGCCGCGATGGCCGGTTCCATGCTGGCCCGCGCCATGCTCGCGCTGATCCTCTCCGGCGCGGTCGCCGGCGGCAGCCTGGAGCTGTATCCGGCCGCGCTCGGCGTACTGGTCGCCTCGAAGGCGTACGGCGTGGTCAGAAGCGCCGTCGTGCCACGCCTGCTGCCGCCCCGCTTCTCCCTCGTGAAGGCCAACTCGCGGGTCACCCTCGGCGGTCTCCTCGCCACCGGAGTCGCCGCGCCGATCGGGGCGGGCCTGCAGGCGATCGGCCCGCGCTGGCCGCTGTACGGCGCCTTCGTGATCTACATCGCCGGTACGTTCCTGTCCTTCACGCTGCCGCCGAAGGTCGACTCGGCCAAGGACGAGGACGTGGCGCTCCTCGCGGCCGACGAGGAGCACCTGCACGGCCCGCACCTCAAGCCGGTCAAACGCCCGGGCCTCAGGACCGTCGGCATCGGCGTCACGCACGCCCTCGGCGCGAACGCCGCCCTGCGCTGGCTGTCCGGCTTCCTCACCTTCTTCCTCGCCTTCCTGCTGCGCGAGCACCCGCTGACCGGCGAGAGCGCGGCCGTCTCGCTGGGCCTGGTGGCCGTCTCGGCGGGCGCGGGCAACGCGCTCGGCACGGCGGTCGGGGCGTGGCTGCGGCAGCGGGCGCCGGAGATCATCATCGTGACCGTCCTCGCGGTGGTGCTGGGCGCGGCGATCGTCGCCGCGATCTTCTTCGGCGCGTTCCTGGTGGCGTGTCTCACCGCGACGACCGGCTTCTGCCTGGCGCTGGCCAAGCTGTCCCTGGACGCGCTGATCCAGCGGGACGTGCCGGAACTGGTCCGCACCTCGGCCTTCGCCCGCTCCGAGACCATGCTGCAGATGGCCTGGGTGCTGGGCGGCGCGATCGGCATCGTGATGCCGCTGAACGGCACGGCGGGGCTGTGCCTGGCCGCCGCCGTCCTCGCCCTCGGCCTGGTCCTGACGACCCGGGGCCTGCTCAGCTCCGCCCGGCGCGGGGGCCCGGCGAAGCCCCGCGTGGCGTAACACACAGCCACGCCGCACCCCACGTAAGGAGCGCGTCAGGCGCGCCCTATAGCCTTCGGCCATGACCTCGATGCCACGCGGCGGAGCCGCAAGTGTCTACGCCGTTGTGCGACGCCGCCGCGCCGTCGCCGTCGCCGGCGCCGTTTCCGCCGGACTGCTCGTCCTCTCGGCCTGCGACAAGCCGACGCCCCGCTCGACGATCACGGTCGGCCGCTCCTCCGTCAGCGAGGAGGCCACGTGCGGTGGCGAGGGCAAGAACCTGCAGACCGCGGAACTCACGACGTGCCTGAAGGACAAGGGCATCCAGTCCATCAAGGTCGACCCCGACGACACGGTCCGCTTCGGCGTCGACCCGGACATCGCCGACAAGCGGTGGACGATCCTGATGAACGGTCAGCCGCTCACCGAGGACAGCGACAAGACGTACCGCACCATCCCGGGCAGCGTCTTCTTCAACCAGCAGTACGGCGCCACCGGCAACTCGACCCTGGTCTCCATCAAGGCGGGCGACGGCAAGAAGAGCGGCACGGGTGTGACGGGCCTGTGGTCGTTCAAGCTGCTGAAGGACGACTGATCGCAGCCGCTGGGCTTCGCCTGCTTGTGGCCACCGCGGTCCCCGTGGAGAGGGACGCGGTGGCAAAGGCGTTCGCGGGCACACCCCGTGAGCTGCGAATTCCGGGCACGGTGCTACGGCAACTGCCGCTCGGGCACGCCGAATCGCCGGCGGTGATCGACCTCGCCGCCGTAGGCGTGGGCCCGGCCCTCGCGGCCGCCGCCACCTCCGCCGCCCTCACGGCCGCCGCCCTCGAAGGCACCCCGTACGACCTGGTCGTCTCGGCCGGGATCGCCGGTGGCTTCCAGCCCGAGGCGCCCGTCGGCTCCCTCGTCGTCGCCGACGAGATCACCGTGGCCGACCTGGGGGCCGACACGGCCGACGGGTTCCTCCCGGTCACCGAACTCGGCTTCGGAACCGTCACCCACCGTCCCCCGGAATCACTCGTACGAGACCTCGTGCGCGCCACGGGCGCCCGCGCCGGAGCCGTACTCACCGTCTCCACGGTGACCGGCACCGCCGAGCGCGCCGCCGAGCTGCGCGCCCGCCACCCGCGTGCCCTCGCCGAGGCCATGGAGGGCTTCGGCGTCGCCGAGGCCGCCGCGGCCCACGGCGTCCCCGTGCTGGAGATCCGCGCCGTCTCCAACCCCGTCGGCCCGCGCGACCGCGCCGCCTGGCGCATCGGCGACGCGCTCGCGGCCCTGACCGAGGGGTTCGGGAAGCTCGCGCCCGTCCTGGAGAGTTGGAAAGAGCATGACCTCTGAGCGCCCCTTGCAGATCGCGTACTCCCCCTGCCCGAACGACACCTTCGTCTTCGACGCCCTCGCCCACGGCCGCGTCCCCGGCGCGCCCGCGCTCGACGTGACCTTCGCGGACATCGACATCACCAACGGCATGGCCGAGCGCGGCGAGTTCGACGTGCTGAAGGTGTCGTACGCCGTGCTGCCGTACGTCCTCGACGAGTACGCGCTGCTGCCGTGCGGCGGGGCGCTGGGGCGGGGGTGCGGGCCGCTGGTGCTGACGCGGGAGGCGGGGGCCGACCTGACCGGCCGTACCGTCGCCGTGCCGAGCGAGAAGTCGACGGCGTACCTGCTGTTCCGGCTGTGGGCGGCGGACGTGGTTCCGGGTGGGGTCGGGGAGATCGTCGTCCTTCCCTTCCACGAGATCATGCCGGCCGTGCGGGACGGGAAGGTCGACGCGGGGCTGGTGATCCACGAGGCGCGGTTCACGTACCAGAACTACGGGCTGCACAAGCTCGCGGACATGGGCGAGCACTGGGAGGGGACGACGGGGCTGCCGATCCCGCTGGGCGCGATCATCGCGAAGCGGGCGCTGGGAGTGGAGGCGCTGACGGGGCTGGCCGCCGCGATCCGGGCGTCCGTACGCGCCGCGTGGGACGACCCCGAGGTCTCCCGGCCGTACGTCATGGAGCACGCCCAGGAGATGGATCCGGCCGTCGCCGACCAGCACATCGGGCTGTACGTCAACGAGTTCACGGCCGACCTCGGTGAGGACGGTTATGCGGCGGTAAGGGGACTCCTCACGCGAGCGGCAGCCGAAGGTCTCGTACCCGCTCTCGGGCCGAACGCCCTCGACTTCCCCTGAACCCTGAACCTCACGCCTTCTCGTCACCGTCGGCCAGCGGCGTGCGCGGGGGCCAGTGCGCCAGTGACAGCATTCCCAGGACCTTGCGGATGAGGAAGACGGCCAGCGGTACCTCGACGCACACCGCCATGGCCGCCGACGTCCAGACTCCGTCGGTGCCCAGGGCCAGGGACACGTCGAACCACGCGTCGCAGATCAGGAGGGCCGCCGTGGCCGCCGCCGCCACCGCGACGGCTCGGTGGCGGCGCCAGCCGAGTACGGCCGTGCAGGCCATCGCGAGGACCAGCAGGACGTCGAAGCCGACCCAGGCCGTGCGCCACTGACGGACCGTGTAGCCGCTCGGCAGCGTGAACCAGAGCAGGACCGTCCAGGGGACGAGACCGACCGCGGACACCGTGAGCAGTTCCAGGGTGTGCCGGCGCTGTCTGCGGATCCGTTCCAGGAGTTCGGCGGACGGGGCCCCGGAAACCGTGGCCCCGCCTTCGGGTTCGGTGCGTATGTCGCTCACGTCGGCCGCTTCGGACGGCTACACGTCGAGCTGGTCGGCGACCGCGCGCAGCAGGCCGGCGATCTTCTTGCCGGCGGTCTTCTCGGGGTAACGGCCCCGCTCCAGCATCGGCGTGATGTTCTCGAGCAGGGTCGTCAAATCCTGGACGATGGAGGCGAGTTCGTCGGGCTTCTTACGGGTCGCGGCCGCGACCGAGGGCGTCGGGTCGAGAATGCTCACCGAAAGCGCCTGGTCACCTCGCTGACCGGCGACGACCCCGAACTCCACTCGCTGTCCCGGCTTGAGTGTGTCTACTCCGGCGGGGAGGACCGAGGAATGGACGAAGACGTCACCGCCGTCGTCGCGGGAGAGAAAGCCGAAGCCCTTCTCGCTGTTGAACCACTTGACCTTGCCGGTGGGCACGTCTGTCCTCGTCCTCGTACTCGTCGGAAAACTGCTTCGGAAACGGCTCTTGATAGCACTTGGGCGGGTCGTCGCGGACCCGCCGGTACCAAGGCTAATGGTCTTCAGGCCGGTGACAAGACGTCGCCGGGTTGTTCCTTCGCGCTGGGAACTACCCTGGTCCGGTGCGTGACAAAACCCAAACGAATTCCGCCGCGCCCGGTGACCGACTGATCCGTGCCGGTGCCATCGTGTTCTTCCTCGGTGCGCTGGCCACACTCGTCACAGTGGCTCCGCTGTTCCTCCACGCGAAACCATTTCCGACCTACATGTTCGGACTGAGCATGCTCATGGGAGTCGGCTTCCTGATCGCCGGTGCCGGAGTGCTGCAGTCCATTGCCGCCGGCCGCCGTCAGGCGCGGGCGGGCCGGTAGCCGTCGAGCCAGCCCGGGAACTGGGTGAGGTCCCCGAGGACGACGTCCGCCCCGGCCGACGCCAGCTCCTCCGTGCTGCACGGCCCGGTCGCCACGGCCACCGACAGCGCGTCGGCCTTGCGCGCCCCGCGCACGTCCCCGACGTGGTCGCCGACGTACACCGCGGCCCCGTGCTCGCGCAGCGCCTCCGCCTTCTGCTCGGCCCACAGGTCGCCGACGACCTCGTCGGGCCGGATGCCGAGGTGCTCCAGGTGCAGCTTGGCGTTCGGCTCGTACTTCGCGGTCACGACGACGGCCCGTCCCCCGGCCGCCCGCACCGCGTCGATCGCCTCCCGGGCCCCGGCCATGGCGGGCGTCGCGGCGATCGCGATGCTCGGGTACATCGACCGGTAGAGGTCGCTCATGGCCTCGATCTCGCTCTCCGGGAACCAGTTGACCAGCTCCTCGGCGAGCGGCGGCCCGAGCCGGGTGACCGCGAGGTCGGCGTCGATGTACGTCCCCGTCCGCTCGGACAGCGCCAGGTAGCAGGCGCGGATGCCGGGCCGGGAGTCGATGAGGGTCATGTCGAGGTCGAAGCCGACGGTGAGGGGGGCGGGTGCGGTGGTGGAGGCCATATCGGCCATTGTGCCCAGTCCGTACGACGGGCAGGCGTCCGCCGGGTGTGACGTACACCTACGTCCTGCGCTGCGGCTACATCCTGCGCTGTGACCGCCACACCACGAACAGGGCCGACAGCACGGCCGCGCCCCGCACCACCCATGGCCAGGTCTGCGCGATGGCGTCGTTCATGTGGCCCTGGGCGATGGGGTCGCCCCAGCGGCCGTTGCTGCGGCCCCAGAGCCAGACCAGTCCGGCCGTGACGGCGATGCCCGGCATCCCGATGACGGCCCACTTGGACTCGTTCTGCGTCAGGCGGCGGGAGGCGTAGGCGATGAGCCAGCCGAGCAGCAGGGCGAACCAGTTCCCGAGGATCGCGCCGACGACCAGCAGTCCGGCGGCGAGCAGGAGGAGGGGGTTGCTCCAGCCGCCGGCCGGGAGGGAGAGACGGCGGCGGGGCGCGGGCGCGTCCTCGACGACGTCCGCTTCCGCTTCCGCTTCGGCCTTCTCGACGGCGGGCGCGGGCTCCTGTTCCACCTCCTCCTTCGGCCTCGGCGGCTTGAGCAGGTCCGGGATCTCCACTCCCCCGACGAACCCGGTGGGCAGGCTGTCCTCGAACCGGGTGTTGTCCACCCGCCACCAGTCGGGGTGGGTGGCGCTGCCGCCGAGTTCGGCGGCGCTGGCGAGGTGCGGCGGGGAGGGGACGTCGGAGGGTGGTGCGGGCGGTTCGGGCTTGGCCGGGCGCGGACGCGGTACGACTTTGCGCAGGCTCTTGGGCAGGCGCTTGCCGTCGTCGGGCTCGTCGTCGCGCTGGACGGGGACGTGGGTCGGGGTGGCGGGGGCCGACGGCTGCCCGCTGCCCCCGGCGGCCTTGACGACCTCGTCGGGGCTGCCGAGCCGGGAGATGATCCGGCGGACGGCGGCGGGGCTGTCGACGGCGGCCTTGGCGCGGCGCCGCTCGATCTCGCCGCGCAGCTCGGAGACGAGGCGCATGCGGGCGGCCGACGGCAGCTGGCGTTGCTGCGCGACGTCGCCGACGGCGCTCAGATACTCGTAGACGACCTTGTCGCTCTCGATCCCCACGAAGTCCCCTCCGGGGCGGCTGCGTTGGATACCCCGTCGGGACGACGGTAGCGCAGGGTGCGGCTCAGGTCGGCGTGCACACCAGCGGGTATTCGGTCTCGGAGCAGGGGCGGTTGCCGTACTCGCGCAGGATGTCCTTGCCGCCCTGGTCGGTGAGATAGCGCAGGAAGGCGGCGGCGATGGAGTCGGCGGGCGGTTCGCCGTAGGTGTAGGCGTACTCGGTCTGCCAGTACGGGTAGGTGCCGTCCTCGACGCCTTCCAGGGTGGGGGGCATGTCGTCGATGCGGAGCTTGACCAGTTCGGTGGAGGTCACGCTGCTGACCTCGCTGTAGCCGAGGGCGCCGGGGATCGCGGCCGCGCGGTCCAGGAGGGTGTCGGTGCTGTCGACCTCGCAGACCCCCGGCTCGGCGTGGTTCAACTGGGCGCAGTCGTCGACGTCGGCCTCGGGGACGGAGGCGCCCTTGAGGACCCGCTCCTCCAGGGCGCTCCGGGTGCCGGAGCCGCGGTGGCGGTCGATGAGGTGGATGGGGACGCTGTTGCCGCCCACCTCCGACCAGTTGGTGATCTTCTTGGCGTAGATGCCGCGGATCTGTGCGGTGGTGAGGGTGCGCACCCCCGCGTCCTTGTTCACGACGAGGGTGAACAGGGAGTAGGCGACCGGCCGGGGCAGCACCTGGGGGTGGCTGCCGGCCGCGGGCCCGTCGGTGAAGGTGATGCGGTCGCCGAGTCCCTCCGTGCCGGAGATCCCGGCGTCCGCGCCCGCCTTCTCCAGGGCGGCTATGCCCTCGCCGCTGCCCTGGAAGGAGCCGTTGCCGGCGGCGAACCGCGCGCCCTTGGCCTCGCACAGCCGCGCGTACTCCTTCGCGGCGTCGGTGACCGCGGGCGCGAAGGCGGTGGAGCCCTGGAGGTGCAGGGTGCCGCCGACGCAGTCGAGGGGGGCGGGTCTGGTGGGCCAGAAGAGGGTGAGGCTCGCCTGGAGGAGTACGGCGACGGCGAGGAGGCCGATGAAGACGAGCGCGGGGCGGGAGGCGAAGGTGTGGGCCTCGGTGCGGGCGGGTTTGAGCCGGGCGAACCAGCGGCCCCAGGCGAGGGGCGGCCCCTCCCCTCCTATCAGGTCGGCCTGGAACTTCGGTTCGGGGAAGGGGCTGTTCGCGATCCCGGAGCTGCGTTCCAGCACCGCCAGCACCTTGTAGTGGGCGCCCGGGTTCAGCGTCACCCTGGGCAGCCGGATGAGACCGGCGCCGTTCTGCGTCCCCATCCCGAAGCCGGGGGTCTCCTGGGCGACGTCCCCGGTCACGTTGACGAAGAAGGGGAGCAGTGCGGGGTGGCTGAGCTCGGTGACCGCCATGCCGACGACCCTGCGGTGCCCGAACAGGACGTGGATGCCGGTCTCGCTGTTGTGCGGAGCCAGGTAGTCACCGGCCTCGATCGGCCGCCAGCCCGCGTTCTCGACCCGCACCAGCACGAACGACGGCTCGTTCAGCGTCACGCCGTTGTCGTGCAGGCGGGACAGCACGGCGGCGCTCGGAGCGTGAGCGGAGTCCGAGGCCAGGACGTCCATCTGGAACCGGTAGCCGAGCCGCTTGCGCCGGATGACGACGAACTCCCACAGGAACGCCAGCACGGGGATCACGACGGCGACGATCGCAACGACGTTGTTGAAATTGAGCTCCACACCGAAGAGGCTCACCGCTCAATCCCCCGTTCCCTGCGCGTAGTTGCCAGGGGGCCCAGGGTGACGAGTGAGTGCCGGGTGGGGACAGGGCTGCCGCAATCCTCCCGAGGAAGTTCATGTATCGGCCATCTGGGCAACGTCCCGTTCTCCCGGCGGCCGACCGATCCACAGGCTCCGCACCCGCTAACGTGGGTCAGATGAGCACCCCCGGCCCACGTTCCCTCGCGGAGGCGCTTCGGCTCAGGGACGACGCCTCCCTCGCCGCGCTGCTCCGTGCCCGCCCCGATCTCATCACCCCCGTCCCGACCGACCTCACCCAGCTGGCCACCCGCGCCGGCACGCGCGCGTCGGTCGTCCGGGCACTGGAGCGGCTGGACCGTTTCGCGCTGCAGACGGCGGAAGCACTGGCCGTGGCCGCGGACCCGGCGTCGTACGACGAACTGCTCGGGCTGATGACCGGCGACGAGGGCGACCCGACGGTCGCCGCGGCGCTCCCCCGCGCCGTCGCCACCCTGCGCGAACAGGCCCTGGTGTGGGGCGGCGAGGACCGGCTGCGCTTGGTACGGACGGCCCGGGAGCTGCTCGTCCCCTCCCCGCAGCACCCCTCGCCCACCGGTCTCGGGCCCACCGTGCAGGAGGCCACCGCCGGGATGTCTCCGGGCCGGATCCAGGAGATCGTCGCCACCGCCGGGCTCGCCTCGACCCACGACTCCGTCTCGGCCGTGGCCGCGCTGACCGGCCTCTTCAACGACCGGAAGAGGATGGCCGCGCTGCTCGCCGAGGCCCCGCCGCAGTCCCGCGAGGTGCTGGAGCGGCTGGTGTGGGGGCCGCCGTACGGCCAGGTCACCGCCGAACCGGCCGCCCATCTGCGCCACCTCCTCGACCGCGGCCTCCTCCTGCCGACGGCGCCCGGCACGGTCGTACTCCCCCGCGAAGTGGCCCTGCACCTGCGCGGCGGCCGCGCCCACCGCGCCACGGAGCCGCTGCCGCCCGCGTTGGAGCCGACGGCCGTGCACCGTCCACAGGTTGTGGACGCGACGGCGGCCGGGCAGGCGTACACCGCGCTGGCGACCGTGGAGGAGCTGCTGAAGGACTGGGACGAGGGCGGGCCGGCGGTGCTGCGCGCGGGCGGGCTGAGCGTGCGCGACCTCAAGCGCACCGCCGTCGCCCTGGACGTGTCCGAGCCGATCGCCGCGTTCTGGGTCGAACTCGCTTATGCGGCGGGCCTGTTGGCCTCCGACGGCGAAGCCGACGAACGTTACGCGGCGACCCCGGCCTACGACGAGTGGCTGGAGCGGCCCGCCGCCGAGCGCTGGTCCCGGCTCGCCCAGACCTGGCTGACGGCGACCCGGACGTCCGGGCTGGTCGGCGGCCGGGACGCGAAGGACCGCGCCCTGTCGGCGCTCGGCCCGGGCCTCGACCGGTCAGCCGCTCCAGAGGTACGACACCGGGTGCTGACGCTGCTCGCCGGCCTGCCGGAGGGCGCCGCACCGTCGCCGGACTCGGTCCTGGACCGCCTGCGCTGGGAACGCCCCCTGCGGGGCCCCGTGGGGGTCCCCCCGGGCGAGCGAAGCCGAGCCTGGGGGAAGGACGACGACCTGCGCGCCCGCCTGGCCCGCTGGACCCTGACGGAGGCGGAACTCCTGGGCGTGACGGGCCGCGGCGCGCTGTCCGCTCATGGCCGGGCGCTGCTGGGGGCGCCGGCGCCGACGGGGGGCGCGAAGAAGACCAGGGCCGGAGAGGCGGCGGGGGCCGGAGCCGGAGCCGACGGGTCGAGCCGAGCCGGGGCCGGAGCCGACAGCGCGGGCCGGGGCGGGAACGGAACCCATGCGGCGGGCCGAGCTGGGACCGGAGCCCATGGGGCGAGCGGCGCCGGGGCCGGAGCCGACAGCGCGAGCCGCGCCGGGGCCGGAGCCCATGGGTCGAGCCGAGTCGGCGTCGGCGCCGATGACAAGGGCCCCGGCGACAAGCTCCCCGTCCACCACATCCCCGTCGTCGTGGAGCCCCTGTCTCCCCCCGAGCAGGCCGTCGCCTCCGCGGCCGCCGCCCGGCTGCTCGCGCCCCTCCTCCCCGAGCCGCTCGACCACGTCCTCCTCCAGGCCGACCTGACCGCGGTGGCCCCCGGGCCCCTCCAGCGGCCGCTCGCCGACATGCTGGACGTGCTGGCGGACGTGGAGTCGAAGGGCGGGGCGACCGTGTACCGGTTCACGCCCGGGTCGGTCCGGCGCGCGCTCGACGCGGGACGTACCGCCTCCGACCTGCACGCCTTCCTCGCCGCGCACTCCCGTACGCCGGTCCCGCAGCCGCTCGCGTACCTGATCGACGACGTGGCCCGTAAGCACGGCCACCTCCGGGTCGGCGCCGCCTCGGCGTACGTGCGGTGCGACGACGACGCCCTGCTGAACGAGATCATGGCCGACAAGCGGGCCGCCTCCCTGCGCCTGCGCCGCCTCGCGCCCACCGTGCTGGCCACCCAGGCCGACCCCGCGACCCTCCTCGACGGCCTGCGCGCGATGGGCTTCGCGCCGGCCGCCGAGTCCGCCGAGGGCGATGTCGTGATCACCCGTCCCGACGCCCACCGCACCCCGCCGCGCACCGCCCCCGAGCCCGTCCCGGAGGGCCCGCCCACCCCCGACGGCACGCTCCTGACGGCTGCGATCCGCGCCATCCGGGCCGGCGACCTCGCCTCCACGGCCCCGCGCAAACAGCCCCCGTCGGCCACCGCCCCCACCGGCGCCCTCCCCCGCACCAGCTCCGCCGAGACCCTCGCCACCATGCAGGCCGCCGTCCTCACCGGCGAGGCCCTGTGGATCGGCTACGTCAACGCCGAGGGCGCCGCCAGCCAGCGCGTCATCGCCCCGATCCGCGTCGAGGGCGGCTTCGTGACGGCGTACGACCACACGGCGGACGAGGTACGGACGTACCCCCTGCATCGCGTGACGGGGGTGGCGGAGCTGGCGGACGAGGCGTGAACCGCCCTCCCCGGCGACCCCTTCGCCACAGCTCCACCCCCGCGTCCGGAACTGTTCACCCGGGGCTTCCGGCCCGGGCTCGCGGGCAGCGTTTCCTGAACGGGACCGGAACCGAGACCGGCTTTTCGACGAAAGGGGCCCCATGGCCACGACGATCCGCCGCGCTGTCATCCCCGCCGCGGGGCTGGGCTCCCGCCTGCTGCCGCTGACCAAGGCCATCCCGAAGGAGATGCTGCCGGTCGGCGACAAGCCCGTCGTCGAGCACACCGTGCGCGAGCTGGTGGCGTCCGGCATCACCGACATCACGATCGTGGTGTCGGGCGGGAAGGGGCTCATCCAGGAGCATTTCCGGCCGAATCCGGGGCTGGTCGCCCAGCTGCGGGCCGACGGCAAGACCGCGTACGCGGACGCCGTGGAGGAGGTCGGCGAGCTCTCCCGCCTCGGCCACATCACCTACCTCGACCAGCACGGCCCGTACGGAAACGGCACGCCTGTCCTCAACGCCGCCCGCAACGTCGGCGACGAGCCGATCCTCGTCCTGTGGCCCGACGACGTGTTCGTCGCCGAGGTCCCCCGCGCCCAGCAGCTGATCCGCGCCTACGAGGCGACCAGCTGCCCGGTGCTGGCCCTGCTGCCGATGGACCCGGCCGACTCCCAGCGCTACGGCGTCCCGCGGGTGAAGGAGGACCTCGGCGACGGTCTCCTCCGCATCACCGGCCTCGTCGAGAAGCCCAAGCCCCAGGACGCGCCGTCCGCCTACGCGGCCATCGGCGGGTACGTGATCACCCCGGGCATCGTCGAGGAGCTCCGCAAGCAGACCAAGGCCTGGTACGAGCACCGCACCGGCGAGATCTACCTCACCGACGCCATCAACGCCTACGCCGCCACCAAGGCGGTCTACGGCCAGGTCATCCAGGGCCGCTGGTACGACACCGGCAACCCGCTCGCCTACCTCACGGCCCAGTTCGCCGCCGCCCTCGCCGACCCGGAGTACGGGCCGCACCTGCGACGGCTCGCGGAGCCGGCCGAGCAGCGTCCTTGATCGCGCCCCTGTTTTTCCGGGGGTGGGGCACACTTGACGTTTGGCCGGTGAGAACGGCCGTACGGAAAGGGTGCCCCGGGTGAATGGTCCGCTGATCGTCCAGTCCGACAAGACGCTGCTCCTCGAGGTCGACCACGAGCAGGCCGACGAGTGCCGTCGGGCCATCGCCGCGTTCGCGGAGCTGGAGCGGGCGCCCGAGCACATCCACACCTACCGGGTGACGCCGCTCGGCCTGTGGAACGCGCGGGCGGCCGGGCACGACGCCGAGCAGGTCGTGGACGCGCTGGTGCAGTACAGCCGGTATCCGGTGCCGCACGCGCTGCTCGTCGACGTCGCCGAGACGATGGACCGGTACGGGCGGCTGACGCTGAGCAAGCACCCCACGCACGGGCTGGTGCTGACGACCACGGACCGGCCGGTGCTGGAGGAGGTGCTGCGCTCGAAGCGGATCGCGCCGCTGGTCGGGGCGCGGATCGACCCGGACACCGTCGCCGTGCACCCCTCCGAGCGCGGGCAGATCAAGCAGACGCTGCTCAAGCTGGGCTGGCCGGCCGAGGACCTCGCGGGATACGTGGACGGCGAGGCGCACCCCATCGAGCTGAACGAGGACGGCTGGGCCCTCAGGCCGTACCAGAAGCAGGCCGTGGAGAACTTCTGGCACGGCGGGAGCGGTGTGGTCGTGCTGCCTTGCGGGGCGGGCAAGACGCTGGTCGGCGCCGGGTCGATGGCCCAGGCGAAGTCCACCACCCTCATCCTCGTCACCAACACCGTCTCGGCCCGGCAGTGGAAGCACGAGCTGGTGAAGCGGACCTCGCTGACCGAGGACGAGATCGGTGAGTACAGCGGTACGCGCAAGGAGATCCGGCCGGTCACCATCGCGACGTACCAGGTGCTGACGACGAAGCGGAAGGGTGTCTACCCGCACCTGGAGCTCTTCGACTCCCGCGACTGGGGGCTGATCCTCTACGACGAGGTGCATCTGCTGCCGGCGCCGGTGTTCAAGTTCACGGCGGACCTTCAGGCACGGCGGCGGCTGGGGCTGACGGCGACCCTCGTGCGGGAGGACGGGCGCGAGTCGGACGTGTTCTCGCTCATCGGTCCGAAGCGGTTCGACGCTCCGTGGAAGGAGATCGAGGCGCAGGGGTACATCGCGCCCGCGGACTGCGTGGAGGTACGGGTCAATCTCACCGACTCCGAGCGGCTCGCGTACGCAACGGCCGAGCAGGAGGAGAAGTACCGCTTCTGTGCGACGACCGACACCAAGCGCAAGGTGACGGAGGCGATCGTCCGCCGCTTCGCCGGGCAGCAGATCCTCGTCATCGGCCAGTACATCGACCAACTCGACGAGCTGGGCGAGCACTTGAACGCGCCGGTGATCAAGGGCGAGACGTCCAACGCGCAGCGCGAGAAGCTCTTCGACGCCTTCCGCGAGGGCGAGATCAGTGTCCTGGTCGTCTCCAAGGTCGCGAACTTCTCCATCGACCTGCCCGAGGCGACGGTCGCGATCCAGGTCTCGGGCACCTTCGGCTCCCGCCAGGAGGAGGCCCAGCGCCTCGGCCGCGTCCTGCGCCCCAAGGCGGACGGCCACCAGGCCCACTTCTACTCGGTCGTCGCCCGCGACACGATCGACCAGGACTTCGCGGCCCACCGCCAGCGCTTCCTGGCGGAACAGGGCTACGCGTACCGGATCGTGGACGCGGACGAGCTGCTGGCGGAGGACTGACTCGGGTACCGGTGCACGTGCTCATCCGGCGCGTGATCGCGTACCTGTCGTCACCGCCTGCGTACGCCCGCTTCCTCGCCGTACTCGCCGAGTATGACGACGTCGAACGCGGCGCCCGCGAAGACTCGGACCGCTCGTAGGGCGTTGCCGAAGCGGTGGGTCGCGTGGGCACCGGAGAGTGGGGTCGCGCCGGACGGGCGACCGGGGGCTGGGGTGATGGTCGCTGCACTCATGTATCCATGGTGGCTTTCGAGGCATAAGGAGGGCATCGGCCCCAGGTCCACTCTTCCTGTGGTCCTTGGGTACACCCTGTGGGTGGAGCCTCCTACACCAGATGCACGGGTCGTCCCCTAGGGGGAGGACGCGGGCGGCGTTAATTCATTGGCCTCCCGCCAGGCGCCTGACCTAGAATCTCCGCTCTTGCCCGCCTCCCTTCCCGGAGTGCCGCCGACCGGACGGAAACCGGCCGGCACATCGCAGCCCAGGCCCGCAGCACCTTCGGAGGCACCCCCTTGTCCACGCCCGTCGACGACCCGACGCCACTCGACGACCCCCTCTCCCGCGAGCGCGCCCACCTCGCCGAGTCCCGTTCCGCGCTGCGCGCGATGCGCGAGGACGTGGAGTCGCTGGACATCAAGGACGTCACCGCGAACTGGGTCAACGCCGAGGTCCTGGCCCGCCAGATCGACGAGCGCATCAAGGCGCTGGCCGACCTGAGCGACACCCCGCTGTTCTTCGGCCGCCTCGACTACCTGCACGCGCCCGGCGCCGACCAGGCCGAGGGCGCGGGCGGCGAACGCTTCTACATCGGGCGCCGGCACGTGCACGACCACGACGGCGACCCGATGGTCATCGACTGGCGCGCGCCGGTCTCGCAGCCGTTCTACCGGGCGTCCAAGAAGGACCCGATGGACATCGCGCTGCGCCGCCGCTTCGGGTACACCCGCGGCGAGATCACGGCGTACGAGGACGAGCACCTCTCCGACCCCGCCGAGGCGGCCCGCACCAGCAAGCTGCTCCAGCAGGAGATCGAGCGCCCGCGTGTGGGCCCGATGCGCGACATCGTGGCGACCATCCAGCCCGAGCAGGACGAGATCGTACGGTCCGGCCTGGGCGGGACGGTGTGCGTGCAGGGAGGGCCGGGGACCGGAAAGACGGCCGTCGGCCTGCACCGGGTCGCGTACCTCCTCTACGCCCACCGGGAGCGGCTCGCCCGCACCGGCACCCTCGTCATCGGGCCGAACCGGTCCTTCCTCCACTACATCGAGCAAGTGCTGCCCGCGCTGGGCGAGTTGGCCGTCCAGCAGGCCACCGTGGACGACCTGGTCGCGGCGGGCGCGGAGGTGCGCGGGAGCGACGACGCGGCGGCCGCGGTCATCAAGGGCGACGCGAGGATGGCGGAGGTACTGCGCCGGGCCGTCTACTCGCACGTGACGATGCCGACCGAGCCGGTGGTCGTCGTGCGCGGGTCACGGCGCTGGCGGGTGCCGGCGTACGAACTCGAGGACATCGTGCGGGAGTTGCTCGCCCGCGACATCCGTTACGGCGCCGCCCGCGAGGCCCTGCCGCAGCGGATCGCGCATGCCGTGCTGGTGCAGATGGAGCGGGCCGGGGAGGCGCCGGACGACCGGGTGCAGGACGCGGTGGCCCGCAACGCGGCGGTGAAGGCGACCGTGAAGGAGGTCTGGCCGCCGGTCGACCCGGCGAAACTCGTCCTGCGGCTGCTGACGGACGCGGACTTCCTCGCCGTACACGCGGAAGGACTGCTCGACGAGGACGAGCAGAAGACGATCCTGTGGGAGAAGCCGGTGCGGTCGGTGAAGTCGGCCAAGTGGTCTGCCGCGGATGCGGTGTTGATCGACGAGGCGACGGACATCGTGCAGCGCACGCACTCCCTCGGGCATGTGGTGCTGGACGAGGCGCAGGACCTCTCGCCCATGCAGTACCGGGCGGTCGGCCGCCGCTGCTCGACCGGCTCGGCGACCGTCCTCGGCGACCTCGCGCAGGGCACCACGCCCTGGGCGACACGGAGTTGGGACGAGGCGCTGGCCCACCTCGGCAAGGCGGACGGGGTGATCGAGGAACTGACGGCCGGTTTCCGCGTGCCGACGGACGTCATCACGTACGCCTCCCGCCTGCTGCCGCACATCGCGCCCGGCCTCACGCCGGTCGCGTCGGTCCGGGAGAACCCGGGCTTCTTCGAGCTGCGGGAGGTCGGAGGTGCGGGCGAAGTCGTGGCCGCGTGCGAGGAGTTGCTGCGGCGGGAGGGGTCCACGGGTCTGATCGCCGCGGACGCGCGCGTGCCGGTGCTGGCGGAGGCGTTGACCGCGGCGGGGATCGGGTATCTGGCGCCGGGTGAGGAGACGACGGCGGAGACCCGGCTGACGCTGGTGCCGGCCTCGCTCGCCAAGGGTCTTGAGTACGACTACGTGGTGCTGGACGAGCCGCAGGCCGTGGTGGACGGGGAGCCGGACGAGCGGACCGGGCTGCGACGGCTGTACGTGGCGCTGACCCGAGCGGTCTCGGGCCTGATCGTGACCCACTCGGCACCGCTGCCGGCTCAGCTGTCCTGAGCGAGTCCACGCAGGGTGCGGGGTGCGTGGGGGCTTGTCGCGCCCGCGCGGCGGAGCCGCAAATTGACACAGCCCCGCGCCCCTTAGGGGCGGTCCAGTGAACGGCGCCAATTGCGTACCGCCTCGGCTGACACCGGGTGATCCCAGCCGTTCGGCCTCGCCGCGCCGCCGATGTGGAACGCCTCAACCCCCGCCTCCCTCAGCTGCGGCACATGTTCCAGCCGCAGACCCCCGCCCACCATGATCCGCGGCTCGTAACCCGGCTCCCCCCGCCTCGCCGCCTCCGCGAGCAGCGTCGGCAGGCCCTCGTCCACTCCCGCCGCCGAGCCCGCCGTCAGGTACGCGTCCAGGCCGGGCAGGCCGTCCAGTTGCTTGCGCAGGGCGTCCCTGTCGGCCGTGTGGTCGATCGCGCGGTGGAACGTCCAGCGGCAGCCGTCCAGTTCCGCCACCACCCGTTCCACCGCCGCCAGGTCGACGCCCCCGTCCGCGTCCAGGAAGCCTAGGACGAACTCCTCCGCCCCCGCCTCCCGCAGTTCCCTCGCCGCCCGTACCACGCGGCCCGTGTCCCCGGCCGCGAAGCCGTCCTGCAGGCGCAGCATCACCCTCAGGGAGATGTCGACGGCGGCGCGGATCGCTGTGAAGGTCCCGGTCGGCGGGGTGAGGCCGTCGGCCGCCATGTCGGTGACCAGTTCGAGGCGGTCCGCTCCTCCGGCCTGGGCGGCGATCGCGTCCTCGGCGTCGAGGGCGATCACCTCCAGGACTGCACGCTTGCTCATGGGACCCCATTCATCTCATCGGCTCGACAGACACGTACAGGTCTAGTCCAATTCAAAGACTACGCCGGTACGCCCGCCGACACGACGACGCCCCTGGGCGGAACATCGGGAGAAGATCAGCCGAAGAGGTTCAGCTCCCCCGCCTCCACCCCGGCCAGCTCGAAGTCCACCCCCTGCACCGGACGCCCCGAGTACAGCCGTACGAGCGTCGCCGCCTCGCCGATGAAACGCGCCGGTGTCCGCCCGGCCACCGGGTCGCCCAGGCGCAGGGGCTCGTCCACGTCGTCCAGGTCGGCGTGCAGCGGCACGTGTGCCTTCTCGCGGGTGACGCGGGCGAGGAGGGTGAGCGCGTCGGGGAGGCCGGCGCCGGCGTACGCACCCGGTTCGCCCCATACATCCCGTACGTCGCCCGCGTGCACCCACTCCCCCAGCGCGACCATGTCCAGTACCCCGCCCGCCTTGGCGATCACCGGGCCGGCCTCGGTCATACCGCGTTCGAGCTCGTCGACGACCTGCTGGTTCGTCCACTCGGCCCGCTCGGCGATGTCCCGGTCGTTGCACTCGGGCGAGAACACGCCCTTCTCGTAACGGCTCTCCACGACCCGCATCAGCGCGGACGAGCAGTGGGCCAGCACGTCCCGGACCGTCCAGCCCGGACACGCGGCCGTCGGCAGGGCGAAATCGGCGTCCGGACGGGAGCGGAGCAGAGGGATCAGCGCGTCGCGCTCATTGGTGAGGATCCGTCCGGGCAGTTCGGGGTCGCGTACCTCGGCAGTTGTCATGGACCCACGCTAGGACGCCCCGGGTGATCGGCGGGAGAATGCGGGCATGGCCGATCTCGACGCCCTGCGCTACCGCTGGACCCGTGCCCTGGAGTGCGCCCGGTCCCCTGCCGCCGGCCCCGACCCCGCCCCGTACGCCGAGAACCTGCTCGCCCGCTGGCAGGAGCCGCAGCGGCACTACCACACGCTCACGCACCTCACGGCGGTCCTGGAGCACATCGACGTACTGGAGGAGTACGCCGATGACGCGGACCTCGTGCGGCTGGCGGCCTGGTTCCATGACGCGGTCTACCTCCCGGACCGGTCCGAGAACGAGGAACGCTCCGCCCGCCTCGCCGAGCGCGCCCTCCCCGAGGCCGGGGTGCCGGAGGAGAAGACCGCCGAGGTGGCCCGGCTCGTCCGGCTCACGGTCACGCACGCCCCCGAGCCCGGCGACGCGAACGGCGCCGTCCTCTGCGACGCCGACCTCGCGATCCTCGCCGCCGCCCCTTCCGCGTACGCCGCCTACACCGCCGCCGTCCGCGAGGAATACCACTTCGTCCCGAACGACGCCTTCCGCGAGGGCCGTTCGGCGATCCTGCGCCAACTGCTGGACCTGCCACGGCTGTTCCGGACGCCGTACGGGACGGAGAAGTGGGAGGCGACGGCCCGGTACAACCTCGGTGCCGAGCTGGAAATGCTGTCGCCCTGACATGCGCGCTCGGCCTAGCCTGCGGCTCATGCGAAACATGGGCGGGGAGTATGTGACGGACGCGGTCGCCGGGTGTGTGGCGGCGCTTCGGCCGGCGGTCGAGCGGGACTGGACGCAGGTCGGGGCGGCGGGGCTGGAGTGGTCCGTGCACGCCACGGCGACGCACATCGCCGACGACCTCCTCGGGTACGCCGCCAATCTGGCCGGACGGGCGCAGGACGACTACGTCCCCTTCGAGCTGAGGCTCGACGACGGCACCGGCAACTCCGGGCTGCTGCAGGTCATCGAGGCGACCGGCGCCCTCCTCGCGGCCGCCGTGCGCACCGCGCCCCGCGAGGTGCGGGCCTTCCACCCGTACCCCTTCCGCAGCGCGAACCGCGAGGGCTTCGCCGCGATGGGCGTCGCCGAGGTGCTGCTGCACACGTACGACATCACGGCCGGACTCGGGCTGCCGTACGAACCCCCGTCCATGCTCGCGGAGTTCGTCCTCACCCGGATCTTCCCGGAGGTCCAGCCGGGGCCCGACCACTGGCGCACCCTGCTGTGGGCCACCGGCCGCGGCGAGCTGCCGGGGCGCGCGCCGGTCACCGGGTGGCGCTGGAAGAACAACCTCGTCGTCGAGGCCGAGCGCCTCACCCTTCAGGGCCTCACGCCCGCCGCGGCCCGCGACCTGGCCATGGGCGGCGACGGGGGCTTCGCCTGGATCGAGGGCGGCCCGTTCGAGGGCACGCGGGAGGCCGCCGGCTTCATGGCCAAGGCGTACGAAGGGGGCGTCCACCGGCCGGAGTTCGGCGTCTTCACCCTCGTACGGCGGGAGGACGGACAGGCGATCGGCGGCATGGGGTTCCACGGCGTGCCGGACGAGGAGGGACGGGTCGAGATCGGTTACGACCTCGTCGAGGGCGCCCGCGGTAAGGGCTACGCGACGGAGGCGCTGCGGGCCCTGGCCGACTGGGCGTTCGCCCGGGACGACGTCAACGCCCTCTTCGCGACCATCGACCCGGACAACCTCCCCTCCCAGGCGGTCGTCACCCGCGCCGGCTTCCGGAGGGCGGGCGTTGACGAGGAGGGATACGCCTACGAGCTGCGCCGCTGACCGCGCCTGACGTACCCGGGGCGCATACCCGTCCCTTTTCCTCCCCCGGGCCGCCCGGTGTCCGGATAATTCCGGTACGAAATCGGGGGAATCGGGGGAGCACCATGAGTCAGTACGACCCGCCCGGCATGCCCGGACCGCCGCGACCGGACCCGGACCACCTGCTGGCCCGCCGGAGCGTGCGCTGGACCATCATCGGGGTGGTGCTGAGCACCGCGCTGGCGCTGATCGGGATCTTCGTCCAGACCGTGCATTCGAGCGGCGGGACTTCAGGGGGCGGCTCCGGCGGGACGTCTGGCGGAGCTGTTGGCGGCAACTCCGGTGGCACGACGGTCGGTTCGGGCGGTACGTCGACGACCGTCACCCCGTCCGAGAGCGTCGACTCCGCCGACGACGACGGATTGACCGCCGCCGAGCGCTCCCTGCGGGACTCGCTCAACAGCGACCAGTGGAAGCGCGAGAGCTGCGAGCACTGGACGGCGCCGGACGCGACCGCCGCGCTGCGCTGCACGGTCACCACCCTGGGCGGTACGACCAAGGCGAAGATCGCGACGTACCCCTCGAAGAGCAAGGTGCAGGAGGTGTACCTGCGTTACACGGCGCGGCTCGCGGAGGGGAACTGCGACACCACCCAGAACGCGCGCGGCACCTGGCACGAGAACGACACCTCGACCCCGGCCGGCGACATGGCCTGTTACTGGGCCGGTGCCGGGCAGTACATCATCTTCTGCACGTACTACGACCGGCCCGCGCTCTTCGAGGTGGACGGCAACGACCCGGCGGCGCTGACCGACTGGTGGCACACGGTCGACCCCGTCTTCACGAGCTCCACGAGCTCCACGAGCTGACCGGCGGGCGGCTCACGCGACCGGCCGCCCCTTCGGCCGCCGCAACCCCGCCCCCGTCAGCAGCCGCACGACCTCCCGGCTGCTGACCTCCACCGCGCCGGCGGCCACCGCGTCCGCGTACCGGTGCGAGGGGATGTCGTAATGGTCGCGCTCGAAGGCCCGGCGCGGGACGCCCAACCCGTCGGCGAACAGGCGGAGTTCGTCGTACGAGACATCGCTGATCAGATGCGACCACATGCGCCCGTGGCCCGGCCAGTTCGGCGGGTCTATGTACACGGTCACGAGGCGGGCATCCCGCCCGTCGCCGGGCCGAGCGCGCCGACCGCCGCGACCTTCACGCCCGCCTTGTGGCAGACCCAGTGCGGGTCCGGGCCGAGCTCCGGCTCGACCTCCAGGGCGTGCGGGTCGCCGGAGCCGCAGACCGGGCACAGCGGCCAGCGGCCGTACGCCTCCAGCAGGGCGTCCTGCACGTCCTGGGCGACCAGCCCCGCCACGTACGGCGCGCCCTCCGGCCACTGCTCAACCCACCAGCGGCGCTGTACGACGGACTCCTCGACCATGGAGACCACGTCCGCCGCGGCGACCTCGCCCGCGGCCAGGTCGGCGAGCACCAGGGCGCGTGCCGCGTGCAACGCCTGCTCCAGGGGGCTGATGGGATCCATGTCCCCATTGTGCGCACTCTTGACCGCGACACCGAGCCGAAAATATCTTTCATACGTGACCCAGGACGTGAAGGAAATTTTCGCCCTCCCGGGCGGTCCGCAGGCCGGCCGGGCCGGCGCCCCGCCTGCTCCCGCCGCGCTCGCCGCCAAGGTGCGTACGCTCGCGCCCTCCATGACCCGCTCCATGCAGCGCGTCGCCGAGGCCGTCGCGGGCGACCCGGCGGGCTGCGCGGCCCTGACGGTCACCGGACTCGCCGAACTCACTGGCACCAGCGAAGCGACGGTCGTACGGACGGCACGGCTGCTCGGATATCCGGGCTACCGCGACCTGCGCCTCGCCCTCGCGGGCCTCGCGGCGCAGCAGCAGTCGGGGCGGGCGCCCGCCATCACCACCGACATCGCGGTCGACGATCCGATCGCCGACGTGGTCGCCAAGCTCGCCTACGACGAGCAGCAGACCCTCGCGGACACGGCGGCCGGGCTCGACACCGTGCAGTTGGGGGCCGCGGTGGCCGCCGCGGCCGTGGCCCGGCGGATCGACGTGTACGGGGTGGGGGCTTCGGGGCTGGTGGCCCAGGACCTCACGCAGAAGCTGCTGCGGATAGGGCTGATAGCCCAGGCGCACAGCGATCCGCACCTGGCCGTCACCAACGCGGTGCAGTTGCGGGCGGGTGACGTCGCCATCGCGATCACGCACTCCGGGTCGACCGGGGACGTCATCGAGCCGTTGCGGGTGGCCTTCGAGCACGGGGCGACGACCGTCGCGATCACCGGGCGGCCGGACGGGGCGGTGGCCCAGTACGCCGACCATGTGCTGACGACGTCGACCGCGCGGGAGAGCGAGCTGAGGCCGGCGGCGATGTCCTCCCGTACCAGTCAACTCCTCGTCGTGGACTGTCTGTTCGTCGGGGTGGCGCAGAAGACGTACGAGACGGCGGCACCCGCGCTCGCCGCGTCGTACGAGGCGCTGGCGCACCGGCACCGCAGGTAGGACAGGCAGGAAACGAGCACCGGACCACCCGACGTCAAGAACGAACACCGGACCGAACGTGGGTAAGGACGAACACCGGACCGCACGTTGGTAAGGACGAACACCGGACCGCACGTCGGTAAGACACCGGACCGCACGACCGAAAGAGCCGCCCGTCATGACCTCCACCTCCAACCCCCGTGATCTGCGCGCCGAGTTGGAATCGCTGACCACCGAGGCCTTCCGGCCGGAACTCGCCGACATCGACCGGCTGTCCACCCTGGAGATCGCGCGTCTCATGAACGGTGAGGACGTCACCGTGCCGGCCGCCGTCGCCGAGCGCCTCCCCGAGATCGCCGCCGCGATCGACGCCGTGGCCGAGCGGATGGCCCGGGGCGGGCGGCTGGTCTACGCCGGGGCGGGTACGGCGGGACGGCTCGGCGTCCTCGACGCGTCCGAGTGCCCGCCGACGTTCAACACCGACCCCACCCAGGTCGTCGGGCTCATCGCGGGCGGTCCGCCGGCCATGGTGACGTCCGTCGAAGGGGCCGAGGACTCGGCGGAGTTCGCGCGGGCGGACCTGGACGCGCTCGGCCTCACGGCCGCCGACACGGTAGTCGGCATCTCCGCTTCCGGTCGGACCCCGTACGCCATCGCCGCCGTCGAACACGCCCGCCGGATGGGCGCGTTGACGATCGGGCTCGCCTGCAACGCGGACAGCGCGCTGGCGGCGGCGGCCGATCACGGCATCGAGATCGTGGTCGGCCCGGAGCTGCTCACCGGCTCCACACGCCTCAAGGCGGGCACGGCCCAGAAGCTCGTCCTCAACATGCTCTCGACGATCACGATGATCCGGCTGGGCAAGACGTACGGGAACCTGATGGTCGACGTACGCGCCTCGAACGAGAAACTCCGGGCCCGCTCACGCCGTATCGTCGCGCTCGCCACGGGAGCGTCGGACGAGGACATCGAACGGGCCCTGGCGGCCACGGACGGCGAGGTCAAGAACGCGATCCTCACAATCCTGGCAGACATCGACGGCCCAACGGCGGCACGGCTGCTGGAGGAGTCCGGGGGGCACCTGCGGGCGGCGTTGGCGGCGGCACGCTGAGGGGGGTGGGCGGGCGCGCTTGCGGGGGCGCGTTGACCGTCAGGCGGGCCGGTTTTCCGCGGGCGGGCGCGTCGGCGTGGCCTGCTCATAGTCCTGGGGCCGGCGCGGCGGCACGGCCCGCTCGTGGGCCTATGGCACGGCCGGCAGGCCTTGGCTGATGGTTGTCAGCAGGTGGGTGACCAGGGGGTTCTGGTCGTTCTCGCGCCAGGCTACGGCGACTCGCGTGCGGGCGGTGCCGGGTTCGATGTTGCGGAAGGCGACGCCCTTGAGGCGGATGCGGCGGATGCTTGCCGGGGCCAGGGAGACGCCCAGGCCGGTCTCCACGAGGGCGCAGACGGTCTGCCACTCGACCGCGTGCTGAACCACCTGCGGGGTGAAGCCCGCCGCCGTGCACAGGCCGATGATCTGGTCGTGCAGCGCCGGGCCGACCGTCCGGGGCAGCAGCACGAAGGGCGAGTCCGCCAACTGGGCCAGCTGGACGGTCCGTTCACCGGCCAGCGGATGGGTGGACGGCAGCACCGCCACGAACGGCTCGGTCAGTACCGTCCTGAAGCCGAGCTCCGGCTCGTCGGCGGGAGGTTCGCGCAGGAGGCCGATGTCGATGGTCCTGTCGTGCAGGGCGGCGAGCTGCGGGACGGTGGTCATTTCGCGGATGTCCAGGTGCACGCCGGGGTACCGGTCGCGGAACGCACGCAGCAGGCCGGGTAGGACCGTCAGCGCGACCGACGCGGCGAAGCCGATCCGCAGGCGGCCCACGCTGCCGCTGCCGACGGCACGGGCCGCGGCCAGGCCGTCCGCGAGGCCGGTGAGTACGCGCCGGGCGGCGGGCAGCAGTTCGCTGCCGGCCGGGGTCAGGGCGACGTGCCCCGGGGCGCGGGTGAACAGCGCGTAACCGACCTTGTCCTCAAGCCGACGGATCTGCTGGCTCAGCGGCGGCTGGGCGATACCGAGGCGGGCGGCCGCGTTGCCGAAGTGGAGTTCCTCGGCGAGCACGACGAAGGCGTGCAGCTGCGGCAGGGGAAGTTCGGGGCGCTCCATACGCCCAGAGATATCAGATCATGCGTACAGGAGTATTAGACGTATCGGCAACGGCCCCTTTAGCGTCGGCGCATGACAGAGCGACGACGTGCGATCCTCGGCGGCTCGGCCTTCGAGGAGCAGATCGGTTACGCCCGTGCCGTGGTCGACGGCGACCGGGTGCATGTGTCCGGCACGACCGGTTTCGACTACGCCACGATGACGATCTCCGAGGACGTGGTGGAACAGGCCGAGCAGTGCCTGCGCAACATCGGGGCCGCACTGGCCGAGGCGGACTGCACCTTCGCCGACGTGGTGCGCGTGCGCTATCTGCTCCCCGACCGCGCGGACTTCGAACCCTGCTGGCCGGTCCTGCGCCGTACCTTCGGCGATGTACGCCCGGCCGCCACGATGCTGATGTGCGGTCTCGCCGACGAGAGGATGAGGATCGAGATAGAGGTGGACGCACGGAGAAGCACGGTGCCTCACGAGGCCGATGGAGCCGATGGAGCCGGTGAGGCCCCCCAATAATGTCCGCGGCAAGGCTCCTGGCGGACTTATGGTTCCGGGATGAGCAACTCCGCCGCGGCCGCCGTCCTCACCACCGCCGACCTGTCCGAGGCCGTGCGCGCGGTGCGGACGTTGCTGGGTCTCGCGGACATCGCTGGGTCGGAGGTCGACTTCGAGGCCGTGATCAGCTCACCGGCCGTCCTGACGCGGGTACGTGACGTACTGCCCGACCTCGTGTGGTGGGCGTCGGCCGGCGAGGAGCACGGTTCGTCGGAGGCCGGGGACGACCCGGCGGCCTGTCTGCCGATCCGCGTCTTCGACTGGTGCCGTCCACTGGACCGTGCCGAGCCCTTCATCGACGCGCTGGGTCCGGATCGCGCGGCCGTGCGGTGGGATCTGGACGGGTGGCCCGCGGTGCCGGAAGCGGGCCTGGAGGCGATCTCCCAGAAGTGGGCGTACCTCACCCTGGCGGTGAATTGCCGGGACATCTACCAGGAAGAGCCGTCACAGGACCACACGGTCTACGTACACGCACGGGACCGGAACGGCGACCAACTCCCCCGCGTCCACTGGCTCGCCGACCAGGTGGGGGGCCGCTTCGAGGGCAGGGTGGAAATCGCCCCGCTGTGACATGGACAGGCGGCACCGACGGCTGCCCCAGGCGGGCCGGCTCCCCTTCCGTCCCGGTTCGCCGACGACGAGCGTGCCGCCGAGGTCAAGTCCGTCCCGGAAGCGCAGACGATGACGTCGAAGGGCCCGTCCGGAATTCCGTCGGGCGCGTCCGCAACGCTGAAGGTCGGGCGAGCGCTGCCCCCGCTCAACTCCTTCGCGCGAGCGACGATCTCCGGATCCGTATCGATCCCGGAGCCGCGCCAGGTCACCGGTGCCGCACAGTGACAGGGCCGCCGTCCCCCGCCCCGCACCGCCCGCCACCCATTGTCAGTGGGGTCTGCGATGGTGTGGGTACGGAGATCCGCGGCGTGGAGGGGGCACGGATGGTGGGGCGGGATGCCGGGGCGTGGGACGGCATGGACTATCGAGCGTGGCAGGACTACGAGGAGGTGCGGCGGCGGCTTGATGCCGGGGCCGATCCGGAGAGGTTCGGGGTCGGTGGTTCACGGCCGTTGCATCGCGCCGCAGCCTTCGGCTCGCCCGAGGTCGTCGCGGAACTGGCCCGGCGCGTCCCGGACGTGGACGCGTTGGAGAACGGCACGACGGCACTGTGGGACGCGCTGATCGCGGGCCGCACGGAGAACGCGCGAGCACTGGCCGCCGCCGGAGCCGACCCCGAGTGGACCGGCCATGGCGGCTGGACCCCGGCCCGCCTGAGCCTCGCCGGGCCGGAGCCCGCTCTGTTCGCCCAGTCGGGGGGACCCACACCCGAGGGCCCGCCCGCGCTGACCGACGCCGAGCTCGCCGTAGTGGTGGAGGGGCGGCGGCTCATCACGGCACTCGGGGACTTCTACTACGACGGCCTGGGGCTCGCCTGCGTCGCCGGGATCGACGCCGAGGAGGCGATACGGCGCCTGGAGGCGACCCCGGCCGACGAGGAGCTGATGGCCTCCATGGTCGCGGACCCGCTCGACCACGACATGGACGAGACCCTGCGGTTCGTCGGCGTGACGACCGTGCCCGGCGGCTGCGTCCTCACCCAGCCCTGGGGATACGGCCCCTCGATGCCCGGCATCCACACCCGCCTCTCCCCCGGCACCGTCTCCTACGGCCTGTACGCCAACCCCAAGAGCGGCAACCAGGGCAGCATCCACCGCGACGGCGTCTGCGAGGGCTGGGACCTGCACCCCGGCGGCGGCCCGGATGTGGACGACAGCCCTGCGGAGGTCCTCTTCTCCTACGTCTACTGCCACCACGCCGTTGCCTACTGCCTCGCCCACGCCGGCCTGCGCCCGACCGACCCCCGCGCGGTCCTCGGCCCCCCGGACCACTGGGTCGAACTGCCCGACCGCGACTACTGGACCACGTGAGGAGCGCCCCGAAAAGTGCGACGAACACGCAGACTGGCACCATGAACCACGCACAGCTGACCGCCCTGGGCCGTGCCCTCCGTCTGCTCGGGGAGCACGGTGAGTCGCTCACCGCCGACACCCCCGACGCCAGGCTGCACGAGGTCAAGGCCGATATCCGGCGTGCTCTGGACCTGCTGGACGAGAGCGTCGCCGGCGCCGCCCCCGCCACCCGTTGCGCCGAGCACCCGAGCGGCCCGGTGGACGAGAGCGCGCCCGACCTCTGCCTGCTCTGCGAGACCCGCCGCCGCGCCGCCCGGCGCAACGAGTTCAACGGCGGCCCGCTCCCCCACGCCCCCACCGAGTCCGCCCCCTCCCGCTACGGCGTCCGCGGCGACCGCCCCCAGCCCCAGCAGCGCTGGCTGCCGGAGCTGTGGAACGGTCAGGAGTGGCAGTTGTGCGGGACACCGAGGAGGGACCGCCGCGAGGCCGAGCTCTACCTCGCGGCCCAGCGGCGCGGGCCGCGCGCCGCGATGGCGTACCGGCTCGTGCACGAGTTCACCGACTACGAGGTGCTCCGGGTGTGGGGCACCCCGGTGAAGGTCGACATCGAACCGCTGGGCAACCTCTAGCGGGCTATCCCGCGGGCCTCAGCAGTGGCAGCGGCTCGAAGTCGTAGGCCTGCCACAGCCGCCGCGTCGCCTCCTCCGGGTACGGCCGCACCTCCGGCTTCACGTCAAGGACCTGCACCAGCCGCTCGTCGAGGGCGTACGCCGCCCAGCCCGGCTCGCCCGTGCGCGCGAACCCCGTCCACGCCGAGCGGAAACGGGCCGACAGCTCCCGCGCCTGGTCCGGCACCCCGCTGCCCATGAACAGCAGGTTCCCCAGGTCCGCCTCGTACGTGCCGAAGAGCAGCGGGATGTCCAGCCCGTGGCACGCGCCGAGGGCGCCCCCGGCACCCGGCGCGGGCCAGGTCAGCTCGTAGACGTGGGCCCGCCCGCCGCCCGCCACCTGCGCCTCGGCCAGCCGCAGGCTCGGCATGCCGAACAGCCAGTCCGTCTGGACGCGTTCGTACAGCTCACCCGGCCCGGCCTCCGGGAAGGCGGCACGGTAGGCCTGCTCCCCCTCAGGACCGGGCCCGAAGACCCGCAGCGCCCAGGCCGCCTGTTCCTCGGTGATCTTGCCGAGCTGCCCGCCCATGACGACGAACAGCCGCCACTCGTCACGGTTGTGCCCGACCAGCAGCTCCACGTCCCGCCCCGCGCCCGCCGCCAGCGCCTGCCAGGGCGTGGTCGGCAGCACCTCGCCGTCGACGACGGGAGAGAAGGGCGTGACCGTGGGCGCCAACCGCCCCCACCGGTCCTCGTACTGCCGCATCTTCTCGCTCAACTGCTCACCGGCAGAGGTGAGTTGGCGCGGATCGACGGTGGACAGCGCGGCGGCTGTCGGCGGCAGGCCCGCTTCCCGGGCGATCTCGGCGGCCACGTCCCGCGCCAGCTCGTCGGAGAAGAAGGTGCCGGGCAGGCTCTGCACGACCGCCCGCCGGAACAGCCCGCGCGCACTCGGCATCGCCAGCAGCGAAGCGACACCGCCCGCGCCCGCCGACTCCCCGAAGACCGTGACCTGCGCGGGGTCGCCGCCGAACGCCGCGATGTTGTCCCGTACCCACTCCAGCGCGGCGACCTGGTCCAGCAGCCCCCGGTTGGCGGGCGCCCCGTCGATCCGCGCGAACCCCTCTATGCCGACCCGGTGGTTGAAGGTCACGACCACCACATCGCCGTCGCGGGCGATGTGCTGGGCGTCGTATCCGGGACTGCCCGCGTGCCCCATCTTGTAGGCGCCGCCGTAGATCCACACCATCACCGGCAGCCGGGCCGACGAGTCCGCCGCCGGGGTCCAGACGTTGACGGTCAGCCAGTCGTCGCCCATGGGCCCGGGGATCTCGCCCGTACGTCCCTGGAACGCGGCCTCCTGCGGGGGCGGCGGCCCGAACTCGTAGGCCTCCCGGACCCCGTCCCACGCCCGCGCGTGCCGCGGCGCCTGGAACCGGGCCTCCCCCACCGGCGGCTCGGCGAACGGGATGCCCCGGAAGACCGCCAGCCCGCCCTCCTCCCGTCCCCGCACGGCACCGGCCTCGGTACGTACGACCGGACCCTCGGCTGTCGTCATCGTCGACTCCTCACTGGTGGGGGCGGGCAACGCTGCTCGCCTTCACTCAAACGCAAAGAGCTTGCGTAAGTCAACCAATCGGCGACGAAGAAGCGTCGTACTGCTCCAGCAAGGTGCGCGTCCGTTCCGCGTCCAGCTCGTAGACCGTCTCGTGGGCGCGCGGGTCACGGGCATGGAAGGTGTGGAACATCGGCCCCGACGCCCCGCCGAGCTCCACGAGCGAGGCCGAGGCCCCGCGCACGGCCCGCTCGGTGCCGGGGGCGGTGGTCAGATCGATGCGGTTGACGATGCCGGGGGTGACCCACACCGGCACGGACTCCAGCATCCCGAAGAGCTGGAGGTGGTAGTGCCCGGTGAGGATCGCCCGTACGTCACTGCCACGGACGACCGCCGCCAGTGCCTCGGGATTGCGCAGCCCGAAGACCTGCTGGGTGGCGGAGATGTCGAGGCTGACGGGCGGATGGTGAAAGGCGAGAAGCGTGCCGCGCTCGGCAGGCACGTCCAACACCCCCCGCAGCCAATCCAGTTGCCGCTCCCCGATCCACCCGTGAATCCGCCCCGGCACGAGCGAGTCCAGCGTGACGACCCGCCACCCGTCCACGACACTCACGGCGGCCCGCTCCCCGTGCGAGGACTCGAAGGCGAGAACGTCGGCCCGCTCACCACCATCGGCGCTCAGGTGCCCACTTCCCAGCACCTTGCCGAAGGCCTCGCGCTCGTCATGGTTGCCGGTGGTGTAGAAGACGGGCGCGCCCAGCCGCCGCGCGAACTCGCCCACCAGCTCCTTCACGGCCGAATACGCCTCCACCGCCCCGTCGTTGGCGATGTCCCCGGTGACGACGACCGCGTCCACGCCACGCTGGTGGCGGAGTTCGGCGAGGATCAGACGAAGGGATTCGGTGGCGTTGACGCCGTGTCGGTTGGGGGCGTCGCTGCGTTCGACGTGGGTGTCCGACAGATGCAGGATCCGCATGTCACCGAACGCTAGCCCTAATTGGCTCCTCCGGGCCGCCACATCGTCGTAACGACCTGCCCGCCCGGGATGGCGATCTCCCCGCGCACCCGGAAGCCGACGCTTTCGTAGCGCTTGAGGTTGGCCGGGTTGGTGGACTCCAGGTAGGCGGGGGCGCCGAGTTCGTCGATTCGGGCGAGACTCTCGGCGACGAGCCCCATGCCGAGCCCCTTGCCGCGATGGTCGGCGTGCGTCCCGAGGATCGTGAGGTAGAAGAACGGCTCGGCGGGATGCGCCTCCTCGAACCGCTCCCCGATCTCCATGATCGCCCGAGCGGTCCGCTCATCGGTCACCTCGGCCAACTCCCGCTCCAGCCGCCCCACTTCCTCCTCCGTCAGCTCAACCCCGCCCGGCGGGATCCAGATGGCGGCGGCTTCGACGTTCGGGGTCACGAGGGTCCAGGGATAGCGGAGGGCGGAGGTGACGTAGACCCGCCACATGACAGCCGCCTGATCGGCCCGCCGCGCCTCGTCGGGAAAGGCGGCCCCCCAGACGGGGTCATGGAAGAAGGCGGAGTTGAAGGTGGAGACGATGGACTCGACATCGGCGGGACCGGCGACACGGACGGAGGTCATACACCCATTCTCACCTCCGGCCGGCAAATCCAGCCCGTCCGGCGTTTGAGGACGAGGCCGAAGGCCGATGGGGGTCTGGGGGCGCAGCCCCCAGGGACGCGCACCCCCACCACCCCGCACCGGCATCCAGCAGCTCGGCTCGGCTCAGCTCAGCTCAGCTCAGCGACCGCAGCGCCGCCGCGTCATACGGCGCCAGCTCCTCCACCCGCCCCGCAAGCACCTTCGCCGCCCACTCCGGATCCTGCAGCAGCGCCCGCCCGACCGCGACCATGTCGAACTCCTCCGCCTCCAACCGGTCGAGAAGGTTGTCGATCCCCTTGACCGGCGCCCCTTCACCCTGGAACCCCTTGAGGAAGTCCCCGTCGAGACCGACCGACCCGACGGTGATGACCGGCTTGCCCGTGAGCTTCTTCGTCCACCCGGCCAGGTTCAGATCCGAACCCTCGAACTCCGGCAGCCAGTACCGCCGCGTGGACGCATGGAACGCGTCGACACCCGCGGCGGCCAGCGGCGCGAGGATCGCCTCCAGCTCCTCCGGCGTCTCGGCGAGCCGCGCGCTGTACTCCTGCTGCTTCCACTGCGAGTACCGGAAGATGACCGGGAACTCGGCCGACACCGCTTCCCGGACCGCCGCGACGATCTCCGCCGCGAAGGTGACACGCCCGACGGCGTCACCGCCGTACGCGTCCTTACGACGGTTCGTGCCCGCCCACAGGAACTGGTCGAGGAGGTACCCGTGGGCGCCGTGCAGCTCCACACCGTCGAACCCGATGCGCTCCGCGGCCGCAGCGGCCTCGGCGAACGCGCCGATGACGTCGTCCACGTCCTTCTGCGTCATCGCCTTGCCGGTCGGCTCGGCACCCGCGGTCACCAGGCCGGAGGGGCCGACGGCGGGGGCGTCGGCGTAGGGCGCCTGTCCCTGCTCGCGGACCATGCCGATGTGCCACAGCTGCGGGACGATCGTGCCGCCCGCCGCGTGCACGTCCTCGGCGACCTTGGCCCAGCCCGCGAGCTGCTCCTCACCGTGGAAGCGCGGTACGCGGTCGCTGTTGCCGGCCGAGTCGTGGCCGACGTACGTCCCCTCGGTGACGATCAGCCCGACGCCGGCGGCGGCACGGCGTGAGTAGTACGAGGCCACGTCGGCGCCCGGGACGCCGCCCGGGGAGAACATCCGGGTCATCGGCGCCATCACGATCCGGTTCGGGACGGTGAGGCCGTTGATCGTCGTCGGCCGGGAGAGGATCTCGGCGGCGCGGGAGGTCGCGGTGGTCACGTGGGTGGACTCCTCGTTCGGGGGCATTATTGACCGGCTGGTATGTGCACACGCATTGTTGCACCCGCTTAAGCAACCCTCCTATGACCTCGAACACGCCCGAGGGCGGCACCCCCTGTTTCCAGGGAGTGCCGCCCTCGGTGGAACCCGGATCAGCCGGAGGCCGATCAGAAGTCCATGTCACCGCCCGGCATGCCGCCACCGGCGGGCGCGGCGGCCTTCTCCGGCTTGTCGGCGATGACGGCCTCGGTGGTGAGGAAGAGCGCGGCGATGGAGGCGGCGTTCTGCAGGGCAGAGCGGGTCACCTTCGCCGGGTCGATGATGCCTTCCTTGACCAGGTCGACGTACTCACCGGTCGCGGCGTTGAGGCCGTGACCCGGGGTGAGGTTGCGGACCTTCTCCACCACGACGCCGCCCTCGAGGCCGGCGTTCACGGCGATCTGCTTCAGCGGGGCCTCAAGGGCGAGCTTCACGGCCTGCGCGCCGGTCGCCTCGTCACCCTCCAGCTCCAGCTTCTCGAAGACCTGGGAGGCCTGCAGCAGGGCCACGCCACCACCGGCGACGATGCCCTCCTCGACGGCCGCCTTGGCGTTGCGCACGGCGTCCTCGATGCGGTGCTTGCGCTCCTTGAGCTCGACCTCGGTCGCGGCACCGGCCTTGATGACGGCGACGCCACCGGCGAGCTTCGCCAGGCGCTCCTGGAGCTTCTCGCGGTCGTAGTCCGAGTCGCTGTTCTCGATCTCGGCGCGGATCTGGTTGACGCGGCCCGCGACCTGCTCGGAGGAGCCGGCACCGTCGACGATGGTGGTCTCGTCCTTGGTGATGACGACCTTGCGGGCCTTGCCCAGGAGGTCCAGGGAGGTGTTCTCGAGCTTGAGACCGACCTCCTCGGAGATGACCTCGCCACCGGTGAGGATGGCGATGTCGTTCAGCATCGCCTTGCGGCGGTCGCCGAAGCCCGGGGCCTTGACCGCGACGGACTTGAAGGTGCCGCGGATCTTGTTGACGACCAGGGTCGACAGGGCCTCGCCCTCGACGTCCTCGGCGATGATCAGCAGCGGCCTGCCCGACTGCATGACCTTCTCCAGGAGCGGGAGCAGGTCCTTGACGGAGCCGATCTTGGAGTTGGCGATCAGGATGTACGGGTCGTCGAGCGACGCCTCCATCCGCTCCATGTCGGTGGCGAAGTACGCCGAGATGTAGCCCTTGTCGAAGCGCATACCCTCGGTGAGCTCCAGCTCCAGACCGAAGGTCTGGGACTCCTCGACGGTGATGACGCCTTCCTTGCCGACCTTGTCCATCGCCTCGGCGATGAGCTCGCCGATCTGGGTGTCGGCGGCGGAGATGGAGGCCGTCGAAGCGATCTGCTCCTTGGTCTCGACATCCTTCGCCTGCTCGAGCAGGGCACCGGAGACGGCCTCGACGGCCTTCTCGATACCGCGCTTGAGGGCCATCGGGTTGGCGCCGGCGGCTACGTTGCGCAGGCCTTCCTTGACGAGGGCCTGGGCGAGGACGGTCGCGGTGGTCGTACCGTCACCGGCGACGTCGTCCGTCTTCTTGGCGACTTCCTTGACCAGCTCGGCGCCGATCTTCTCGTACGGGTCCTCGAGCTCGATCTCCTTGGCGATGGAGACACCATCGTTGGTGATCGTGGGGGCGCCCCACTTCTTCTCGAGGACGACGTTGCGGCCCTTGGGGCCGAGCGTCACCTTCACGGCGTCCGCGAGCTGGTTCATGCCGCGCTCGAGGCCGCGCCGCGCCTCCTCGTCGAACGCGATGATCTTGGCCATGTGAAGTGGTCCCTCCAGGACTGGGGGTGATTCCTTCGGACCGCGCCCGCGCCCGCGACGGACGGCTCGCACACCTCGTGGTTCCTTGCCCCACCCGGCCTGCGGGCCTCACCGACCCGGTCCTTCTTTGTCACTCTCACCTTCAGAGTGCTAACGCCAATGATTAGCACTCGACCCATGCGAGTGCAAGCGGCTCTCGGGGATCGGCCAGGTCTCCCACGGGCCCCGACGGGCCCTGACGCGCGCCCCGGGCATGCCGAAGGGCTCGTAACCCATGACTCCCCATGGGATACGAGCCCTCCGAAGAAGAACGAAGAACGACGCTGTTACTGCCCGGCGCGTGCTTCAGCTGGTCGCCAGTCGGACCATGTCCGCCTGCGGCCCCTTCTGACCCTGCGAGATCTCGAAATCGACCCGCTGGCCCTCTTCCAGGGTGCGGTACCCGTCCATCTGGATGGCGCTGTAGTGGACGAAAACATCCGCACCACCGTCGACCGCGATGAAGCCGTACCCCTTCTCCGCGTTGAACCACTTGACGGTGCCCTGAGCCATGCCTAACTCCCCTATTACTGGCCCTTGCACAGATCCGCACTTCGCGGATCCGGGTCAGACCTCACCCCCCACGGTTTGGGGGCGTGCGCCGGAACGCGTCGACCGCGGCTGAATGTATCTGTCCAACTGCCGTCTGCAACAGGTCAATCGGACGAGAATTCTGGACGGAACCGGTCCGGAATGTAGTGAGAATTCGCCTGAATTCAGGGCAAGTCGGGCCCCACAAAGGGAACATAAGCCGCAAAAGACCTGCACACTTTGGCTGCTTCTTGTTGCACCCGGAGCCGGTACTCATATGCGTCCGGCATGCGGGAAGCAGCAGGTTCCCCAACTGTACCGTGCTCAACCATGCAGAATTGCCCCCTCCGCTTCTCTCACGGAGGGGGCAATTCGGTGAACTCTTGGTGACCGCCGTTACCGACGGTAATAATCAGCCTCCGGCGACGGCCGGGATGATCGAGACGCCCGCACCGTCCGGGGTCGCCGTCTCCAGCCCCTGCTCGAACCGCACGTCGTCGTCGTTCACGTACACATTGACGAACCGCCGCAGCTTGCCCTGGTCGTCGAGAACCCGGGCGGCGATACCGGTGTGGTTCTTCTCCAGGTCGCTGATGACCTCGGCAAGGGTGGCACCCTCGGCGGAGACCTCGGCCTGGCCGCCGGTGTAGGTACGCAGGATGGTGGGGATGCGGACGTTGACGCTCATGCGAGGCCAGCCTCTCGGAAGGAGTCCAGGTTCGGGCGGATGGTGGCGGTGAGGCCGGTCCCGGCCACCGCGTCGAGGGTCTTCAGGCCGTCGCCCGTGTTGAGGACGACCGTGGTGAGGGTCGGGTCGAGTACGCCGTTCTCGATCAGCTTGCGCGTGACGCCCACGGTCACGCCACCGGCGGTCTCCGCGAAGATGCCCTCGGTGCGCGCCAGCAGCTTGATCGCGTCGACGATCTGCTCGTCGTTCACGTCCTCCACCGCACCGCCGGTCCGGCGCGCGATGTCCAGCACGTACGGCCCGTCCGCCGGGTTGCCGATCGCGAGGGACTTGGCGATGGTGTTCGGCTTCTGCGGCCGGACCACGTCGTGCCCCGCCTTGTAGGCGACCGACACCGGCGAGCACCCTTCCGCCTGCGCGCCGAAGATCTTGTACGGCCTGTCCTCGACGAGCCCGAGCTTGATCAGCTCCTGCAGCCCCTTGTCGATCTTCGTCAGCTGCGAACCGGAGGCGATCGGCACCACCAGCTGGTCCGGCAGCTTCCAGCCCAGCTGCTCGCAGATCTCGTACGCCAGGGTCTTGGACCCCTCCGCGTAGTACGGCCGCAGGTTGACGTTGACGAAGCCCCAGCCCTCGCCGGCCGGGTCGCCGATCAGCTCGGAGCAGAAACGGTTCACGTCGTCGTAGTTGCCCTCGATGCCGACGAGCTCGCCGCCGTAGACCGCGGCCATGACGACCTTGCCCTGCTCCAGGTCGTGCGGGATGAACACGCAGGAGCGGAAGCCGGCCCGGGCGGCGGCGGCACCGACCGCACCGGCGAGGTTGCCGGTGGAGGAGCAGGAGAGGGTGGTGAAGTCGAAGGCGCGCGCGGCCTCGATGGCCTGGGCGACGACGCGGTCCTTGAAGGAGTGCGTCGGGTTGCCGGAGTCGTCCTTCACGAAGAGCTTGCCGGCGTCGACGCCGAACTCGCGCGCGAGGTTGTCGGCCTGGACGAGCTTGGTCCAGCCGGGGTTGATGTTCGGCTTCTCGGCCACGTCGGCCGGAACGGGCAGCAGCGGCGCGTAACGCCAGATGTTCGCGGGTCCCGCCTCGATCTGCTTGCGGAGCTCCTCGGTGTCGTAGGCCGAGAAGTCGTACGCGATCTCCAGCGGGCCGAAACACTCCTCGCAGGCGAAAACCGGACCGAGCGGTACGCGGTGACCGCACTCGCGGCAGGAAAGCGCCGCGGCGGGACCGAGGTCGACGGTGGGGTTCGTGGTGCTTGCAACAGTCTGCGCAGCCATGTGAGGCGAGGCCCTTTCTCCTCATCTTCCTCACGACGCATCTCGCCGTGAGACGGATTTGGCACCTTCCCTAGCCGGGAGCCTCACCACGACGACGTGGAAAGACCGGCTGGAGGGTTGCCGGGGCTTCATCGGGCCGTATCCCTCTGCCCCTCTGGATGAGCGGTATTCGATTGTTCGTTCAACGATCTCGGACATGCGATGGTCATCGACGTTGTTCAAGACTGTAACCGAAGGCCAGGACAGTTGAGATAGTCGTCCGAACCGCGAGACACATGTGAGGAGCCGCCTACGTGCTGGAAGAAGTCGAGCGCTGGCTGAGCACCCGCTCCTGGTCCGTCACAGACCGTCCGCTGCACCAGATCCTCGCCGCCAAGCACCGCTCGGGCCAGACGGTCTCCGTCGTGCTGCCCGCGCTCAACGAGGAGGAGACGGTGGGCGACATCGTCGCGATCATCCGTCACGACCTCATGCAACAGGTCCCGCTCGTCGACGAGATCGTCGTCGTCGACTCCGGGTCCACCGACCGCACCTCCGAGGTCGCCGAGGCGGCCGGCGCACGGGTCGTCCACCGCGACGAGATCCTGCCGCGCATCCCGACGGTCCCCGGCAAGGGCGAGGTGCTGTGGCGCTCGCTGCTGGTCACGAGCGGGGACATCGTCTGCTTCATCGACGCCGACCTGAAGGACTTCTCGTCGGACTTCGTGTCCGGAATCGTCGGCCCGCTGCTCACCGACCCCGGGATCGACCTGGTCAAGGGCATGTACGACCGTCCGCTCGCCGGCGCGGCCGGGCAGGGCGGCCGGGTCACCGAGCTGATGGCCCGCCCGCTGCTGAACATGCACTGGCCGCAGCTGGCCGGTTTCGTGCAGCCGCTGGGCGGCGAGTACGCGGCCCGCCGCTCCCTCCTCGAACAGCTCCCGTTCCCCGTCGGCTACGGCGTGGAGCTCGGCATGCTGGTCGACGCCCTGCACCTCGTCGGTCTCGACGCGCTCGCCCAGGTCGACGTCGGCGTCCGCAAGCACCGGCACCAGGACGGCCAGGCGCTCGGCCGTATGGCGGCGGCGATCTACCGCACCGCCCAGCTCCGCCTGGCCCGCGGCCACCTGATCCGCCCCTCGCTCACCCAGTTCGAGCGGGGCGAGGACGGCTTCGAGCCGCGCACCTATTCGGTGGACACGGAGGAACGGCCGCCGATGGTGGACATCCGGGAGTACCTGGAGAGAAAGGCCGCGTAAGACGGGCGCGACCAGCCCCCACCGGCCCGCGGCCGACGGGGAACGTTTGGGCGGTTGGGTGCCGGGCTAGGGTTCGAGGCATGGCTTCATCGCAGAGCGCCCCCGTGCTGGTCGCGTCCAATCGCGGCCCGGTCTCGTACGAGGTGTCGGAGGACGGCTCGCTGACCGCCAAGCGGGGCGGTGGCGGGCTGGTCTCCGGTCTGTCCGCGATCGGCCCGGACGCGGGCGCGCTGTGGGTGTGCTCGGCGCTGTCCGACGGCGACCGCGAGGCGGTACGGCGCGGGGAGGGCGAGGCCGGCGTACGGATGCTGGACATCCCGGCCGACGTGCACGCGGACGCGTACAACGGCATCGCGAACTCGGTCCTCTGGTTCGTCCACCACATGCTGTACCAGACGCCGCTGGAGCCGGTGTTCGACGCGGAGTTCCGGCGGCAGTGGGAGTCGTACGAGGCCTACAACCGGGCGTTCGCCGAAGCTCTGGCGGAGGAGGCGGCCGAGGGTGCGGCGGTCCTCGTACAGGACTACCACCTGTGCCTGGTGCCGGGGATGCTGCGGGAGCTGCGGCCGGATCTGCGGATCGGGCACTTCTCGCACACGCCGTGGGCGCCGGAGGACTACTTCCGGATGCTGCCCGACGACATTCAGGTGCGGTTGATGGAGGGCATGCTCGGGGCGGACCGGGTGGCGTTCCTGACCTGGCGGTGGGCAACGGCGTTCCAGAAGTGCGCGGACGGGGTCGACGTCGAGCGCTGGGTCTCCAGGTGGCCGTCGGGCGCCCCCAGGACCATCGAGCACCTGCGCGACGGCCGCCGCACCGGCCGGGAGACGCTGATCGGCGTCCACGGGCTCGGCGCCGACGCCGAGTTCCTGCACGCGCGCTCGCACGAGGCGGACGTCGAGGAGCGGATGGCGGCGCTGCGGGAGGAGATCGGCGCGGGGCGCAGGACCATCGTCCGGGTGGACCGGACGGAGCTGTCGAAGAACATCGTGCGCGGGCTGCTGGCGTACCGGCAGCTGCTCGACGACCGCCCCGAGTGGCGCGAGCGGGTCGTGCACGTGGCCTTCGCCTACCCCTCCCGGCAGGACCTCGCCGTCTACCGGGACTACACGGCCGAGGTGCAACGGCTGGCGGAGGAGATCAACTCCCAGTACGGGACGGCGGGTTGGACGCCGGTCGTCCTGCACGTCAAGGACGACTTCGCCCGCTCGCTGGCGGCGTACCGGCTGGCCGACGTGGCGCTGGTGAACCCCATCCGGGACGGCATGAACCTGGTCGCGAAGGAGGTGCCGGTGGTCTCCGACGAGGGCTGCGCGCTGGTGCTGTCGCGGGAGGCCGGGGCGTTCCAGGAACTCGGCAAGGACGCGCTCGTGGTGAACCCCTACGACGTGATCGGCACGGCGAACGCCCTGCACGAGGCGCTGACCATGCCGGTGGAGGAACGGGCCGAGCGCACGAAACGGCTCGCCGCGGCGGCGACGGCGCTGCCACCGGCGCAGTGGTTCCTGGACCAGCTGAACGCCCTGGTGGATCAGCCGAGTTGAGCCGCCAGAGCGGTCAGTAGGCGTACGACCCCCTCCGGCCCCTCCACCACCAGGTCGGCCCGCTCCCGCAGCTCCGTCACCTCGTCGCTGCCGCTGCACACCAGCAAGCCCGGCACGCCGTCCGACCGCAGTTTCTCCACCGCCGCGAACGCCGGGAGGTCGCCCAGGTCGTCGCCGGCGTAGAGGACCGCCGTCGCGGCCGTTTCGCGGGCGTGGTCCAGGAGGGCGACGCCCTTGTCCATGCCGGGTGGGCGGAGTTCCAGGACCAGGCGGCCCGGTTCGACGATCAGGCCGTGGCGGGTGGCCAGGTCGGTGAGGGGCTCGCGGAGGGCGTCGAACGCGGCCTGCGGGTCGGTCGCCCGGCGGGTGTGGACGGCGACCGCGCGGCCCTTCTCCTCGATCCACGTGCCCTGCCAGGCCCCCACCCGGTCCAGGAACCCGGGCAGTTCGGCGCGGACCGCGGCGACCCCGGGGTGCGGCGGGGGAGCCGTGACCTCGCCGCTGACCGCGTCCCAGCGCTCGGCGCCGTAATGCCCGAGGACGGTGAGGTGCTCCAGGCCGGGCACGCCCGCGAAGCCCCCGTGCCGGACGGCGACGCCCGCCGGGCGGCCGGTCACCACGGCGACCGAGGCCACCTTCGGGGTGAGCCGCGCCAGCGCGGGGACCGCGTCCGGATGGGCGCGGGCCTGTTCGGGGTCCGGCACGATCGGGGCGAGGGTGCCGTCGAAGTCGAGGGCGATCACCGACCTGCCGGGGTTGGCCAGGATCGCGTCGAGTCCGTCACGGCCGGCCCGGGTGGCGGGCGTCGGCAGGGGGTCCGTGTCCGTGTCATGGGTGCCCATACGGCGACCCTAACGGTCACCCCTGCGCCGCTCCCGCACCCTTCTCAGCCTGTTCACCGTCACCGGGTCGTGGGCCAGCGCCCGCTCGTCGTCCAGCAGCGCGTTCAGCAGCTGGTAGTAGCGGACCGGAGCCAGCCCCAGCTCCTCCCGTATCGCCCGCTCCTTCGCGCCCGGGCCCGTAAACCCCCTGCGCTCCAGTGCGAGTACGGCCCGCTCCCGCTCCCCCAGCTGCTGCTCCTCTTCCATGTCACGAACCGTAGCGCCCACCACTGACAGTCACCCCTCCGGAGGAGCGGGAGGCTACTGCCCGCTCTCCGCCATGGACGCCGTGGACTGCAGCTGCGCGAGCGTCGCCGCCGGGCTGCCGTTCGCGGTCACCGCCTGGCCTATCCGCTTCTTCACCGCCGCGCTCACGGCCGCCCACGAGGTCTTGTCCACCGGCGGCAGCTCGGACTGCGGCAGCTCGTCCAGGAACGGCTTGAGGTCGGCGTCCTGCTTGGCCGAACTCATCGTCTCGGACGCGGAGTTGGTGACCGGCAGGAGGTCGTACTCGCGGGAGAAGTCGAGGACGTTCTTCTCGTCGTAGACGAAGTCGAGGAAGTCCCCGACCTGCTCGGCGTGGCCGTTCTTCTTGAAGGCCATCATCCAGTCGGCGACGCCCATGGAGTTCTTGGTCGCGCCGTCCACGCCGGGCATCGGGACCATGCCGAACTTGACGCCCTTCTTCGCGGCGATCTTCATCAGCGAGGGGTGCCCGTTGAGCATGCCGACGTCACCGCTCGCGAAGGCGGCGAAGGCGGCGGCGCGGTTGAGCTTGCCGGGGGCCACCGGCCCCGTCAGCCCCTTGTCGACCAGGTCGTCCTTGAGCCAGGTGAAGGTGTCGACGTTCTGCGCGGAGTCGATGCCGTACGTGCCGACGGTGTCGGTGTAGCCGCCCCCGCCGCTCAGCAGCCACTGCATCGTCTCGGCCTGCGCCTCCTCGGGCCCGAGCGGCAGTGCGTACGGGTACTTCACGCCCTGTGCCTTGAGCACCTCGGCGTCGGCGGCGAGCTGCTTCCACGTGGTCGGCGGGGTGAGCCCGGCCTTGGTGAAGAGGGTCTTGTTGTAGAAGAGCAGCCGGGTGGAGGCCGCGAACGGCATGCCGTACTGCACGCCCTTCACCTGCCCCGCCGTGGCCAGCTGGGAGGCGAAGTCGGCCTGGGTGCTGATGGAGAGCAGATCGTCGGCCGAGTAGAGCAGGTCCTTGGCCGCGTAGTCGGCGTACGCGCCGATCTGCGCCATGTCCGGCGCCTTGCCGGCGTCGACCATCTCCTTGACCTTGCGGTCGACGTCGGTCCACGAGTAGACGGTGACCTCGACCTTCACGCCGGAGTGCGCGCTCTCGTACTCCTTGACGAGCTTGTCCCAGTACTTCTGGGAGGCGTTGGCAGCGGAGTCGCCGTAGTCCGCCGCGACCAGTCTCAGCGTGACGTCCCCCGAGCCGCCGGTGACGCCGCAGCCGCCGAGGGCCGCCGTCATCCCCAGCGCGGACATCACCGCGACCGTTCCCGTCCTGCGCCGCCGCACCACGTCACGTCCCAACTGTCTCGCCGTTCAATATGTGGACGCCATAAGGTCTACACCACGTAAGTGGACTAGACCTCTCGCGGGTCGGCGGGCCACACTACACCCGTGAGACATGTCATCGCCCTCGATGTGGGCGGCACCGGGATGAAGGCGGCCCTCGTCGGCGCCGACGGCGAGCTGCTGCACCAGGCCCGCCGCGCGACCGGCCGCGAGCGCGGGCCGGAGGCGGTGGTCGGGTCGATCCTCGACTTCGCGTCCGAACTGCGCGCGTACGGCATCGACCGCCTCGGCGAGCCCGCGGCGGCGGCCGGCGTCGCCGTGCCCGGCATCGTCGACGAGGAGCGGGGCGTCGCCGCGTACTCGGCCAACCTGGGCTGGCGCGACGTACCCCTGCGCGACCTGCTCGCCGACCGCCTCGGCGTACCCGTCGCTCTCGGCCACGACGTCCGCACCGGCGGGCTCGCGGAGGGCCGGATCGGCGCGGGCAAGGGCGCCGACCGCTTCCTCTTCGTCCCGCTCGGCACGGGCATCGCGGGCGCGATCGGGATCGCGGGCCGGGTGGAGGCGGGTGCGCACGGCTTCGCGGGCGAGATCGGCCACATCGTCGTACGGCCGGGAGGCAGCCCCTGTCCCTGCGGGCAGGTGGGCTGCCTTGAGCGGTACGCCTCCGCGGCGGCCGTCAGCGAGGCGTGGGCGGCGGCCTCCGGGGACCCCGAGGCGGACGCGGCCGACTGCGCGAAGGCCGTCGCGTCCGGCGATCCGAACGCCGTCCGGGTCTGGCAGCAGGCGGTGGACGCCCTGGCCGACGGCCTGGTCACCGCCCTCACCCTGCTGGACCCGCGCACCCTCATCATCGGTGGCGGCCTGGCGGAGGCCGGGGAAACCTTGTTCACACCGCTGCGGGAGGCCGTGAAACGCCGGGTGACCTTCCAGAAGCTGCCGACGATCGTCCCGGCGGCGCTCGGCGACAGCGCCGGATGCCTGGGCGCGGGCCTCATGGCCTGGGATCTCCTGACCATTACCAACCGTACGGAGGTAACCCCCTGATGGCAGCCGACCTAGGGGCGCGGGGAACTGCGCGACCAGCCACAACGAGCCCGCACCCCGCGACGGCCGGAACCCCCCTCGTGCTCACGGGTGTCAACGTCGTGCTGCCCACCGGAATCGTCCACGACAGCCAAGTCGTCGTCGACGGCACGAAAATCGCCGGCGCGGCCCCCGCCAACGCCACAGTGACCCACCTCGACGGCCTCTGGGCAGTCCCCGGCTTCGTCGACATCCACAACCACGGCGGCGGCGGGGCCTCGTTCACTTCAGGCACCGTCGACGATGTACTCCGCGGCATCCACACCCACCGCCTCCACGGCACCACCACCCTCGTCGCCTCCACCGTCACCGGTGACATGGACTTCCTCGCCCAGCGCGCCGGTCTGCTCAGCGAGCTCGCCGAGCAGGGCGACATCGCCGGTATTCACTTCGAGGGCCCCTTCATCTCCCCGTGCCGCAAGGGCGCGCACTCCGAGGAACTGCTGCGCGACCCCGACCCGGCGGACGTCCGCAAGCTGATCGACGCGGCGCGCGGCCGGGCCGCGATGGTCACCCTCGCCACCGAACTGCCGGGCGGCATCGACTCCGTACGGCTGCTCGCCGAGCACGGCGTCATCGCGGCGATCGGCCACACCGACGCGACGTACGAGCAGACGGTCGAGGCGATCGACGCCGGCGCCACCGTGGCCACGCACCTCTTCAACGCCATGCCCGCGCTCGGCCACCGCGCCCCCGGCCCGATCGCCGCCCTCCTGGAGGACGAGCGGATCACGGTCGAGCTCATCAACGACGGCACGCACCTCCACCCGGCCTCCCTCCAGCTCGCGTTCCACCACGCCCGCGCGGGCCGGGTCGCCTTCATCACGGACGCGATGGACGCGGCCGGCTTCGGCGACGGGCGTTACATGCTCGGCCCCCTGGAGGTAGAGGTCAGCGAAGGCGTCGCGCGGCTCGTCGAGGGCGGGTCGATCGCCGGGTCGACGCTCACCCTGGACCGTGCCTTCCAGCGGGCGGTGACCGTGGACCGGCTGCCCGTGGAGGACGTCGTGGCGGCCATCTCCGCGAATCCCGCGCGGCTGCTCGGCCGGTACGACCGGATCGGCTCGCTGGAGCCCGGCAAGGACGCCGACCTGGTACTTCTTGACCATCAATTCGCCCTCAAGGGCGTGATGCGCCGAGGTGAATGGGTGGTCGATCCCCAACTGGGGTGATGTGTCCGGCTGTTGGGGCGGCGGTAGTCCTGGGAGACTGGGAGGCCGCCGCCTGTCCGGCGCGCGTACCGCATTCGTCGTCGGGGGAGGTCGGCCCAGTTGATCCTCACGGTCACGCTGAACACCGCTCTCGACATCACGTACCGCGTCCCGGCCCTGAAGCCGCACGCCTCGCACCGCGTCACCCAGGTGACCGAACGCCCCGGCGGCAAGGGCCTGAACGTCGCCCGTGTACTGGCGGCGCTCGGCCACGAGGTCACGGTCACCGGCTTCACCGGCGGCGCGACCGGCCGTATCGTCCAGGACCAACTCACCGCCGTCCCCGGGGTGGTGGACGCGCTGGTCCCCGTATCGGCCGCGACCCGGCGCACGATCGCGGTCGTCGACGAACAGACCGGCGACACCACCCAGCTCAACGAACCGGGTCCGACGATCACACCCGCCGAGTGGTCCGCCTTCCAGGAGGCGTACGAGGATCTGCTGCCGTCGATGGCGGCGGTGGCCCTGTGCGGCAGTCTGCCGCCGGGGGTGCCGGTGGGCGCGTACGCGGGCCTGGTGCGGCTGGCGAAGGCGGCCGGGGTGCCCGTACTCCTCGACACGAGCGGGGAACCTCTGCGGCGGGGCGTGGCCGCCCGCCCGGACCTGATCAAGCCGAACACCGAGGAGCTGGCCGAACTCACCGGCTCCCACGAGCCGTTGCGCGCCACGCAGGACGCCCGCCGTCGCGGCGCCCGCTCGGTCGTCGCCTCGCTCGGCACGGAGGGCCTGCTGGCCACCACCCCCGAGGGCCGCTGGCGCGCGACCCCACCGGCCCGCCTGCGCGGCAACCCAACAGGCGCCGGAGACTCGGCGGTTGCAGGCCTGTTGTCGGCCCTGGTGGAACAACTCCCGTGGCCCGACCGCCTGTCCCGGGCGGTGGCCCTGTCGGCAGCGACCGTACTGGCCCCGGTGGCGGGCGAGTTCGACCGGGCGGCCTACGAGGAGCTGGTGACGCGAGTGGCCGTGACCGGGGAAGTCACCGCCGCGTGAAGGCCTCGTACCCCTCGCCGAAAATGTCCGCCTGGAGCTTGGCCGAGAAACGACCTTCCTGCGATGTCGATCAGATGATCTGATGATCACTTGTTCACTGCATCGACCCATTTCGCCGCCTGACCAGTGGCGAAAGAGACAGGGGGAACCTCTCATGAGCCTGCTCAGGAAGAGCCTGACGACGGCGGCCGTGGCCGGAGTGTTGTTGGGCGGCGCCTTTGCCACACCGGCCGCCGCGGCCGATCCCAACACCTGCCCGAAGGGCAAGTTCTGCGGATGGTCGGGGAAGAACAGGACCGGAACCAGGACGGTCTACTCCGAGAAGCCCGGCTGTATCCCTCTCGACCACGTCGCCAAGTCCGTCTCGAACCAGACCGACTACACCCTGGTCTTCTGGAAGGCCACCCTCGGCTGTGCCACCGGCAACAAGCTGGTCACGCTGAAGCCGGGCACCTACTCGGACAACCCCGGCAGCGCCAACTCGGTCGAGATCTATGGCTGAGATGCGCCGAAAGCGCTGAGCCCGAAGTTCACCATGTGCGACAGCCGCCGGAGGTCAACACCTCCGGCGGCTGTCGCGCTTGACGGACCGTCTACGCCGTGCGAGCCCTACTGCACCCACAGTTGATCGATGAGGGCGTCGCACTGGTTGGACTGACCGCAGGAGATCGTCAACGTGTTGGTGCCCTTGGTCAACGTCACCGGAGCCCAGGTGGACTGCCAGCCCTTCTTGTAGTCGCCCTTCGCCGAGCCGGTGAAGTTCTTCATGCCCAGCGGCTGCTGGTTGGGCTTGCCGTTGACCGTCAGCGTCGCATTGGCGTCCACACCGGGTATCGAGTAACGCACATACAGGCGGTACGAGCCGGCCTTCTGGAAGTCATTGACGGTCCAGGTGACCGAGGCGCCGACGTTGTTGAACCCCGTCACATAGCTGCCGCCGTCCGCCTGGGCGCCCTCGACGTCCGAGGCGACCGTCGCGCCGCCGCCCAGCTGGAGGTCCTTCGCGTCCGTCTTCGGCAGCTCCGCGGCGGCGCTGCTGCTCGCCGACTGGCTGGGCGAGGCGCTCTGGGAGGTGGACGCCGACGGGGAGCTGCCCCCGCCCGCGTTGTCGTCCGAGCCGTCGCCGCCCATCATCGCGACGCCGATGCCGATCACCACCGCGGCGACCACCGCGATCGCACCGATGAGCAGCCCCTTGGTGTTGGGGCCGCGCCGCCCGCCGCCACCGCCGTACGCGGGCTGCTGCGGGGCCGTGGGGGCGCCGCCGCCCGGGAAGGTCTCCGGGGCCGCGTAGTGGGCGTTCGGCTGGCCGTACGCGCCCTGCTGTTGAGGCACCTGGCCGTAGGCAGCGGTCTGCTGGGCCTGGGGGGCCGGGGCGGCCGGCTGCCCGTACTGCCGCTGGCCGACCGAACGCACGCGGTTGACGGAGTTCGGGTAGCCGTAACCGCCGGAGGGCGGCTGGGCGCCGTTGGCCTGCCCATCGGCGTAGAGGTAGCCGAACGGGTCGTCGTCCTCGGGCGTGCTGGCGCCGTTGTTGCCGGACGTCATCCCTTGGTACTCCTAGCGGGTGCGGGTCGGTGCGATACCTGGGGTCAGAATGGCGAGCCTACCCGCTCACCGTGCCCCAAACGGGTGACTCGGATCGCATCGCCCCACCGACCCGCCCTCTGACCTGGGGATCAGCCGGCCCGTCTGTGCTGTTTGGGACGAGATCGTTTCTCTACGTACATCCGCTCGTCCGCCGACTTCAACACTTCGTCCGCAGTCATGCCGCAGTGCGCCCACCCGATGCCGAAGCTGGCCCCGACCCGCACGGCCCGCCCCTCGGCGCGGATCGGCTGGATGATCTCGTTGCGCAGTCGTACGGCCAGGTCCTGGGCGTCGGCCCGGCCGAGCCCGTCGGCGAGGATCACGAACTCGTCGCCGCCGAGCCGGGCGACCGTGTCGCCGTCGCGCACCGCGCGGGAGAGCCGGCGGGCGACCTCGATGAGCACCGCGTCACCCGCGTTGTGCCCGAACCGGTCGTTGATCGACTTGAAGCCGTCGAGGTCGCAGAAGAGCACCGCGAGCCCCTTGGTGCCGTCGTCGCGCTCGCTGTCCGGCGCGGCGGTGTGCACATGGTGGTCGAAGCCGTCGTAGACCTCGACGCCGCCCGGGCGGAAGTCGAAGCCGTGGCCGTTGGCGTCGTAGGCGGGGTGGCCGAAGGCCGCGTCCAGGGACTCCAGGGCGCCGGGGTGGGCGGGCCGTGTGCACAGCCGGGAGGAGAGGCGGGTGCGCAGCTCGGCGGAGTTCGGCAGGCCGGTGAGGGAGTCGTGGGAGGCGCGGTGGGCGAGCTGCTGCTCGCGGCGCTTGCGGTCCTCTATGTCCTCGACGTGGGTGAGCAGGAAGCGGGGGCCGTCGGCCGCGTCCGCGACCACGCTGTTGCGCAGGGAGACCCAGACGTACGTACCGTCGCGGCGCCCGAGTCTCAGCTCGGCGCGGCCGCCCTCCGCCGAGGTCCGCAGCAGGGTGCCGATGTCCTCGGGGTGGACGAGGTCGGAGAAGGAGTAGCGGCGCATCGCGGAGGCGGGGCGGCCGAGCAGCCGGCACAGCGCGTCGTTCGTGCGCAGGATCCGGCCGTGCTGGTCGCCGCCCATCTCGGCGATGGCCATGCCGGAGGGGGCGTACTCGAAGGCCTGCCGGAAGCTCTCCTCGCTGGCCCTGAGCGCCTGCTGCTCCCTTTCGAGCCTGACCAGTGCGCGCTGCATGTTGGCACGTAGACGCGCGTTGCTGATCGCGATCGCGGCCTGGAAGGCGTACATCTGGAGCGCTTCGCGCCCCCATGCGCCCGGCCGGCGGCCGTTGCGCGGCCGGTCCACGGACAGGACGCCGATCAGTTCGCCGCAGGAACCGCCGGGCGAGGCGGGCGTGTACATGGGCGCGAACAGCCGGTCGGACGGGTGCCACTCGTCCTCGAAGCGGGGCGCGGGTCCGTCGGTGTACCACTGCGGTACGTCGTCGTCGTCGAGGATCCAGCCCTCGGTGTGCGGTATGAAGACCAGGTCGCCCCAGTGCTCGCCCATGGTCAGCCGGCGCTCCCAGGAGTCGCGGGAGCCGACCCGGCCGGTGATCAGCGCCTCGGCGGCGGGGTTGCCGGCGAAGGCGGCGACGACCAGGTCGCCGTCGGGGCGGACGAGGTTGACGCAGGCCAGCTCGTAACCAAGCCCGTTGACCACGCCGTCGGCGACGGTCTGCAGGGTGTCCGCCAGGCTACGTGCCGTGTTCATGTCGGCCATGACCTGGTGCAATTGCCGCAGGGTCGCAAGACGGACGTACGGCTCCGACTCGGTCTCCATGCTCGCCCTCCCCCCGAGACCTCGCAGCGAATCAAGGGTTCTCATCGGCGTATCGTTCTGGCAGCTTCCCCGCCACTGAATCACAGCGCGCTGCCCACCCGGTACACAGGGTCAACAATTAGTCCCTCTTGTGACTCAAGTCACAGCGAAAGATGAACAATTGAGTGGGGATTCTGCGTTCTTCCGGCGCCGTTCCTGCGCTGTTCCTGCGCCCTTCCTGTGCGATTCCTGGACGCTGACTTTGTGGATATCCGGAAACCGGACCGCCGATCCGTCGGTGGTCCTAGGTCCGACCTCGGCCGGGAGCCCGATGCGGCCGTCCCGTCCCGGAGATTAGCGTTTCCGGCGTGCTGAACACTCCCTCCACCACGGCCCCGATCATTCCCGCGCCCGCCTCCGGGCATGCTGTCGGTGTGAGCAACGACGAGTTCCGCGCCGCCATGTCCCGGCTGGCCGCGGGCGTGGTCCTGGTGACCGCGCAGGAGCCGCCGCTGGACCCCGACGACGCGTCGGCGCCGGCCGGCGAGGACGTGGGCATGACGGCGACGGCCTTCATGTCCGTCTCCTTGGACCCGCCCCTGGTCCTGGTAAGCCTGCGCAACGGCTCCCGCATGGACGACCTCCTCGACGAACAGCCCCTGTGGGCGGTCTCGGTCCTGTCCGAAAGCCAACGGCACATCGCGGGCCGCTTCGCGATGAAGGGCCGCATCAGCGACCGCCTGCTGTTCGAGGACATTCCGTACGTCCGCGGCAAGGCGACCGGCGCTCCCCTGGTGGGCGGCGCCCTGGCCACGTTGGAATGCCGCACGGAGCAGCGCGTGATCGCCGGCGACCACACCCTGGTGATCGGCCGGGTCCTCACGGCGGACGTACCGAGCGCGGACGGCGGCCCGCTGGCCTATTTCCGGGGGCGGTACCGGCAGTTGGGGTGAGCGCTGGCGGGCTGGGCCCTGTCCGGCGGATCAAGTCGCAGGACAGGCCCTAACCGACGATGCTGACGTCGAGCCCGGCGACCCGCCCGGCGTCCGTGACGATGTCGATGACGGCGATGCGATCCCGTACGAACGTGAAGGTCAGCGTGCGGTCCAGCCGGCCGTCGATGAAGACGGCGAGTCCGGTGTGGCCGTCGATCAGGGCGGGGCGTGCCACCGCCGCGAAGTGGCGGAAACTCGACGCTCCCTTGGCGACCGCGGCCGCGCCCGTGGTCACGCCGACCTCGGTACGGGCGACCACATCCGGGTCCAGCAGCTCGACCAGGGCGTCGAAGTCGCCCTCCCGCGCGGCGGCCAAGAAGGCGTCCACGACCTCCCGCTGCCGCACCAGATCGGCATCGTGCACCTCGGCCCCCTGCACCCGCCGCCGCGCCCGGCTGGCCAACTGCCGCGCCGCCACCGGACTGCGCCCCACGATGTCCCCGACCTCCTCGTACGGCACCGCGAACAGATCGTGCAGCACGAACGCGAGCCGCTCCGGGGGCGACAGAGTCTCCAGTACGACGAGCAGCGCGACGCCCACCGAGTCGGCGAGCAGCGCGTCCTGCTCGGGATCGGCGCCGGAAGTGTCCGCGCCCGCCACGCGCGCGTGCGTCGTCTCCAACGGCTCCAGCGGCAGCTCCGCGCGCGACTTCCGGGACCGGAGCATGTCCAGACAGACCCGCCCGACGACGGTCGTGAGCCACCCGCCGAGGTTCTCCACCCCTTGCATGTCACTCCGGCTCAGCCGGAACCACGCCTCCTGCACGGCGTCGTCGGCCTCGGCGGCGGAACCGAGCATTCGGTAGGCGACGGCCCGCAGATGACCCCGATGGGATTCAAATCGCCGAGCAAGGAATTCTTTTTCCGCCGCTTCTCGACCCGATCGTTCTCGACCGGGAAACGCATTCTCATTCTCATCCATCGTCACAGCTCCCCGCGCCCGGATCCGTCATGTCAGTTGTCAGTTGTCGCTTCTCACTCCGCACTGACATGACGGAACAGGCACCGGCAATGTGACAAAGGCCGCCTAGGACCAGTCCCGTCCGGACCGGCCCCGCTTGGTGTCGGAGCGCTGCTTCTTCTCCCGCAGGCGCCGCTCGTTGATTCCGCGCGGGATCCGGGTGGGTCGGCGCGGCTTGGGCGGCGGCGCGGTGGCCTCGGCGAGCAGCGCCGCGAGGCGTACGGCGGCGGTCTCGCGGTTGCGCCACTGGGACCGGTGCTCGGACGCCCGTACGACGACGACGCCGTCGACGAGTCGCCCCGCCAGCCGCTCCAGTGCCCGGGCCTTCCACACCTCGGGCAGCGCCTCGGTCTTGGCCAGGTCGAAGCGGAGCTCCACCTGGGAGTCGCTGGTGTTGACGTGCTGCCCGCCAGGCCCCGAAGACCGCGAGAAACGCCACATGAGCTCGGCCTCGGGCAGGGAGACGGAGCCGCGGATGAGGTAGGGACCGGACATGCCGTCCATGGTGACGTGCCTGACCGGCACACGTCACGCGAATAAGGTTCACCTCCCGTTCGGTAAAGAAAGTAAAGAGAGCTGGAACCTTCGATACCCCTCGTGGCGTTCATACGGGTAGCTGTAGCTTCAAGCCCGTACGCGGCACCGCCGCACGCAACGAGGGAAAGGACTCCCAACCATGGCTGTAAGCCTGTCCAAGGGTGGCAACGTCTCGCTCACCAAGGAGGCTCCGGGCCTGACCGCCGTCACCGTGGGCCTCGGCTGGGACGTCCGCACCACCACCGGCACGGACTTCGACCTCGACGCCTCCGCGATCGCGGTGAACACGCAGGGCAAGGTCTACTCGGACGCCCACTTCGTCTTCTTCAACAACAAGAACACCCCGGACAACTCGATCGTCCACACCGGCGACAACCGCACGGGCGAGGGCGCGGGCGACGACGAGGCGATCAACGTCAACCTGGCGGCCCTCCCGGCCGACATCGACAAGATCGTCTTCCCGGTCTCGATCTACGACGCGGAGAACCGCTCGCAGAACTTCGGCCAGGTCCGCAACGCCTACATCCGCATCGTCAACCAGGCGGGCGGCGCGGAGATCGCCCGCTACGACCTCTCCGAGGACGCGGCGACGGAAACGGCGATGGTCTTCGGCGAGCTCTACCGCAACGGCGCGGAGTGGAAGTTCCGCGCGGTCGGCCAGGGCTACGCGTCGGGCCTGGTGGGCATCGCCCAGGACTTCGGCGTGAACGTCTGACGGACGCTGCGCTGAGCAGAGCGGGAGCCCTCGGTCTTACCGGCCGGGGGCTCCGGCGTTCGGTCAGTGCGCGGAGGTATACGGAAGGAAAGCCGTCCAGGCGGCGGGGGTGACGGCGAGGCGGGGGCCGGCCTCGGGGTGCTTGGAGTCGCGGATGTGGATCGTGCGGGGGGCTATCGCGATCTCGACGCAGGAGTCGCCGTCGGGGCCGTCGCTGTAGCTGCTCTTGAACCACGCCAGCTCGGAGGCGTCACCGGCGATGGACTTGCGGATCATGTTTCTCCCAGCAGTCGTTCGACGAGGGCCAGTGACTCCTCTGGCCGAAGAGCCTGGGCCCGGATGGTTCCATACCGCAGCTCAAGGATGCGGAGCTCCCTCAAGTCCGAGACCGGTCGGCCGTTGAAGGCGCCGTCGGAGCGTCCGACAGCCGTGCCGTCCTCGAACTTCAGCAACTCGATCCGCCCGCTCATGCCAGGGTGCGCTGTGCTGTCCAACGGCATCACCTGAAGCATGACGTTGGGCAACCTCCCCACCTCCAGCAGGCGTTCGAACTGCTGTCGCCGCACCATTGTGCCTCCAACCCTTCGGTGCAGCGTTGCCTCTTCCAGGACGAACCCGAGGGCAGGAGCAGGCGAACGTTCATAGATGGACTGCCGGGCCATGCGTGCGGCAACCCGGCGTTCCAGATCCTCGGGCGAATAGGCGGGCGTCCACGACTCCAGAAGGGCCCGCGCGTGCTCGGGTGTCTGCAACAGGCCAGGGATGCTGCTGCACACGTACAGCCCGATCTCGACGGCTTTCGCCTCCAACTGCGCCAGGTCCCGCACCTTCTTCGGATACCGGACCTTCTTCACGTCCTCCCACATCGCCGAGATGAGCCCACCGGCCCCCAACACCTCGTCGGCCTTGTCCAGATACTCCTGCCGAGGGATCCGCTTCCCGCCCTCGATTTTGTAGACCATGTCCTCGCCGTACCCGACCGCCGCCCCGAACTCCGGCGCCCGCATCCCCGCCGCCTCCCGGCGCAGCTTCAACTGCCGTCCCACCGTCGCGATCACCGCGACGCCCCACTCGTCGTCCGGGTCCACCTCCCAACCCGGCTCGTCCGCCTCGGTCCTGAGCCGTACCGCGTCCGCCTCCACCGACATCCCGCACCCCTCCGCCGTACCAACGCATCACGACGGCCCTACCCGTACGGCTGCTCCGGACCGGCTCGACACCACCGGACAACGTCCGGACAGTGACCGTACGCAACGGCGCCGTCACTGTTCACGGTAGGCGTACGTCGCCACGCTGAGTGACGTGAATCAAGAAATCGCCGTCCCTGTACGCAACTTCAGCGCGCAGTTCGCCCCCACGCCACGCGGTGCCCGCCTCGCCCGCCTGCTCGCGACCGAGCAACTACGGGCGTGGGACGTGCCGTTGGACCCGGCGGCGCACATCGTCGCCGAGCTGGCGGCGAATGCGGCCACGCATGGCCGGGTGCCGGGGCGGGATTTCCGGCTGTTGCTGTACGTCGTCGGGGACACCCTGCGTATCGAGGTGACGGATACGCGGGGTGACCGTGTGCCCTGCACCCAACCCCCTTCCGCCGACGCCGAGTCGGGGCGCGGACTGCTGCTCGTGGACGCGCTCGCCGACAAGTGGGGGGTCGGATTTGGCGCACCGCCGCGCAAGACCGTGTGGGCCGAGGTCCGACTCGACCGGAGTACGGCGGAGCGTGCTCCGGTGGAGCCGTGCTGCGGTGGGACGGGCGGTCTTTCCCAAGGAACGAATGGTTGAAAGGACCCCAACCAAGCCCACCCCCTCCCTCCGCCGGTCCGCCGATCCGCTGGTCAGGCCGGTGCACGGCACTCACCCACGCGAGTGAACATCACCAACTCAGCTGGATTTCGGGCTGGTTGCCTGCCCTACAGTCGGCGCAACACAACCGCACACATGCAACGGCCCCCGCCGGGACGGCAATCCCAATGCGAGGGCCTGACCACCAAGGAAGAAGCAGCTTCCCGATGGACACCCAAAACCCTAGCGCGCCCGCGCCCGCCCAGTCCCGTATCCCGGGCGAAAACCACCCTCACGCGGGCGGTCTCATCCACGAGAACACCCGCCACACCACCCGCTTCACGGTGATCGGCAACCACCTCGCCCAACACCCGTCGCTCTCGGGCCTCGCCATCGGACTGGCCGTCCACATCCAGTCCCTCCCCGCGCGAGCCCGCGTCGACATCAAGACCCTCGCCGCCCGCTTCCCCGAGGGCACGGCCCGTATCGCCGCCGCCCTGCGCGAACTCGAAACCCACGGCTACCTGCGCCGCGAACGCGAGCGCATCAGCGGGGCCCGGATGTCAACGGCGACGGCCGTCGTCGCCGCGGCCTCGGAATGGGGTACGAACAAGCTCACGTTCGGTTGACGCCACGGGGCGGGGGTGGTCAGCCCATCGGCCGGTAGTACCCCAGCACCCCCGCCAACTGCCCGAACCACTCCCCCAGTTGTGCCCTCGGCTTCGCCTCCACCACGCACTCGTAGAAGCGGCCGTCCGGGAGGACCACCGCCATCATCAGGGACTTGCCGTTCGGGCTCGCCTTGTAGTGGACGCTGCGGATCTCCGGCCAGGGGAAGTCGACCGACGCGCCGTGGTCCTCGAACGCCACGCCTTCCACGTCCACGACGATCGAGTTGTGGGCGTCCACCGCCATGAACTCCGGGCCTGCCGACGGTTGTTGGGGTGGGGCGTAGGCGTACTGGGGTGGCGGCGGGCCGAAGCCCTGCGGGGCCGTCGTGGGCGGCGGTGGGGGCGGTGCCATCGGCATCGGTGGCGGCTGTTGGCCGTACGGCGGCTGACTGCCGTACGGCGGCTGACTGCCGTACGGCGGCTGGCTGCCGTACGGCGGTGGCTGCGTGGTCATCGGTTTCCGTCCCCAGATGTGGTTGCGTCCCGGGGAAATCTACCCAGCGGACCTGGCCTCCCTCACCCCGGCGGATAGGGTCCCGCCATGCTTCTCGAACAGCTCAGGCCGACGGACGGCGCCCTCCCGGGCGAGTTGCTCACCGAACTCACCGCCCTCTACGCCTCCAACCACGAGTTCCACGCCATCAGCGGCGACTTCCCGGACCCGTACGACATCCGCCCGGAGCAGGTCGCGGCGGCGCTGGCGGACGAGTTCGTGAATCCGGACGTGGAGGTGCTGCTGGCGCGGAGCGAGGGGCGGGTGGTGGGGATCGCGATCACGCTGGCCCGGCATCCCGACCCGGCCGACCCCGATCCGTGGATCGGGTTGTTGATGGTGGACGCGGGGGCGCAGGGGAAGGGGTTCGGGCGGCGGATCGCAGGTGCGGTCGAGGAACGCTTCCACGCGGCAGGGCGCGGCGCCGTGCGGTTGGCCGTCCTCGACAACAACCCCAAGGGGCTCGCCTTCTGGACCGCCCTCGGTTACGAGGTCATCGACCACCGGCGCGATCGCGGACTCGGTCGGCCGTGCTCGGTGCTGCGCAAGGAACTGCGTACCCCGGTCGGCTGAACCGCCCGGCAAGCAGGCAATATGCAGCCGTGGACTGGACGACCTTGGCCGGCACCGGGCTCGGCGCGCTGATCGGTGTCGGCTCGACCCTGGTCGCCGACCGGGCGCGGTGGCGGCGGGACCTGAGTGAGCGGAATCGGCAGGAACGGCGGGAGATATATGTCGGCTGCCTGACCAGGTATCGGCTGGCTTACGAGGCCATGCACGCCGCCGCCGTCACCCACCGGGGTCGGGACACGTTGGACGCCGCCGTGCGGGAGGCGTTCCGGGAGTCGGGGTGTGACGAGGTCAGGGAGTCCGCGCTGATCTGTGCGCCGCAGGAGCTGTCGGATGTGCTGGAGGACGTCTACGCCACCCTGCGGGAGTTGCAGGAGGTCTTCGCCGCCGGTGAACCTCCCCTCGGGTCAAGGGAGTTCGAGGAGCAGCGGCTCAAGCACGGGAAGGCCGTCTGGGCCGCCCGCGCCGCCATGCGTGCCGATCTCGGACAATAGGCGGTCAAATCGGCGGTCAAATCGGCGGTCAGGGGTGTTCCGGCCTGCCGTCCCCGTACAGCCAGTCCTTCCAGATCTCCTCGAAGTCCTTGTCCGGGGCCTTCTTCTCCACGTACGCCGTGAAGTCGGCGGTGTCCGCGTTGCCGTGGCGGTGAGTTGCCGCCCAGCCCTGGATGATGTCGTAGAACGTGTCGTCGCCGACCGTCTCGCGGATCTTGTGGAGGACCATCGCACCTCGGTCGTAGACCGGGCTGTCGGAGATGTGTGCCGCGCTGCTCGGGCGGGCCGGCGGGAAGGCCCAGATCGCCTTGTTGTCGGCGGGGTCGTCGTAGTAGTCGCCCTTGTAGAGCGCGTCGAAGGTCTGCTGCGCGGTGTCGCCGCCGTGGTCCTCGTCCCACAGCCACTCCGCGTACGTCGCGAAGCCCTCGTTCAGCCACATGTCCCGCCAGGTCTTCGGCGTGACCGAGTCGCCGTACCACTGGTGCGCGAGCTCGTGGACGAGGGTCTCGGTGTCGGGGGCGCCGGGGAAGACCGGGCGGTTCTGGGTTTCGAGGGCGTACTCGGCGTCCTCTCCCCGGTCGACGATTGCGCCCGTGGAGGAGAAGGGGTACGGGCCGAAGTTGTACTCCTCCCACTCCATGATCTCGGGCAGCTTCGCGAGCACCTTCCGGCTCGCCTTCGCCTCGGTCGGGTCGACGGCGACGTACGCGGGGAGGCGGTTCTTGCCGATCGTGTAGCGGGTGATGTCGTAATGGCCCACGGCGACGGTGGCGAGATAGGTCGCCATGGGTTCCGCCGTGTGCCAGGAGTAGGTCGTACGGCCGCCGGTCGTCGCCGTCTCGCTCGTCAACTCGCCGTTGGAGACCGCCTGGAGGCCCTTCGGCACGGTGACCTCGATGTCGTACGTCGCCTTGTCGGAGGGGTGGTTGTTGGACGGGAACCACGTCATCGAGCCGACCGGTTCGCCCAGCGCCAGCGCGCCGTCCGCCGTCGACAGCCAGCCCTCGTGGGAGCCGTCGGCGTCGGTGAGGGTCTGCGGGGTGCCGGAGTAGCGGACGGTGACGCGGAAGGTCTCGGTGTCGGTGAGGTCGTCGTGGGGGCGGATCGTCAGTTCCTGGCCGGCGCGGTTCCAGCGGGCGCGCTTGCCCTCGACCGTGACGTCCTCGACGTCCAGACCCTTGAGGTCGAGGTCGAAGGCGGTGAGGTCCTTGGTGGCGCGGGCGGTGAGGGTGGCAGTGCCGGTGAGGTGACCCGCGGAGTCGTCGCCGGGGATGTACGCGAGCTTGAGGTCGTAGTGCGTGACGTCGTAACCGCCGTTGCCGGCCTTCGGGAAGTACGGGTCGTGGACGCCGGAGCCTCCGGGTGTGCCGTTCACCCCGGCCGAGCATGCGGCGAGGACGAGGGCGAGGAGGGCGGTGGGGACAACCGGCGCAGAACGGGACACGCCAGTGATCCTAGGGCGGCGTGACACCATCTCGTACGTGCTCGACATCGGCTACGCCCTCTCCAACCGCTTCCCGGACCCGCCGCAGACGGACTACCGCCGCGCGGACGTCCACGCCCTGCGCCACGACCTGTTCTGCGGGGACGTCTACCTCGCCGACACCAAGGCGGACCGGGAACTGTCCACAGCCTGGGGATGGGTGCCGGTGCTCGACTTCGCGTGGGCGCTGTGCGACATCGTGGAGCGGATCGACCGCGACCCGGCGGGGTCCCGGGCCGCCCGGCCGCAGCACGCCGAGCTCGACTTCACCGAGTCCACCGACCGCATGCTCTTCGAGCGCCGCTTCGGCTGGGTCGACATCGAGGCGGACTGGATGCCGGCCGAGGAACCCCCGCTGACCTTCGCCCACGCCGAACTCCGCCGCGAGGCACGGGACTTCCTGCACGACCTGCTCGCCGACCTGACCGACATGCACGAGGACCTCGCCGAGAACCCGGCGATCTGGACCCTCCAGGCCCGCTTCCCGAGGGTTTCCTAGCCCTGGCCGACCTCGATGACAGGCTCCAGCCGATCTCGATGACAGGCCCTAGCCGATCTTGAAGTCCGCCGCCTTGTTGTCCAGGGTCTTCGTCCCGTTCTTCGCCGTGGCGAGAACCGCGATGTGCCAGGTGCCGTGCGGGGACGCGGCGGCGTCCGTGGCCGTGACCGGGGCGGTGTAGGTGCAGCGCGCGGTGTCGTCGGCGGCGGGCTTGCAGGTGGCGGACTCCACCTCGGCCATCTCCTTGGCGGTCACGTCCTTGCCGATCTCGGAGCCGGCCGGCCACGCCAGCACCTTCAGGCTCTTCACTCCCGAGGACGCCGTGACGTCGGTGGTGAAGACCAGCGAACCGTCGTGGTCACCGGCGGGCGCGGTGTAGCGGGCGGTGCTGTGCGCGAGGGTCGGGTCCTGCTCACCGGCCTGGGCGAAGGCGAAGGCTCCGGCCCCGCCGAGGACGACGACACCGGCGGCGACAGACAGGGCGGCGATGCGGCGACGGGACGACATGGCGGACTCTCCGTATGGGATCGGGCGGCTGCCTCAGCCATGCGACGGGCCGACGGGCCCGGCCGGGGCGGCCTGGTGGAGCCGACGCTCTCGTCCGCGCCGGCATCACCGATCCTCGCGGCCCGCAGATCACCGGGCCTGAGTACGACTACTCAACTCGCCCTGAGTGGTGGGGCCTTCGGCGTGTGAGTCACGACCGAGACATCGCTGAGTCACCGGACGAAGGCCCCGCGCTTGCACCCCGCCGCACTTGCTCCCCGCCGCACTTGCTCCCCGCCGCGCTTGCCCCCGCTGCACTTGCCCTGACCCCGCCTACCCCGCCGCACCTACCCCCGCCCCGCCGACTCCTCCGCCGGCCACATCCGCCCGCCCAGCAGCACCAGTTCCTCCGCCGACGTCTCGTGCGGGAGGCCCCCGAGCGACAGGTAGTGGTACCCCGTGCTGAGCCGGCACGCGTTCAGGCCCAGGCACGTCATCGCGTCGTAGTGCTGGGTGTTGGCGAACACGTAGCGGCCGTCCTCGCCGTCCCCCGGGTCCAGCGGTATGCCCAGCAGGACCGCCCGCAACGCCGGCCGGTCCACCGGGCCGAAGGCGAGCGGCACGAAGGCGTCCGGGTCGGCGCCGACCGGGACCGGGGGCGCCCAGTCCTCGGGTCCGCCGGAGTTGCCGCCCGGGTTGCCGTCCGTATCGGTCTCCGCCTCGTCGAAGTACCCGGGACACGAGTCGTAGTGGTGCGTCGGCTCACCCTCCGCGTACACCGTCATCAGCAGTACGTCCGAGTCGTAGACGTACGTGCCCAGCGCGGGCGCCTCCAGCAGGCGGCTCAGCGGGCCCGCCAGTGCCGTCGCGTCCGTCTCCGGGTCCGGATAGATCACCGTGTGGCCGGGACCGACCGGCAGCGCGTACCCCCGTACCGCGCTGTCGGCCGCCGCAGCGGACCTGTCCGCCGCAGAGGATCTGTCTGCCCCGGCGGACCTACCCGTCCCGCCCGGCCTGCTCAGCTCGCCCCGCTCAGGCCCGCCCTGCTCGCCCGCATCCCCCTCCGGCCCGCCCGCGGCCGCGAGCAGCGTCACCACCTCGTCCAGTGGCCGTGCCACCAGGACGTTCCCGTAAAAGGTCCCCACCCGTCATCCCTCCACCCGAATCCCCATCTCCGCCGCCAGTACCGGCGCCAGATCCATCAGTTGCACGGGACTGATCACCGCCCCCGCCAGCCGGTCCACGCCCCGTGCGATGCCCAGCTCGGCCGCGTCCCGCAGGTCCACGTCCTTCAGGGTCGCCGCCGTGAGGTCGGCGCCCTTCAGCACGCAGTCCATGAACCGCACCCGCTCCAGCTTCGCGCCCCCGAAGTCCGGCTCCACCAGCACGCAGCCCTCGAAGACGACGTCTCTGAGGCGGGCCGTGCGCAGGTTCAGGTAGTCGATCTTGCCGCCCCGCACGACCACCCGCTCCAGCACGGCACCGTGCGCCTGCACCCCGCCCAGCCGGGCGTCGACCACCTCGACGTCCCGCAGCGTGGCGTCCGCCAGATCCGTGCCGACGCCCCGCAGTCCCGTCAGGACCGAGTCCAGGACGCGGACGTGCCGCAGCCGTGTCTCGTCCACCGCGCACCCCGTCAGCGCGCAGTCCATGAACCGGGCGCCCCCGCCGTCCTGCCCGGCGAAGTCGAACTCCCGGAACTCCAGCCCGTCGTAGTCGCCGTCCGGCTCCAACTCCCCGCCCCGGAAGGGCTCCAGCGGAGGCAACCGCACCTCCGGCCGCTGGGCCGCCTTCACCACCGTACGACCGGGACCGCCCGGACCACCACCGGAATCCCTGCCGCGGCCCGCGCCCCCACGCGCGCCACCTGCACTACTCACACCACTGGCACCACTCGAACCCACAGCCCGTCCCACCGCACCTCCCACTCACCGCACCACGACCGATCACATCTCCCGCTCGCCCCACCACGCCTCCCATCCTGCACCCCACCACTGACAATCCGCCTGACCAGCGAAAACACCCCCGCCCCGGCCCGGCCCGCTCCCCTCATGTCACATTCCGGCCGCCCGATCCGTCCTATGCATGCACAGGCGACCAGACATCGAGCCTTCGAGGGAGACGTCAGTCATGCACCGCATCACCGTCATCGGCGGCGGATTCGCCGGGCTCACCGCGGCGATCACCGCCGCCGAGGCGGGCGTCAAGGTGACCGTGTACGAGGCCCACCACACCCTCGGCGGGCGGGCGCGGACCGCCGAGGGGCCCTACCGGACGAACGACGGTCCGCACGCCCTCTACCGCGGCGGCGCGCACTGGACCTGGCTCAAGCAGCGGGATCTCATCCCGCCGCTCGCCCCGATCCCGCCCCTGGAGGCCGCCCGGCTGCGGCTGCGGCACCACGGCGTGCTCCGCCGTACCCCGCCCTTCGCCATGCTGAAACTGCTCCGGCCCGGACTGCCGCAAGCCCCCGTCGACCTCGACTTCCTGTCCTGGGCGACCGGCATCGCGGGCGAGGAGGGCGCGCGTGCCGCCGCCAACTACTCCGCCGTCGCCCTCTTCCACCACGACCCCGGCGCCCTCTCCGCCGCCTTCGTGCAGGAACGCCTGCGCCGTGCCACCAAGCTCCCGCCCGAGGCCCACTACCCGCGCGGCGGCTGGGCGAGCCTCGTCGACCGCATGGCAGCGCGGGCCTGGAATCTGGGCGTGCGGATGGAGACCCTGTCCCGCGTCGACGTCCTCCCCACCGACACCCCCGTCGTCGTCGCCACCTCGCTCGACGCCGCCCGGCGGCTGCTGCGGGACGACTCGCTGACCTGGACCGGCGGGCGTACCGTCCTCGTCGACCTCGCCGTGCGCACCCGTCGCGGTGACGCCTTCGCCGTCTCCGACCTCGACTCGCCCGGCTGGATCGAGCGGTTCACCGCCCAGGACCGGTCGCTCGCCCCCGCCGGTGAGCAGCTGATCCAGGGGCAGATCCCCATCGCCCCGGGCGAGACCAAGGCCGGCGGCCTCGCCCGCGCCGAGCACCTCCTCGACCTCGCCTTCGACGGCTGGCGCGAGCGCGTCACCTGGCGGCGCGAGGCCCTCGCGAACGGCCGTACCGGCGCCGTCGACCTCCCCGGTACCAGCTGGCGTGACCGGCCGGCCGTCGACCGCGGCGACGGTGTCTACCTGGCCGGCGACCAGGTCGCCGCTCCCGGCGTGCTCTCCGAGGTCTCCTTCAACAGCGCCCTCGCCGCGGTGTCGCTGGCGCTCGGCCGACGGCAGCTTGACCTGAAGCGCGCTTGAGGTTGAAGGGTGGGTCTCCTGAATGCCCTGTCGTCCTGACGGCACCCACCTTCCTGACGGCAACCGACTTCCTGACAGCGCCTGACTTCCTGACATGGGGGATCCGCCATGCACGCCATCCGCCTGCACATCTTCGGTCCGGCCGAGAACCTGCGTTACGAGGAGGTCGACGACCCGGCGCCGGGCCCCGGCCAGGTCCGTATCGCCGTCGAAGCCGCCGGCGTACACCTGCTGGACACCGCTCTCCGCGAGGGCGAGCAGGGGCCGTTGCCCGCGCCGGTCGTGCTGCCGACGATCCCCGGCCGTGAGGTCGCCGGTGTCGTCGAGTCGCTCGGGGACGGGGTCGCCGCGCTGTGGCTCGGCAAGCGCGTGGTCGCGCACCTCGGGTTCGCGCCGGGCGGGTACGCCGAGCTGGCCGTCACCGATGTCGAGCGGGTGCACGAGATCCCGGAGAACCTCGACTTCGCCGCCGCGGTCGCGATGATCGGGACGGGGCGTACGGCGATGGGGATCGTGCAGTTCGCCGAGCTCGGCCCCGGTGCCGTGGCCGTGATCCCCGCGGCCGCGGGCGGCATCGGGACGCTGCTCGTGCAGTACGCGAAGAACTCCGGGGCCGTCGTCGTCGGTCTCGCCGGCGGGCCGGAGAAGACGGCCCGGGTGGCGGCGAACGGCGCCGATCTCGCCGTCGACTACAAGGATCCCGAATGGCCGGGCAAGGTCCGGGCCTTCCTCGGCGGGCGGCCCGCGACCGTCGTCTTCGACGGTGTGGGCGGGGAGGCCGCCCGCGTGGCCGTCGGCCTGCTCGGGCCCGGCGGCAAACACATCGTCTTCGGCTGGTCCGCCGAGGGGATCGGCGGCGGCCGGCCGCATCTCGTCGACGGCGTGTCGGAGCAGGTCCTGGGCCCCGTGATGATGCGGAAGGCCGGCGGCCCCGATCCCGTACGAACCCTGGAACTGCGCGCCCTCGCCGAGGCCGCCGCGGGCCGGCTGGCCCCGGCCGTGCAGCGATTCCCGCTGGCCGAGGCGGCGGCCGCGCACCGCGCGCTGGAGACGCGCGGAACGACCGGAAAGGTGGTGCTGGAGCCATGACGAGCCAAGGTGGCCGCAAGTCGCTCCCAGATGCGATACGTACCGATGCATGGTCTTCCGACCGGGTGAGCGTCACCCCGACAGACGCCGATCCCCGCCGTTGGTGGGGCCTGGTGGTCATCGCGCTCGCGCAGCTCATGGTCGTCCTGGACGCGACGATCGTGAACATCGCGCTGCCGTCCGCGCAGAGCGACCTGGGGATGTCCGACGGGAACCGGCAGTGGGTGATCACCGCCTACACGCTCGCCTTCGGCGGGCTGCTGCTGCTCGGCGGTCGTATCGCCGACCTGGTGGGCCGCAAGCGGACGTTCATCTTCGGGCTGATCGGCTTCGCCGCCGCCTCCGCACTCGGCGGTGCGGCCACGGGCCCGGGGATGCTCTTCGGCGCCCGCGCGCTGCAGGGTGTCTTCGCCGCCGTGCTCGCGCCCTCCGCGCTGTCCCTGCTGACCACGACCTTCACCGACCCCAAGGAGCGCGGGAAGGCCTTCGGCATCTACGGCGCGCTGGCCGGCAGCGGTTCGGCGATCGGCTTCATCGTCGGCGGTCTGCTCACGGAGTACCTCGACTGGCGCTGGTGCCTGTACGTCAACATCCCGATCGCGGTCGTCGCGGTCGTCGGCGCGTTCGCGCTGCTGCACGACCGGCCCGGTCACGAGGGCGCGCGCCTCGATGTGCCGGGTGTGCTGCTGGGGTGCGGCGGGCTGGTCGCGATCGTGTACGGCTTCAGCGAGGCCGAGCCGCGCGGGTGGAGCGACCCGCTGGTGCTGGCGCTGCTCGGCGGGGGTGTCGTACTCCTCGCGGTCTTCGTGTGGTGGCAGACGCGGGCGCGCATGCCGCTGCTCCCGCTCCACATCGTCAAGGACCGCAACCGCGCGGGGTGTTTCCTGACGATGGCGCTCGCCACGATCGGGATGTTCGGCCTGTTCCTGTTCATGACCTACTACCTGCAGGTGGTCCTGGCGTACTCGCCGGTGAAGACGGGGCTCGCCTTCCTGCCCCTCACCGCGGCGATCATCACCGGCTCGACGCAGATCTCCGCGCGCCTCATGAACCGCGTCCCGCCGCGCTTCCTCATGGTCCCGGGCATGGTCCTCGCCGCGGGCGGCATGCTGATCCTCACGCAGATGACGGTCGACTCGTCCTACGCGACCGAGATCCTGCCCGCCCTGCTCCTGATGGGCCTCGGCATGGGCCTCACCTTCATGCCGGTCTTCGCGACGGCGACGGCAGGGGTGGCCCCGCAGGACTCCGGAGTGACCTCGGCGACGGTCAACACCTCGCAGCAGGTGGGCGGTTCGATCGGCACGGCCCTCCTCAACACGATCGCCACGACCAGCAGCGCGACCTACATCACCGCCCACCTCCACAACCCGGCCCAGCGGGCCCTGATCGCCAAGGAGGCGGTCGTCCACGGCTACACGGTGGCCATCTGGTGCGCGGCGGGGATCATGCTGCTGGGGGGCTTGGTCGCGGGACTCCTGGTGACGGCGAAGCCGCCCAAGCATGCTGCGGCCGGGGCGCCGGTGCCGGAGACGGTGGCGTGAGTGGTGCCCCGGTCCCGAGGGGCCGGGGCACTTCGACGCCGGTTCAGTCGTGCGGCGTGAACAGCAGCTCGACGATCAGGCCCCAGATCACCTTCGCGGCGACTGCGACCGCTAACCGAGACGCCAGTTCCTGACGCCAACCACGCTTCTTCTCGGACATCGTCCGACCTCCTGATTCAGCTCCAACGCGGACGACGAGTCCGGCCAGGGACTCGCCCGAGGCGCGGCGCAGGGGAGCACCGGCCCCGTCGGCGGAGGGAAACGCCCGTCCCCGGCCCTGGCCCCCGTCCGAGGCCGGGGACAGGCTCCCCTGTTTCCGCGCCTGGAGCTGAATTTCAGGCGGTGGAACTTTCCATGCTAGCCAGCGTTGGCCCAACTGGCAGCAGTGCGCTCACAGTTGGCCATCACCGCAGACTCCGCACATCGATCGCCCAGATCCCCCGCCCATGCGTAGCCGCGTACAACCGCCCATCAGGCCCGGTACGAAGCTGGAGAACCGCCGTGGTCGGCAAGTTGGAGCCCGCCACCTTCCACCCCTTCGAACCCGGCGTCCGCACCAGCACCCCGAGGTCCGTGCCCAGGGCGATCGTGCCGCCCTTCAGCAGGACCACCGAGTTGGCGGGGACGTCCGGCAGGTTCCCGGAGATGTCCTTCCAGGTCGCCCCGCCGTCCCGCGTCTCGAAGAGGTGCCCGACTCCCGCTCCCGGGCCCTCCGTCCACTTCCGGGAGAAGCCGTTGACGGCCAGCAGGACGTGGTCGGAGTCGGCCGGGTCGATCGCCAGCCCGGAGAGGTAGCGGTTGGGGACCGTCCCGTCGGCCGGCAGGCTCAGCTGGTGCCAGCCCGTGCCGTCCGCGTTGCCCACCGCGATGCCCCGCGAGAAGCCCTGGTTGTTGCAGGGCCCGCACCAGGCGGCGTACACCTTGCCGCCGGAGGACGCGACCGCCGTCGCCGTGTGGCCCGCGCCGAGGTCGTACGCCCCGAACCACTCGCTCCCGCTGCGGATCGCGTACCCCTTGGTGTTGATCCACACGTGCCGGCCACCCGCGACCCAGACGTTCGGGTCCTTGATGTCGGCGTTGAGCGGGGCGATGAAGCGTGCCTCGCCGGTCGCGTTGTCTGGCGGGGCGATCGAGTACGAGGTCGCCTTCGACGGGTCGGTGATCCAACTGCCGTCGTTCACCGCGCAGTTGTTGGTGACCGACACCGCCAGGTACACGTACTCCTGGGCGATGTCGCACCCGTTGGCCGGGTCGGTGATCGTGTCGCCGCCGTCGCCGCCGAAGTTGGAGCCCATCACGCGGTCACCGGGCCGGAGTTCGGACTGCCCGTTGTCCTGGAGGCCGCCGGTGACGGCCAGTCCGCGCCCGTCACGTCCGACACCCACGGAGTAGTACTGCAGCGCGTCCATCGTGCCGTCGTTCAGGGACGTCCAGTCGGTCGCGTGCCCGGTGGCGTCGGCGCTGCCGTCGAGCGGACGCCGGAACGCACCGCCGTCGTCGCCGACCACGAGGTACGGCGCACCGCCGTCGCTGCCGATGGCGACCGAGTGCTGGTCGGCGTGGACCGTCTGATGGCAGTCACCCGTCTGCTTGCTCGGGTCGATGGACCAGCACGGGAAGCCGAAGTTCCAGTAAGGCCCGGGCACGGACCAGGACTTGCCGCCGTCCTTGGTCTCGAAGACCTCCTCCAGACCGGCGTACACATGGTCCGGGTTCTTCGGGTCGACGGTGAGGAACTGGTTGTACCAGGCCTGGATGCCCGGCTGGTATCCGTCGCCGGTGAGCGCCGAGCCCGAGTCCCGCAGTTGTTGGTACGTCGCTATGCGCGTCCAAGGGCCGGTCGGCGAACCGGACTTCGACACGAAGATGCCCTCGAGGCCGCTGTCGGGATTCTCCGCCATCTGCTCCGGGGACTGGTCGATCGCGTAGTACCGCGACCCGTCCGCACTGCGCGCGAAGGTCACGTTGCCGACGTCCTCGGCGTTGCTCGGCAGGTCACCGAGCCCGGTCAGCCGCTGCCAGGTCCCGCCGGACTTGGCGTAGAAGCCGTTGTAGGTGTCCCCGCCGCGCCAGCCGACCGCGAGCACGACCTTGCCCGGGTCCTTCGGGTCGACCGCGATGTCGCTGGTGATGTTCTTGTACGGGGCGTTCGGGTCGCTCGCCAGCGAACCGCCGGGCAGATAGTCGGGGTTGGGCGCGAACTCCAGCTTCCAGTGCCCCTTGAGCGTCTTCGTGGAGTGGCTCCACACGCCCTCGGTGGTCGCCGCCCACACCTTGTCGCCGGCGAACCGCAGCGCGTTGATCGACGTCGATTCGAGCTCGTCGCCGCCGACCCGGTCGCGCTCGGCGAAGTGGCCGTGGCGCGGGTCGTCGAGGACGTAGACGCCCGTACCGAGGAAGGAGGTCGCGCTGGTGTTGGCCTCGCCGGTGGCGTACCAGAGGCGTCCGCGGCCGTCCAGCTGGAGGTCACCGGTGGACAGCGCGGGCAGCCCGTCGGAGATGTTCGTCCAGTGGCCGCCGCCGGTGCGCGAGCGGAAGACACCGCCGTTGGCCGAACCGGCGTACACATAGCCGTGGTTGTCGGCCGCGAGCCCGGTGACCCGGCCGGTCACCTTGCCGGCCCCGCCGCTGGAGTTGGAGTTGATGTCCCGGTAGCGGGGGTCGTCGGAGTCGTACGGCAGCCGGGTCAGGTCGCTCCAACTGCCCTTGGTGTGCGGCAGATTGGTGAGTTCGTCGTACGCCGCCCCGTACGCGCCCGGCGCCACGATCCCCGGCGACGTGCGCGCCTCGGCGTACTGATCGGCCTGCTCGGCCTCCTCCTGTGCCTCACCGCCGTCATCGTCGTCGTCCCCAGCCTCCGCGAAAGCCGACAGGCCCTTCTGCTGCTGATGCAGAAGGGCCTGTTCGCGAAGTTCCCGCACCCCGAAGGGGCTTGTGCCACCGGACGACGCCTGGGCCTGCGTCACTGTCAGGCCCAGCGCGGCCGTGGTGGCCAGTACCGCCCATATCCGTTGTCTTCGCCAGCCGTTGGCCGCCATGAAGTGCCCTCCCCTTGGAGCAGTGGCATGAACTGGCCAACAGCTTCGAGGGGAACACGGTCCTGAGAGCTTCCTGTGAGCGCAATCACCGGGTAAAGGTTCGTCAGTGCCGCCCCGCCACCCGGTCCGCCACCTGCGCCAGCCTCGACGACCCGGTGCTGTGCGTGAGCCGTTCCCGCTCGTCGGCGGCCCGGTAGGTCGCGTACATGCCGTGCACGCCCAGCCAACGGAACGGCTCCGGCTCCCACTTGCGCACCTTGTGCCCGACCCAGGGAAGTTCGGTCAGCTCGGTCTGCGGCCCCTGCCCGGAGTCGAGTTGCACCAGGTCGCGCAAGGTCCGCGCCGCGAGGTTGGTCGTGGCGACGCCCGAGCCGACGTAACCCCCCGCCCAGCCAAGGCCCGTCGAGCGGTCAAGGGTCACCGTCGCGCACCAGTCGCGCGGCACGCCGAGCACCCCCGACCAGGCGTGTTCGATGCCGACGCCGGCCAGCGGCGGGAAGAAGCGGACGAGGATCTCGCGCAGCGCCTCGACCGTCTCGGCCTGCGTCCGCCCGTCGTTGTCGGTCCGCGAGCCGAAGCGGTACGGCACCCCGCGCCCGCCCAGCGCGATCCGCCCGTCGGCGGTCCGCTGGGCGTACATGTACGCGTGCGCCATGTCGCCGAGGGCCTCCCGCCCGTCCCAGCCGACCGACTCCCATTGCTCGCCGGTGAGCGGCTCGGTCACGACCATCGAGGAGTTCATCGGCAGCCAGGTGCGCTTCTGTCCCTTGAGGGCGGCGGTGAAGCCCTCCGTGCAGCGCAGGACGTAGGGCGCGCGGACGGTCCCGTACGGCGTGACGGCGTGCTTCGGGCGGATCTCCGTGACCGGCGTCGACTCGTGGATGGTCACCCCGAGCGCCTCGACCACGGCCGCGAGCCCCTTGACCAGCTTCACCGGGTGCAGCCGCGCCCCGTGCGGGGTCCAGGTCGAGCCGACCGCGCCGGCCACCCGGATGCGCTCGGCGGTCTCCCGGGCGCCGTACAGCACGCGGTCCTTCTCGCCGTACGACACCTCGTGCGCGTGGAACTCCTTCAGACGGGCCAACTGCGCGGGCGTGGTGGCGACTTCGAGGACCCCGCCCTTGTGGATGTCGGCCTCGATGCCCTCCTCGGCGGCGGCCCGGACGACCTCGTCCACGGTGTCGTTCATGGCCTGCTGCAGCCGTACGGCGGCCTCCTGGCCGTGCAGCTTCGCGTACCGGTCCCGGCCGGCGATCCCGTTGTAGAGCCAGCCGCCGTTGCGCCCGGAGGCGCCGTACCCGCAGAACTTCTGCTCCAGCACGGTGATCCGCAGGAAGGGCGCGGCCTTCTTCAGGTAGTACGCGGTCCACAGGCCCGTGTACCCGCCGCCGACGATCACGACGTCCGCCGCCGCGTCCCCGTCGAGCGGCTCCCGCACCGCCGGGAAGCCGTCGTCCGCGTACCAGTAGGAGATGCCGCCGTTGACGACGCTGCTGTCGAAGCTGCTCATGGCCGGAAAACTAACCTCTCAGTGCGGCCACTGTCTCCTTCGGATTCCATGCTTTTCCGCGCCCTCTGACCAGCGGATAACACGCGAGCCCGATCAGCACCGAGACGAAATGCCCGAGATCGGTGAATGTGGGAGTGGAGGTGAGCGGAACGCCGTACACGAAAAGCACGACCGCCAGATAGAGATACCGCCAGGGGGAGGCGATCCGGTACGCGAGTACGGCGATCACCCCGGCCAGCGCGTAACTCACGCCGATGTCCAGGGTGTTGACCGCCGACACCGGCGCCATCCCGTCCTTGATCGCCTTCAGCAGCGCACCCTCGCTGATCAGCGTCGCCAGCACATGCGCGGCCACGCACACCATCAGCCACCGCGCCGTCCCCAGCCAGCGCTCGGTCTGCGCGTGGAAGACGGTGTAGAGGACGGCGTACGGCAGCCAGTGGCCGCCGTCGATCCACATCGCGCTCTGCACGAGCACCCGCACCGGGTTGTCGGACAGTTCCCGGATATTGGTCGACCGCTGCCGCAGGAACTGCTCCTCGAACTCCGGCGACATGTGGTGCAGGGCGACCGTGGTCACGAACAGGATCGCCAGCCAGACATACGTGCCGGGGGCGCTGCGGACATATGCCCACACCTTCTCGCCGAGGTCCCGGAAAATTCGCATGAGGCGATTCACGCACGCAAGTATCGTCCCGAAGGTGATCGACATCCCGGACGAGCTGATCGCCCAGCACGAGCGGTACGGCGGGGAGGCGGGGCGCGCCTTGGTCGCCTCGCTCGCCGAGCGTGGCGAGCGGTTCCTCGCGCGCTGGGAGCTGCGCCTCGACGGGCCTTCGATGTACGGGCGGTGCGCGCTGGTGCTGCCCGTGCTGCGGGCCGACGGGACACGGGCCGTGCTCAAGCTCCAGGACGTCGACGAGGAGACGGTCGGTGAGCCCCTCGCGCTGCGCGCCTGGCACGGCGACGGGGCGGTCTGGCTGCTGCGGGCCGACTCCGCCACCGGCACGATGCTGCTCGAACGGCTCGACAGCGCACGGGCGTTGGCGGACCTGCCGGACCACCGCGAGGCGACGCTGGTCATCGCCCGGCTGCTGGCCCGGCTGACGGCCACCGAGGCACCGGCGGGACTGCGCCGCCTCGGCGACATCACGGCACGGCTGCTGGAACGGACGGCGGCCGTCCTGCCCGGCGTCGCCGTCCCCGCCGTACACCATCTGCTCGCGGACTGCGCGGCGGCCGTACGGGAGGTCGCCGGTGAGCCCGGCGACCGTCTCCTGCACTGGGACCTGCACTTCGACAACGTCCTCGGCGCCGACCGCGCCCCCTGGCTCGCCATCGACCCCAAGCCGCTCGCGGGCGACCCCGGCTTCGACCTCTTCCCGGCGCTGTGGAACCGCTTCGAGGCGGACGAGGTGCGGTGGCGGTTCGACGCCATGACGGACGTCATCGCGCTCGACCGCGACCGGGCCCGCGCCTGGACGCTGGGCCGGGTCCTGCAGAACTCGGTGTGGCGGCTGGAGGAGCACGGCAGCCCGCTGCCCGAGGTCCTGGAGATCGCCCGCCGACTGTCCGGCTAGCGTGGCCGCATGATCCGCACCGCGACCCCCGCCGACGTCCCCGTCATCCACGCCCTGGTCCGCGAACTCGCCGACTACGAGAAGGCCCTGCACGAGGCGAAGGCCACCGAGGCGCAGCTGCACGACGCGCTCTTCGGCGAGCGGCCCGCCGCGTACGCGCACATCGCCGTCGACGACACGACCGGCGAACCCGTCGGCTTCGCCCTCTGGTTCCTCAACTTCTCCACCTGGCGCGGAGTCCACGGCATCTACCTGGAGGACCTGTACGTCCGCCCCACCGCCCGCGGCGCCGGCCACGGCAAGGCCCTGCTCACCGAACTCGCCCGCATCTGCGTGGAGCGCGGCTACCAGCGCCTGGAGTGGTCCGTCCTCGACTGGAACGCCCCGTCCATCGCCTTCTACGAGTCCCTCGGCGCCCGCCCGCAGGACGAGTGGACGGTCTACCGGCTGACGGACGAGGCGCTGGCGGAACTGGGACGGCCTGTGTAACAGCGTGAAGGAACCGGGCATGACCCATCACGGAATGGGCACGGCCCCAGGCATGAGCACAATGAATATGCGCGACGCCCCGCCCCCGTTCATCCCCGGTCTCGAACTCTCCCGCCGCTTGTACACCGACGTCGTACGCCCGTTACTCGACGAGGCCGCCCCGGGCGTCCCGCACTCAGCGGCCCGCCTCGGCAGCGGCTCCGAGGTCCTCGGTTACGACACCCCGCGCTCACCCGGCCCCTCCCGGAGCCCCCGCCTCCAGCTCTTCCTGCGCCGCCACGACGTCCACCGCCACGCCGGCCGGATCAGACACGTCCTGGCCTCGCACCTCCCGAAGACCTTCCACGGCCACCCCGCCCGCGACGGCGTAGAGGTCACCCAGATCACCCCGTGGTTCGTCGCGACCCTCGGCTTCGACCCGTCCGCCCCGGGGGACATCGGCCCCACCGACTGGCTGGCCACGCCCACCCAGCTCCTCGCCGAGGTCACCGCGGGCGCCGTCTTCCACGACGGCCTGGGCGAACTCGCGCCGCTCCGCTCGGCCCTGCGCTGGTACCCGCACGACATCTGGCTGCACGTCCTGGCCTGCCAGTGGCGCCGCATCGCCCGCGAGGCGCCGTACGTCACGTTCTGCGGCGAGACCGGCGACGAGCTCGGCTCCGCGGTCGCTGGCGCCCGGGTGGCCCGGGACCTGATGCGGCTGGGCCTCCTCATGGACCGCCGCTACCCGCCGTACGGCAAATGGCTCGGCACGGCCTTCGCCCGCACCACCACCGGCCACCACCTCGCCCCGGTCCTGACCGCCGCCGTCACGGCCACGGACTGGCGCACCCGCGAAAAACACCTCTCGCAGGCGTACGAGGCGACAGCAGACCTGCACAACCAGCTGGAGCTCACCGACCGAGTCCCCCAGGACGCCCCGCCGGAACGATTCACCACAGCCCTGACCGCCCGAATCTCCAACCCGACGATCAAGGAACTACCGCCGACCGGCGCGATCGACCAGTTCGTGGACGGCACAGATGTCCTGACCCGGCCGGGATCGACGCGGGCGATGTACCGGGTGACCCACCAACAGCCCTCACATGGTCACCGCGAGTAGTCAACGGAATGCCGGATTTCACTTATTCCCAGGTCAGACCACTTCTACGCTCCCCGACGTATGTGCGCCACAATCACACAGCGCTAACGTCTCTCCATCCAGCGCAGGACGACAGAGACGGGGGACTTCAAGATGAGTGCCCAGAATCCACAGAGGACCCTGGCCATGACGACGGCCGAGGAACGCCTGGGAACGGAACGGGTCCGATCGCTGTCCGGGGCCGCGGCCGTCTTCTTCGGTGACGCGGCCGTCGCCGTCGCCGCGTCGATCGGCGTGTTGCACGTGGCCGGGACAACGAACGGCTCCGCCCAGATCGTCGGCATCCTCAGCGCCGCGTTCACCGCGGTGAGCACGACGACGACGGCCTACTTCGGCATCAAGGCCATGTCCAACACGGCCCAGAGGAATCCCGGCATCAGCGCGCCGACGGCCCCACCCGGCACGGAGCCCCCCAGTCCGACGGCCTGATCGCCGAGCCGCTCCACCGCCGACGCCCCCGCAATCCGTGATCGCAGGGGCGTCGACTCGGGTCACCCGTCGAGCCCCCTGTCGGATTCGAACCGACGACCTACGCATTACAAGTGCGTTGCTCTGGCCGGCTGAGCTAAGGAGGCCTGCGCGTGGTGTGACCTTCGCGCCCGTGCAGTGTACCCAGGTCCCGGCGGCGCCCTGTCGAAAATTTCCGCGAAGTTCACATGCCCGCAGGTACTGACAGAGCGGGAAACGCCAGGTACCGTCCTGACCCAGTTCGCTCATGTGGACTACACCAACCACCTTCCTACAACGGATCGTCCGGCACGTTCCTGCCGGTAGAAGGGGGCCCTTCACCATGGCCACTGTTTCGTTCGACAAGGCGACCCGGATCTACCCGGGCACCGAGAAGCCCGCCGTCGATGGTCTGGAGATCGAGGTCGGGGACGGCGAGTTCCTCGTCCTCGTCGGTCCGTCCGGCTGCGGCAAGTCCACCTCGCTCCGGATGCTCGCGGGGCTCGAGGACGTCAACGCCGGCGCCATCCGCATCGGTGAGCGCGACGTCACGCACCTCCCCCCGAAGGACCGGGACATCGCCATGGTGTTCCAGAACTACGCGCTGTACCCGCACATGACCGTCGCCGACAACATGGGCTTCGCCCTGAAGATCGCCGGCGTCAACAAGGCGGAGATCCGCAAGAAGGTCGAAGAGGCCGCGAAGATCCTCGACCTCACCGAGTACCTGGACCGGAAGCCGAAGGCACTCTCCGGTGGTCAGCGCCAGCGTGTCGCCATGGGCCGCGCCATCGTGCGTGAGCCCCAGGTCTTCCTCATGGACGAGCCGCTGTCGAACCTCGACGCCAAGCTCCGCGTCTCCACCCGTACGCAGATCGCCTCGCTGCAGCGCCGTCTCGGCATCACCACCGTCTACGTCACCCACGACCAGGTCGAGGCCATGACGATGGGCGACCGGGTCGCCGTGCTCAAGGACGGTCTGCTCCAGCAGGTGGACTCGCCCCGCAACATGTACGACCGGCCCGCCAACCTCTTCGTCGCCGGCTTCATCGGCTCCCCCGCCATGAACCTGGTCGAGGTCCCGATCACCGACGGCGGTGTGAAGTTCGGCAACAGCGTCGTCCCGGTCAACCGCGACGCCCTGAAGGCCGCCTCCGACAAGGGTGACACCACGGTGACCGTGGGTGTCCGCCCGGAGCACTTCGACATCGTCGAGGAGAACGGCGGCGCCGCGAACGCCCTGTCCAAGGACACCGAGGACAAGCCGGCCGGCCTCGCGGTCTCCGTGAACGTCGTCGAGGAGCTCGGCGCCGACGGCTACGTCTACGGCACCGCCGAGGTCGGCGGCACCACCAAGGACCTGGTCGTCCGTGTCGAGGGCCGCCGCGTCCCGGAGAAGGGCTCCACGCTGCACGTCGTGCCGCGGCCGGGCGAGACCCACGTGTTCTCGACCTCCACGGGCGAGCGCCTCACCGACTGACGGCGTCACCGACGGACACCACAATCCCGGGTAATTCACCCAGGTTGACGAAGAGGGCCCCGCAGAGTGCTGCGGGGCCCTTCTCGTTGTCGACAAATACCCCGGCAGACCGGTCATTTCGAGCACCGTACGTCAACGCCGTACCCAAAAAGCGGCACCAGTTCATCCCCCGAACCGGTGACTAAATGTCGCCAAATCATTACCGGGCGCTACCCTCACTCGCGTGAAGCACTCCACTAACCAACAGACGCGACGCGGCCGGGGCCCCGCCCGCCGGATCGGCCGCACGCTCGCCCTTGTCCTGCCCGTCGTCCTGGTGCTCTCCGGGACCCTCGCGGTCACCCGGGTCAACTGGACGGGGAACCCGTCCGGCTCGGTGCTCACCGCCTCCGACGCGATCGACGACGCCAAGGGCGCCGCGGCGGTCCACCGCGCACCGCAGGACGTGCTGCGCGACCAGCTGCTGGCCGAGCTCCAGGAGGACGACCCGGGCGTCGTCCTCACGCACCTCCAGCAGGCCGTCGCGGAGCGGCCGTCGCTCGCCGGGCACTGCGCCTCCATCGCCCGCGCCCTGGGCCGCGCCGCGGTCCGCGTGTACGGGCCGTCCAAGGCGCAGTCGTACGCCCGCCCCGTCTGCGACACGGCCTTCGCCTCCGGCGTCGCCGCGGCGCACAGCTGAGGGCATCCGCCAGCCCTCCTCAGACCGGGCTCGGATCCCCGATGCGGCACGTCGGGATCCGGCCAGGTTCGGAGGAGGGTAACGGCTGATTAAGGATCGGTTGCCGGGTTCGGTGGCGCTCAGGACGCGCCGTACAGTTCGGGTCATGACCGATCCGAACGCCGCATCCCGCCCCGTTCAAGCCGTCGTCCTGGCCGGAGGCCAGGGATCGCGGCTGCGCCCGTACACCGACGACCGGCCCAAGCCGATGGTCGAGATCCCCGGTACGGGGACGCCGATCATCGGCCATCAGCTTGTCTGGCTGGCCGAGGAGGGTGTGACGGACGTCGTGGTCAGCTGCGGGCATCTCGCCGAGGTGCTGCAGGACTGGCTGAAATCGGCGGATCTGCCGGTGCGGGTGACGACGGTCGTGGAGACCGAGCCGCTGGGCCGCGGTGGCGGCCTCCGTTACGCGGCCGGGCATCTGCCCCACCCCGACAAGGCCTGGTACGCCACGAACGGCGACATCTGGACCCGCTTCTCCCTGCGGGACATGGCCGACTTCCACGCGGAGCGGGACGCGGTGGCGACGCTGGCCCTCGCCCGGCCGCGGATTCCCTGGGGCGCGGTGAAGACGGACGGCTTCGGGCACATCACCGACTTCATCGAGGCACCGCCGTCGACGTTCGAGATCAACGCCGGTGTGTACGTCTTCTCCCCCGAGTTCGCGGAGCTGCTGCCCGAGCGCGGCGACCACGAGCGCACGACCTTCCCCCACCTGGCCCGAGAGCGACGCCTGGCGGGCTTCCCGCTGCCGCAGGGGGCGTACTGGCGGGCGATCGACACGGCGAAGGACCTCACTGAGGCCGCGAAGGAACTGGCGGCCCTGGGGCGCTGAGAACCTCTCCGAAGGCCCTGCGGCTCCGAAGACCTTTTTCTCGTACGACGAAGGGGTCCCGTACATCCATCTGTACGGGACCCCTTCGTATGGGCCGGGTCTCTCTCAGCCGGTGGGCTTGCCCAGGATGCTGCCCACCGGCTCGGCTACCCCAACAGGCCGCCTACCAGGCCCGGTTGGCCGGAGGAGGAGCCTCCGGAGCCGGTGCCGGATGTCGAGCCGCCGGACGTGGAGCCGCCCGACGTGGGGCCTGCCGTGGTCGTGGGGGCGCCGCCGGTCGGGGAGGACTGCTGGGGCGGCGTACGGCCCGCGCTGCCCTGCGTCTGGCTGGGCGCCCCGCCGGTCGCCGTGGCCGCGCCCGGCGTGGTCGCCGCGCCGGACGGCGAGGAGCCGGCCGTGGCGCCCTGGGTGGGCGAGTTCACGGCGGACGGCGACTGCTTGTGCCGCTTGCCGGGCTCCTGCGGGAGCGGTGAGCCGGGGAGTTCGTTGCGCGGGGCCTCGCCGGGCCCGGGGACGACCACGCGGTCCGCGTCCCGGACGGCGCCGCCGAGGAGCGAGCCGATGAGGAGGGTGAGGCCGGTGACGATGGCCGTGATCAGGGCGCCGCGGCGCAGTACGTACCGGCGCAGTTCCCAGATGTCGGCGCGAGGACCGAGGCGCCGCCAGGCGCTGCCCGCGAGCCGGCCGTCGACGGAGTAGACGGGGGCGCCGGCGATGATCAGCGGGGACCAGGCGGCGAGGTAGATGATGTCGGGGGCGTCGTAGGCGGGGACGGTCTTCCAGCTGACGGTGACGATGAGCGCGGCGGAGAGCAGCGCGCCGAAGACGGCGGCCACCCGCTGCCAGCAGCCGAGGACCGTGAGGACGCCGACGACGACCTGGGCGAAGGCGATGACGAGGCCGGAGCCGACGGGGTGGTGCAGCGCGAACTGGCGCAGCGGCTCGGCGACTTCCCAGGGGTGCAGGGTGTTGAGCCACTTCACCATGGAGCCGCGCTTGCCGCCGTCGAAGTACACGGGGTCGCAGAGCTTGCCCATGCCGGCGTAGATGGAGATGAAGCCGAGGAAGATGCGGAGCGGGAGGAGGACCACGCCGAGGTTCATCCGGCGGCCGGGGTAGTACGCGTGCCGGGCCGGGTCGTCGCCGTGGCGCCTGGCGGTGCGGCCGTCCGGGTCCGTCCCGTGCGGGTCGAAGTCCTCGAACTGCCCGTCGCCGTAGGCCTGTTCCTCGTCGTATGCGCTCTCGACGGTGCGCATGTCGGGGAGGAGGCGGGTGCCGGCCGTGTCGTCGTGGCGGCGCTGGGCGCCGACGACGGGGGTCTCGACGGTCGCTTCCAGCTCGTCGTAGATCTCGTCGTAGCTGCTGCCGCCGACCTCGACGCGCGGGATGACCTGGGTGGCTCCGGCGTCGGCGGACGGGTCCTCGCCGTGCCGGACGCTGCCGCCGCGCACGGCCTGGAGCAGGCGGTGGGCGCCGGTGTCGTCGGGCGCGGACTTGCCGCTCCACACGACGGGCCGGCGCCGGGCCGCGCCCGCGGCGGGCATCCGGGTGGTGTCCTCGGTGGCGGTCAGATGCCGGGCGATCCGCGGGGACTGGGCACGCGTCGACGCGCCGAGCTGCACGCGGAAGCTCGCATGATTGACGATGACCTGCGCCGGATCGCTCGGCACCTTCACCATGCTCAGCGCGGGAGCGTCGTCGAGCCCGGAATCGAATCCGGAGCCGAATCCGGGGTTGAATCCCGGCGAGCGGCCCCCCGTGGGTGTGCGGGGTGTTCTGGTGTCCACACTCATCTAACCGAGTGACGTGTGTTTAAGACACTGCTTTGACCTGCCGGATGTGTCCGGACCCCGTCAAGCTTGTCCGGGACGCCCAGATTGACCCGTACGAGTGAGGACGGGCACGCGTGTTCAGCCGCGTCGGCGAGCCGCCTCGTACAGCACGATCCCCGCCGCCACACCCGCGTTGAGCGACTCGGCGCCGCCCGGCATCGGGATGCGGACGCGGAAGTCGCAGGTCTCGCCGACCAGTCGGGACAGGCCCTTGCCCTCGCTGCCGACCACGATGACGACCGGGCCGTCCAGGGCCTCCAGTTCGCCGATCTCGTGCTCTCCGTCGGCGGCGAGACCGACGACCACGATGCCTGCCTTCTTGTACGACTCCAGCGCGCGGGTCAGGTTCGTGGCGCGGGCGACGGGCGTACGGGCGGCCGTACCGGCGGACGTCTTCCAGGCGCCGGCGGTCATGCCGGCCGCGCGCCGCTCGGGCACGACGACACCGTGGCCGCCGAAGGCGGAGACGGAGCGGACGACGGCGCCGAGGTTGCGCGGGTCGGTCACGCCGTCGAGGGCGACGATGAGCGGGTCCTCGCCGTCGTCATAGGCGGCGTTCGCGAGGTCCTCGGGGTGGGCGTACTCGTACGGCGGGACCTGGAGCACGAGCCCCTGGTGGTTGAGGCCGTTGGTCATGCGGTCGAGCTCGGGGCGGGGGGCCTCCATGAGGTTGATCCCGCCGCGCTCGGCGGCGAGCTGGAGGGCCTCGCGCACGCGCTCGTCGTTGTCGATGAACTGCTGGACGTAGAGGGTGGAGGCGGGCACGCCCTCGCGCAGCGCCTCGACCACCGGGTTGCGGCCGACGACCAGTTCGGACGACGACTTGCCGCCGCGGCCGCGGGGCGCGGGGCGCCGTACCGCCTGCTTCGCCTTGGCGCCCGCGATCCGGTTCTTCTTGTGGCCCTTGCGCATCTCGGCGGGCGGGGTCGGACCCTTGCCCTCCAGGCCCTTGCGCCGCTGGCCGCCACTGCCGACCTGCGCGCCCTTCTTGCCGGACATGCGGCGGTTGTTGGTGGCCATGACCTACCCGTCTGTCGTGAAGCGTGCGTTCGTACGTCTATGAAGTGTGCCGCCCGGAGGCCCGGACGGCACAATCGATCTTGCGTTCAGTTACCGGGCTCAGCGCGGGCCGAGGCTCCAGCGCGGACCCTGGGGGCTGTCCTCGATGGCGAGCCCGGACTGGTTGAGCTGGTCGCGGATGGCGTCCGCGGTGGCCCAGTCCTTGCGTCCGCGGGCCGCCTCGCGCTGGTCGAGGACGAGTCGTACGAGGCTGTCGACGACGCCGTGCAGGTCCTCGCCCTTCTCGGCCTCGCCGGCCCAGTGCGGGTCGAGGGGGTCGAGCCCGAGGACGCCGAGCATGGCGCGGACCTCGGCGAGACGGGCGACGGCGGCTTCCTTGTCGTCGGCGGCCAGCGCGCTGTTGCCCTGCCGGACCGTGGTGTGCACGATCGCGAGCGCCTGCGGGACGCCCAGGTCGTCGTCCATCGCCTCGGCGAACGCGGGCGGGACCTCGGCGGAGGGCTCGACGACGCCGGCCTTCTCGACGACGCGCTGCACGAAGCCCTCGATGCGGGCGAACGCCGACTCGGCCTCGCGCAGCGACTCCTCGCTGTACTCGATCATGGAGCGGTAGTGGGGAGTGCCCAGGTAGTACCTGAGCACGATCGGCCGCCAGGCCTTCACCATCTCGCTCACCAGCACGCTGTTTCCGAGCGACTTGGACATCTTGTCGCCGGCCATGGTGACCCAGGCGTTGTGCACCCAGTACTGCGCGAAGTCGTCGCCGTAGGCCTTGGCCTGGGCGATCTCGTTCTCGTGGTGCGGGAAGATCAGGTCGAGGCCACCGCCGTGGATGTCGAAGGCGGTGCCGAGGTACTTGTGCGCCATGGCCGAGCACTCCAGGTGCCAGCCGGGGCGGCCGCGGCCCCAGGGCGTCGCCCAGGTCGGCTCGCCCGGCTTGGCGGTCTTCCACATGGCGAAGTCGCGGGGGTCCCGCTTGCCGGTCTCACCCTCGCCGGAGGGCTGGAGCAGGTTGTCCAGCTCCTGCCGGGACAGCTCCAGGTAGCCCGGGAAGGAGCGCACGTCGAAGTAGACGTTGCCGTCCGCCTCGTAGGCGTGACCGCGCTCGATGAGGCCCTGCATCATCTCGACCATCTCGGTCACGTGCCCGGTGGCGCGCGGCTCGTAGGTCGGGGGCAGGCAGCCGAGGGCGGTGTAGCCGTCGTTGAACGCCCGCTCGTTCTCGTACCCGATCGACCACCACGGGCGGCCCTGCTCCTGGGCCTTGGCGATGATCTTGTCGTCGATGTCGGTGACGTTCCTGATGAAGGTCACGTCGTAGCCGCGGTACTCGAACCACCGGCGCATGATGTCGAAGTTGAGCCCCGACCGGATGTGCCCGATGTGCGGTGCGGCCTGCACGGTGGCACCACAGAGGTAGATCGAGACGCAACCCGGCGTGAGCGGGGCGAAGTCACGGATCTGCCGGGCGTTGGTGTCGTACAGGCGAATAGTCACGACTCCAGGGTAGTGGGCGTGCGGCAGTGCCTTGCGACCTACGGTTCAAGCAGCACGCTTTCGTGACATACACAGGCGCTCGGACTCCGGGTTGCACCGTCCGACAGCGGGCTCCGCCCGCGGGCCGCGTACTTCTTGCCCGTGCGCTTCTCCGACAGGGTGTCGATCAGTTCCTGGCCACCCTTGGTGGTCATCTGGGCGGTGCCGCGGACCGACGTGGTCGCCGTCGCGGGCCGCCCGGACCGGGGAGACCTGCGGGCTGCCGTCGGGCTGGACGGTGGCGACCGTCACGCAGCATCCATCAGCGGGCTCCGCCCGCGGGCGGGCTGTCGAGGAGTTCCCTGAGCTGGTCGGAGAGCACGGCTGGCATGGGGGTACCTTTCGCGGTCGTGGTCACCGGGCGGATACCCCCGTACGCCGTCAGCTCACCCGCACCACCAGTGCCGTCGCGACCGCCATCAGGCCCTCCTCGCGGCCCGGGAAGCCGAGGCCGTCGGTCGTGGCGCCGGAGACGGAGACCGGTGCTCCGGCCGCCTCGGAGAGGAGCTTCTGGGCTTCGTCGCGGCGCTTGCCGATCTTCGGGCGCGGTCCTACGACCTGTACGGCGATGTTCCCGATCCGGAAGCCGGCGTCGCGGACGATGCGCGCGGCCTCGGTGAGGAGGGTGACGCCGGACGCGCCGGACCATTCGGGGCGGCCCGTGCCGAAGTGCCGGCCCAGGTCACCGAGCCCGGCGGCGGAGAAGAGCGCGTTGCAGGCGGCGTGCGCGACCACGTCCGCGTCGGAGTGGCCGGCCAGGCCCGTGCCCTCGCCCTCCCACTTCAGGCCCGCGCACCACAGCTCGCGGCCCTCCTCGAAGGCGTGGATGTCGGTGCCGATGCCGACCTGGGGCAGGGGGAGGCTCTCAGAAGCCATCGTTCAGCCTCCTGCGGGCCAGGACCGCCTCCGCCAGGACCAGGTCCAGCGGGCGGGTGACCTTGAAGGCCTCCTCGTGGCCGGGGACCAGGAGGACCGTCCTGCCGAGCTGCTCGACCATGCTCGCGTCGTCCGTGACGTCCTCGGTGACCTCCTCGTGGGCCCGGACCAGCGTCGCCCGGTCGAAGCCCTGCGGGGTCTGGACCGCGCGGAGGCGGGCGCGGACCGGGGTGGCGACGACCGGCTCGGGCTCCCCGGCGACGGAGGCCGGCTCGACCTCCTTCACCGTGTCGGCGAGCGGCAGCGCGGGCACCACGGCCGGCGCGCCCTCCCGTACCGCCTCGATCACCGCGTCCACGGTGTCCACCGGCACCAGCGGCCGGGCGGCGTCGTGGACCAGCACGATGTCGTAGCCGGGCGGCAGCGCGTCGAGGCCGAGCTTCACCGACTCCTGGCGGGTCTCGCCGCCGGGCACGACCAGGAAGTCCGTGCGGTCGGGCAGGGCATGCGCGTCGAGGAGCGACTTGACCTCGGGGGCGCCGTCGGGCGGGGCCACGACGACGACCAGGGAGACGGCGCGGGACGCGGCCATCGCGCGCACCGCGTGGATGAGCATGGGGGTACCGCCCAGCGCGCGAAGCGCCTTGGGGGCGCCCGGACCAAGCCGTACGCCCCGTCCGGCGGCCGGGATCACGGCCGCAGTGCGGGTTCCCGCAGGCGAAGGGCGCGAATCGTCAGACATCGGTTCCTGTCAGGTTTGTGTGCTCGGCCTACTTGGGTATGGCCTGGGAAGTGCCGGGCGCGACGCCCCGACCGGACCCTTCCGTGACACCGGTCGCGCCAGCTGCCCGGGCCCGGCACGCCAAGTATCGGGGGTTTCCCCGAGAGATTGCGTACGTACGGCGTCCGAGTACGAGCGTTCCGCGTACGAACATGCCGCAGCGCCCGGCGACAGTGGAGATGTCATCGGGCACCGCGGCATTTCGATGTGCTGAGTGCTGAGCGGGCGGGTTGCCTGCGTCAGTCGTTCAGGACGCGAGAACCTCGTCGAGCAGGGCCTCGGCCTTGTCCTCGTTCGTGTTCTCCGCGAGGGCGAGCTCGCTCACCAGGATCTGGCGGGCCTTGGCGAGCATGCGCTTCTCACCGGCGGAGAGTCCGCGCTCGCGCTCACGACGCCACAGGTCACGCACGACTTCCGCGACCTTGATGACATCGCCGGAGGCGAGCTTCTCCAGGTTTGCCTTGTATCGACGCGACCAGTTCGTGGGCTCCTCGGCGTACGGCGCGCGCAGCACCTCGAAGACCCGGTCCAGCCCGTCCTGACCGACCACATCACGCACGCCGACGAACTCCGCATTGTCCGCTGGCACACGTACCGTCAGGTCACCCTGGGCGACCTTCAGCACCAAGTAGGTCTTGTCCACGCCTTTGATCTGGCGAGTTTCGATGGCCTCGATCAGCGCGGCCCCGTGATGGGGATAGACCACGGTGTCGCCAACCTTGAACGTCATGTGACAGGTACCCCTTCCGTGGCTATCCAGGGTAACACGGAAACGGCGGTTCCTGAATGGCGTTTTCGCAGGTCAGGGCATATCTCGGGGCTTGACAACAGCAACACGAACGTGCTTCGCGCACCCCGTGGAGGAAGGTATTCGCAGGTCGGAGCGGCTCTCCGGGGGAGGTGAAACGCGTACGTTACACACATCCGGAGCCCCCTCCAAGTGGACGAACGTCCGCATATGTCTGGTTCCAGGTGTGCGACTTCCGCTACTCCGTTCGGTGCCCCGAGTGACTTCCGCGCCGAATCCGGAATTGATCACCGGCGGCCGGCCGCGGGGCCGAGTGATCCATTTCCGGAAGGGCCGTGCATTCCTTCACGGAAATTTTGCGCGGGGCTGCCCGGCGTATGCGCGAAGGACTTATGTGAATGCCGGACGAGTGCCCGCGCCACCCGCCTGCTGAGGGAAGCCGGGGCTTGGGGGAGGGTCGGGTGCGGTGCTGCGGGAACGGCTCGGTAACCTAAGGCCGCTGACAGACACTTAGGGCGGCTTTATGAGTCGCCACGCTCAAGTCAAGGAGTTGCCGCCGCCGTGAGCAGCAGCCTTCGACGCGGCGCCCTCGCCGCCGCCGCCATCGCAGTCTCGATCGCCTCGCTCTCCGCGTGCGCCGCCGGCAGTGACGCCCAGACGCTGGAGGTCAAGCCGGACAACGCGGCCACCACGGTCGGCGACATCAAGGTCCAGAACGCGGTGATCATCACCCAGCCCGACCTCGAGTCGACGGGCCCCGCCGCGATCGCCGCGACCCTGTTCAACAACGGGAACACCGCTCAGACCCTGGACTCCATCACCGTGCCCGGCACCGGCAAGACCGCCGAGCTGAAGCCCGCCAAGGGCAAGGGGCAGCTGACCGTTCCGGCGCACGGCTCCCTGGTGATCGGCGGCGAGGGCAACGCCTCCGCCGCGCTGCCCAGCAGCCGCGAGGCCGTCAAGGACGGCAACGCGCAGAAGGTCACCTTCACCTTCAGCCAGACGGGTGATGTGAGCCTGCGCGCCTTCGTGGTGCCGTCGGGCAGCTACTTCGAGAAGTGGGGCCCGAGCGAGATCCCGACGGCCACCCCCACCGCCAGCCCGAAGCCGACCAAGAGCGGCGCCACGGGCTCCGCGACCCCGAGCAACTCGCCATCCTCCTCGGCCACGCCGAGCAGCTCGGCCTCCGAGAGCGCGACGACGTCCCAGTGACGCACGCCGAAGGGCGGGACCTCACGACGAGGTCCCGCCCTTCGGCGTAACTAAGGGGTGTTCGGTTTACGGCTCGAACTTGTAGCCGAGACCGCGGACCGTCACCAGGTACCGCGGCGCGCCCGGGTCCGGCTCGATCTTCGCGCGCAGGCGCTTGACGTGGACGTCGAGGGTCTTGGTGTCGCCCACATAGTCGGCGCCCCAGACCCGGTCGATGAGCTGCATGCGGGTCAGTACGCGGCCCGCGTTGCGCAGCAGCATCTCGAGCAGGTCGAACTCCTTGAGGGGCAGGTCGACCTTGGAGCCGGAGACCGTGACCACATGGCGGTCCACGTCCATCCGGACCGGGCCGGCCTCCAGGGCGGCCGGGGTGACCTCTTCGGGCTCGCCGCGGCGGCGCAGGACGGCCCGGATACGGGCGACGAGTTCGCGGGACGAGAAGGGCTTGGTGACGTAGTCATCGGCTCCTATTTCCAGGCCGACGACCTTGTCGATCTCGCTGTCCTTGGCGGTCACCATGATGACCGGAACGTTGGAACGGCCGCGCAGCTGGCGGCAGACCTCCGTGCCGGGCAGGCCCGGCAGCATCAGGTCGAGGAGGACGAGGTCGGCGCCGTTGCGCTCGAACTCGTCGAGTCCGTCGGGGCCCGTGGTCGCCACTGCGACCTCGAAGCCCTCCTTGCGGAGCATGTAGGACAGGGCGTCGGAGAAGGACTCCTCGTCCTCGACGACGAGCACTCGGGTCACGGAAGGACCTCCGGGGCGGGAAGCGGTTCGTACGGGGATGAATCGGGGGTGGGTTCGCCGGCCTCGTCGTCGAGGTCGTCGAGGTCGGGGTGCTGCAGTGCGCGGTCGCGGGCCGCACCCGCCTCCGGCAGCCTCAGGGTGAACGTGGAGCCCTGGCCTTCCGCGCTCCACACCGTGACCTCCCCGCCGTGCGAGGCGGCCACGTGCTTGACGATCGCGAGCCCCAGGCCCGTACCACCGGTGGCACGGGAGCGGGCGGGGTCCACGCGGTAGAAGCGCTCGAAGACGCGCTCCTTGTCCTTCTCGGAGATGCCGATGCCCTGGTCGGTGACGGCGACCTCGATCAGGTCTCCGCCGGGCGCGGTCACCCGGCGGGCGGCTATGCCCACCCGGGTGCGGGCCGGCGAGTAGTTGACGGCGTTCTCGACCAGGTTGCCGAGGGCGGCGGCCAGCTGGCCCCGGTTCCCCCAGACGTGCAGGTCGGCGGTGCCGCCGGCGGCCATGGTGATCTGCTTGGTGCCGGCCTGGTGCCGGCAGCGGTCGATGGCCTCGGCGACGAGTTCGTCCACCCTGACGGGCTCGGCGTCCTCCAGCGGGTCGTCGTTCTGCACCCGCGAGAGGTCGATGAGCTCCTGCACCAGGTTGGTGAGCCGGGTCGCCTCTATCTGCATGCGCCCGGCGAAGCGCTCGACGGCCTCCGGGTCGTCCGAGGCGTCCATGACGGCCTCGGAGAGCAGGGAGAGCGCGCCGACGGGGGTCTTCAGCTCATGGCTGACGTTCGCGACGAAGTCGCGCCGTACCGCCTCGATCCGCCGGGCCTCCGTCAGGTCCTCCACCAGGAGCAGCACCAGCCGGGAGCCGAGCGGGGCCACGCGCGCGGACACGGCGAGGGCCTCGCCCCGCCCGGTCCCGCGCCTGGGCAGATCCAGCTCGACCTGGCGTATCTCTCCGTCCCGCCGGGTGTCCCGGGCCATCTGCAGCATCGGCTCGACCGAGAGCCGGCCGCCGCGGACCAGGCCCAGGGCGTACGCCGCGGAGCTGGCCTTGACGACCGCGTCGGCCTCGTCGAGGACGACGGCCGAGGACCGGAGCACGGACAGAACGGTGTCCACGCCCGGCGGAAGCACCGGGTCCGTGTGCAGAGAGGTGCGGGTGGGGCGCTTCTGCTCCCGCTCGCTCCAGCGGAACGCCAGCATGGCGATGACGCCGGTGAGCACCCCGGCGATCGCTGCCGCTGCGGCGACCGCCGCGTTCACGTCCATGCAAACAGGTTAAGCAGGGGGTACGACATCCCCACAGCCGTCGAGGTGCGAGCTCGAACACTCGTCGCCCAGAGTTCACCTAGGAGCCAGTGATGGTTCATTTGGGGTGACGGAAACCGACGCGTTCCGGCCGGATCGTGGGAGCGTGGGGTGCGAAGCGCCTGTTTTCACGGCGGGCACCGGCCCCGGCAGCCCCCGATGAACACGTACGAGAGGGAACCGAAGATGCGGGACGCGTACCACGAGGAACTTGACTCGATCGGCGACAGCCTGGTGGAGATGGCCCGGCTGGTCGGGTCGGCGATCGGGCGCGCCACGACGGCCATCCTCGACGCCGACCTGAAGCTGGCCGAGAACGTGATCGAGGCCGACCAGAAGATCGACGAACTCCACCACGACCTGGAGGCCCGCGCCATAGCGCTGCTGGCCCGCCAGCAGCCGGTGGCGACCGATCTCCGTATCGTCGTCACCTCGCTGCGGATGTCCGCCGACCTGGAGCGCTCCGGCGACCTCGCCCAGCACGTGGCGAAGCTGGCCCGGCTGCGCTTCCCGGGGACGGCGGTCCCCCGCGACCTGCACGCCACCATCCTGGAGATGGGCCAGCTCGCGCAGCGCCTGATGGCGAAGGCCGCGGAGTGCATCATCACCAAGGACGTCGACCTCGCGCTCCAGCTGGAGCAGGACGACGACGAGATGGACCTGCTGCACCGCACCCTGTTCCAGCACCTGATCGACGACCGCTGGAAGCACGGCATCGAGACGGCCGTCGACGTGACGCTGCTCGGCCGTTACTACGAGCGGTTCGCCGACCACGCGGTGGCGGTCGCCAAGCGCGTGGTGTTCCTGGTGACGGGTGAGCACGCGGACGAGCTGCAGCCGGACATCCAGCCGGAGATCGCGCCGGCGCCGACGGCGACGGCGGGCGGCGAGGGGGCGTAAGCCCTTCGGCGGGGGCGCTCAATCGCCTCTGTGCGCCGTTGATGCGCCCAGCCGGGCGGGCATGCAATGGGCGAAGGCACCACCTCGAAAGGCACCAGCCTCCAGGAGGACCCATGGCCGAAGCCCCCACCACGCCCGACCCGACGCAGGAGCGCGAGACGGAACAGCCCGCCGAGATCAAGAGCCTCCCGCTCTTCGGCGCGTGCGGCTGCGGCTCGGGCTGCGGCTGCGGCTGCCAGTCGGGCAATCCGTGCCAGTGCGGCTGACCGCATACGTGAGTGAAGGGCCCCGGTGACACAGCGCACCGGGGCCCTTCGCCGCACTGCGTCGGGACCCTTTGTCGTCCGGCTCAGCCCCAGAGGGGTGCGTTGCGCACGGTGATCAGGACGTCGGTCGGGGTCCGGATGCTGCCGGGAAAGCCGTCGGACAGCTGCAGGGCGATGTCGACGTACTGCTCGGCGCCGCCCAGGTCCACCTTCTTCTCGATGCCGGCCGCGGGTCCCAGGATCACCGGCACTCCCCCGCACAGCCCGAGCGTCTTCGGGTCGGCGCCGACGTCGCCGTTCTCGAAGCGTCCGTCATCGAGGGAGTCGAGTTCCTTCGTCACGATCCGGTTCTCGCTCAGATACGTCCGCATCGCCCGCCGGGTACTGCGGAAGGCCACAGCCACCCGGACACCGCCCTCGGGCGCCGTCGCGTGCGTGACGTAGTGCACGTCCTCGGCACCCGCGGGAAGCCCGAGCCGCACGCCGTCGAGCGCCTGCTCCAGCGGTACGTCGCTCCCCGCGCAGGCCCGCTCGTCGCCGAAGGGATGCCCCTGGTCGCCGTACGCGATCCACCAACCGCCCACGAGCAGCACCCCGACGACGGCCGCGCCGCCGACCGACCATCGCGCCCGCCGCATGTACGTCCCCTCCCGTGATCGTCCGGTCACGGTAGCGCTCGCCGCCGTCGGCGGAGGGGCGCAGCATGGAGGGGGAAAGGGCAAGGTGGAAAGGAGGTGCGGGTCATGGCTCAGTTCATGGACGTACACCACGGGATGAAGGGCATCACGGCCGACCAGCTGCGGGAGGCCCACAATGCCGACCTGGCCATAGAGAAGGACGAGGGCGTGCACTTCCAGCAGGCCTGGGCGGACCCGGAGTCCGGCACGGTCTACTGCCTCTCCGAGGCGCCGTCGGCCGAGGCCGTGCAGCGGATTCACGAGCGGGCGGGGCATCGGGCGGACGAGGTCGTGCCGGTACCGCTGACGGTCTGACGGCCTGATGCTCTGACGGCCTGATGCTCTGACGCCGAGCAGCCCCCCACCCATGGCGGGTCAGGGGGCTGTCGGCTCTGGGCTCTTGGCTGTCACCAAATGCCCTGCTGGCGGGCCGCGGCGCGTACCACCTGGGGGGCCTCGCGGGAGACCTTCTTGTTGGTGGCGAGGATGGAGGCCTGGGCCGCCGCGACCGACGCCGCGTCCTTGAACTTGGCCGTGGGCCAGAGGTTCTGCAGCGTCTGGTACATGATCAGGGTGCCCTCGTCGATGCCGATCTCGCGGCAGACGAGATAGAACCAGCGGTTGGTGATGCCCGACATCAGGTGCGGGTCGGCGGGCTGGAAGTAGCCGCTCATGTCGCGCGGTTGGGGGTCGCGCCCCATGACCGGGTTGTCGTACGCCGTCCCCGGTTCCGCCATGTTGCGCAGGGCCTCGCCGGTCAGCTTCGGGGCCATGATGTCGTCGCCGATGAGCCAGTCGTGGGTGTCGGCGTCCTTGCCGTTGACCCAGGCGTCGATCGCCGAGCCGAGCATGTCGCTGAAGGACTCGTTGAGGGCGCCGCTCTGGTCGTTCGTGTAGTTCAGGGCGCTGGTGAACTGGGTGACGCCGTGGGTGAGTTCGTGGGCGGCGACGTCGATGTCGGCGGTGAGGTCGCGGAAGACGACATTGCTGCCGTTGCCGAAAACCATGAGGAGGGCGGCCGGGTCGAAGAAGGCGTTGTCGAATCCGACGCCGTAATTGACGTTGGCGATGACGTTCAGCCCGGAATTGTCGAGGGAATTACGTCCGAGCTTTTCCCGGTAGTACGCCAGGACCTTGTGCATGTGGTCGTAGGCGTCGTTCGCGTTCTGCCCCGGGACGGCGGGGTCGCCCTCGCCGCGGACGGCCTTGACGTTGTACTTCCACTGGTTGAGATCGTCGTAGACGATGACGCCTGCGGTACCGGGCTTGGGGATCTGTATCCCCGCGACCAGACCTTCCCGCAGCTCGTGAATCTCGGGCGGGGCGGGCGAGTTGGGCGCGAGCACGGGGGCCTGGAGCCGGGCCCTGCGGAATTGCTCGGACACGACGGCGGACCGCTGGGCATCGGTCGGGTCGAGTCCTTCGCGCGCGTGGACCTGCGCGATGTGATCCAACACATGAGCGGGAACGAACGAACACACATACCGCATGAAGAATCCTCCCCCAAGGAAATGGGCTGCCTCCTGGCTTACACCCCGCACCACCCCCTGTCGACGCCGCCCCCCACCACAAAATTGACCGACTTTCCGGAACTCGGAATTCCCCGCCCCGGAAATGAGGACTCATGGACGGCGTTGTGGATGGGCTCCCGGTGGTGGGATCGTGTGCCGATGACCGAGGGGGAGCGCGAGACGCTGGCCATCGCCCTGTGCCACCGATCGGCAGCGCTCGCGGCCGATGCCGTGGCCGAACTCCAGGACCGTCTCGCCGATGCGCTGGGAACGGAGAAACTCCGGCTGCACCAGCGGGAGCTCGAGAGCAGGGCGGCCTCACCGGTGTACCTCGGCCAGGACTTCACCAAGTGGGTGATGTATCTGAGCGTCGCGGTGGCCCTAGCAGGCTCCGTCTACACGTGGGTCTTCCTGCCGTAGCCGAGATCCCCCATCATCTCTGATCACCCTCACCACCGCCCGGTAGGTTGCCCGCCATGAGTGAACTCGGCCCGGTCGCCTGGCCGCCCGCCCCGATCAAGACGGAAAGGCTCGTGCTCCGGGAGTCCGAGGCACGGGACCGGGCGGCGTACATCGAGCTGTTCGCCTCGCCGGAGGTGGGTGCCTACCTCGGCGGGCCACGGCCGCGTGACGATCTCGAGCGCGCCGTGCCCGAGGTGCCCGGGCGGCGCCCCGGTGTGTTCGTGATCGACCTCGACGGGGAGATGATCGGCACGGTGAGCCTCGACCGGCGCGACGCGGAGCGTCCGGGGCATGTCCGACCGGACGGCGGGGAGGCTGAGCTCGGCTACATGCTGCTGCCTCAGGCGTGGGGACACGGATACGCCGCCGAGGCATGCGCGGCCGTACTCGACTGGTTCGCCGACACGTCCCCCACCGAGCCGGTGGTCCTCTGCACCCAGTCCGCCAACACCCGCTCAATCCGCCTCGCGGAGAAGCTGGGGTTCATCGAGCTGGAACGCTTCGAGGAGTTCGCCGCCGAGCAGTGGTTCGGGGTACGGGCCCCGGTCACCTCGTATGCCGGAACCCGGCCGTGAGAGGGATGCTTCCGCGACATCACGGTGGTTGAGGTTCGAGAGAGGCTCCAAGGCGCGAAAATGCCTCCCGCCCGCGCCGTATGCGCAGGTGGGAGGCATGATCACAAGCTCTACTTCTTCTTGCCCTGGTTCTTGACCGCCTCAATAGCCGCCGCAGCCGCCTCCGGGTCCAGATACCGGCCCCCCGCCGTCACCGGCTTGAAGTCGGCGTCCAGTTCGTAGTACAGCGGGATGCCCGTCGGGATGTTCAGGCCCGCGATGTCCGCGTCCGAGATGCCGTCCAGGTGCTTGACCAGGGCGCGGAGGCTGTTGCCGTGGGCCGCGACCAGGACCGTGCGGCCGGACAGGAGGTCCGGGACGATGCCGTCGTACCAGTACGGGAGCATGCGGGCGACGACGTCCTTCAGGCACTCCGTGCGGGGGCGCAGCTCCGGGGGGATCGACGCGTAGCGGGGGTCGGTCGCCTGGGAGAACTCCGAGTCGTCCGGCAGCGGCGGGGGCGGGGTGTCGTACGAGCGGCGCCACAGCATGAACTGCTCCTCGCCGAACTCCGCGAGGGTCTGCGCCTTGTCCTTGCCCTGCAGGGCGCCGTAGTGGCGCTCGTTCAGGCGCCACGAGCGGTGGACCGGGATCCAGTGGCGGTCCGCGGCCTCCAGCGACAGCTGCGCCGTGCGGATCGCGCGCTTCTGGAGGGACGTGTGGACCACGTCGGGGAGAAGGTCGGCGTCCTTCAGGAGCTCGCCACCGCGGACTGCCTCCTTCTCGCCCTTCTCGTTCAGGTTCACGTCCACCCAACCGGTGAACAGGTTCTTCGCGTTCCACTCGCTCTCGCCGTGGCGGAGGAGGATCAGCTTGTACGGTGCGTCGGCCATGGGTCAGAGCGTAATCCACGCATTCACCCCCGCGGCGGGCCCGCCCAGCACCCGGACGATTGACGGCATCTGCTAATTCGGTGGTCAGGGACGACCGCCCGTTCGTAAGTTGTGCCTGCCGCGTCTGCCGCTTACCACTCCGGGGGTCCTCCATGTCCACAGCCAGTCTCAGACGCGCCGCCCGCGAGACCGTCTCCGGGCTGCCCCGGGCCTTCTGGTGGCTGTGGACCAGCACCCTCGTCAACCGCCTCGGTGCCTTCGTCGCCACCTTCATGGCCCTGTATCTGACGCTGGATCGCGGGTACTCCGCCTCCTACGCCGGTCTCGTCGCCTCGCTGTACGGGCTCGGGGGCGTCGTCTCGTCCATCGGCGCCGGGGTCATGACCGACCGGCTCGGGCGGCGGCCCACCCTCGTCATCGCCCAGTCCTCCACCGCCGTCTGCGTCGCGCTGCTCGGCTTCGTGCAGGACCCCGTCGCCATCGCCGGCGTCGCGTTCCTGGTCGGCATGGCCTCGAACGCCTCCCGGCCCGCCGTGCAGGCGATGATGGCCGACATCGTGCGGCCCGAGGACCGCGTACGCGCCTTCTCGCTCAACTACTGGGCCATCAACCTCGGCTTCGCCGTCTCCTCGGCGGGCGCCGGCTTCATCGCCGAGTACAGCTACCTCGCCGGCTTCCTGATCGAGGCCGGCATGACCGCCGTATGCGCCCTGGTCGTGTTCCTGAAGCTGCCCGAGTCGCGGCCGCAGCGCACGGCCGTCGAGAAGGCGGCGGAGCAGCGGGTCGGGCTCGGGACCGTGCTGCGCGACGGGCGCTACATGAGCGTCGTCGGCCTGTCCTTCCTCATCGCGCTCGTCTTCCAGCAGGGCTCGGTCGGGCTGCCGGTCGCGATGGGCGACGCCGGGTTCACGCCGGCCGACTACGGCACGGCGATCGCCGTCAACGGCGTACTGATCGTCGCGCTGCAGATCCCCGTCACGCGCTTCATCGAGCACCGGGACCCGCGGCGGCTGCTGGTCGTCTCGGCGCTCCTCGCGGGATACGGCTTCGGGCTCACCGCCTTCGCCGGGTCGGTCGGCGTCTTCGCCCTGACCGTCTGCGTCTGGACCCTCGGCGAGATGATCAACGCGCCGACGCAGACCGGGCTCGTCGTCCGCCTCTCCCCCGTGCACGGGCGCGGCCGCTACCAGGGCATGTACACGCTCTCCTGGTCCGTCGCCGCGCTGGTCGCCCCGCTGATGTCCGGCTTCGTCATCGACCGGTTCGGCGCGGAGTGGCTGTGGGGGACGTGCGCGGTGGTCGGGACGGTGGCGGCGGTGGGGTACGGGGTCCTGATGCGGCGGCTGCCGGACGCGGCGCCGGTCGCGGAACAGGCCGTACCGGCCGCCAGGACCGAGATGGCCACCTGATCACAGCCGGTTACGGCACTACGGCGACGGGCCCTCCACCGAACTTCTCCTTCGGTGGAGGGCCCGCTGCCGTGGCTGCGCCGGAATCAGATGCTGACGCCGGAATCAGATGCTGACGTGCACGCCGACCTCGTGCGGCAGGGCGCCGAGGGTGCCCAGGGCCGTGGCCTTGACGGAGTCGACCTGGGCCAGGAGGGCGTCGCTGCTGAGCGTCGTCGAGCCGGCGGTGACGGAGATCGAGGGGCTCACGCCGCCGGCGACGGTGTCGAGCTCGGCGTCGGAGATCTCGACGGTGTGGAGCTGGGGAGCGGAGTTCATGACGAAACTGCCCTTCGCGCGGTGTTCCAGATGGGGGGAGCGGCCGCGCTGAGTGGGGGGACAGACGGCGGGCCGCGGTGCGACGGATCAAACCACGCGGCGTGCCGGGCAGCCAGTCCGGAGCCGTGCCGGAGGGGGCGGTTGGTCGGAGCGGCGACCGAACCGTGGTGGTGTGCACACGAGTTGGTGCCGGCTTCTCTACACGCGGCGCCGCACAGCAGGCCTACAGCTGTTGCCAAGGCGGACGCGAACAGGACAACTCCGCACCAACGGACCCCGCCCGTCGGCCGGTTGCGCATTCACTGTGCAGATTCGGTCGCGGTCATGGTCACCGACACCTCACGGCCGCCGTCACGGATGCATCCGCGCCCCCTTGATCACCTTGTCCACGGCGTTCTTCGGCCCGTACACGGCGATCCCCACCAGGTCCAGCTCGTCCGTCCCGACGGCCCGCACGGCCGCCCGGTTGTCGCGGTCGTTGCCCGTCGCGAACAGGTCGGAGGTGAACACCGCGCGCGGGAGGGAACGGGAGAGCACGCGCGCGTGGGCCGCGGTCAGCGTCTCCTTCGTACCCTCGAAGACCAGCACCGGCTGCCGGAACATCGGCAGGTACCGGACGCCGTCCGCGTCCTCGTAGGGCTCCCCGATCACCTCGGGGACCTGGCTGCCCAGGCCGCTGACCAGGAACGCGGTGACGTTCAGGCGCTGCCAGGGCTCCAGGTCCTCGCGCAGCAGGACGGCGATCTTGGTGTCGAAACGGACGGGGGCTTCGGGTGCGTCACTCATACCGCGAGACTGCCGGGCGTCGTACGACCTCGTCTTGTACGTTCTTTGCATGGCCGGTCAGCGTCCCCAGCAGGAGGTCTCCGCCTGGCGCCCCCGGATCCCCGGTGTCGTGGAGGTCTTCCACGCGCACTTCACGGAGTACGCGTATCCGATGCACGTGCACGAGGCTTGGACGCTGCTGATCGTGGACGACGGGGCCGTACGGTACGACCTCGACCGGCACGAGCACGGCACCCCGCACGACACGGTCACCCTCCTCCCGCCGCACATCCCGCACAACGGCGCGCCGGCCACCCCGCACGGCTTCCGCAAGCGGGTCGTCTACCTCGACGACACCCGCCTCGCCGAGGACCTGATCGGCCCCGCGGTCGACGGCCCCGACCTGCGCGACCCGGTCCTCCGCCGCAGGGTCGCCCAGCTGCACACGGCGCTCGCGCACGCGGGCGACGAGCTGGAGGCGGAGAGCAGGCTGACGTTGATCTCCGACCGCCTGACCACCCTCCTCCGCCCCCGCCCGACCCCGGTCCCCACCCGCCCGGACCCCGTCCTCGCCCGCAGCCTCCGCGAACTCCTCGACGAGCACATCACGGACGGCCTCACCCTCGACCAGGCCGCGGCCCTCGTCCACGCCCATCCGGCCCATCTGGTACGGGCGTTCAGCACGGCGTACGGCATAGCCCCGCACCAGTACCTCAACTCCCGCCGCGTCGACCGCGCCCGCCGTCTCCTCCTGGACGGCCTCCCCCCGACCACGGTCGCCTCGGCGACGGGCTTCTTCGACCAGTCCCATCTCACGCGCCATTTCCGGAAGTTGGTGGGGGTGACGCCGGGCCGGTACGCGGGCGAAAACCGGCGGCGCCGCGACGGCCCCACCCCATAGGGTCCGGCCATGGACTGGCACGCCTGGCACGACACGTACACCCGAGCGGACTCCCCTCTCCTACACCGCCTCGCGACCGTCCAGAACCGCATCCGCGCGGCCCTCGACACCGCGCCACCAGGGCCGCTCACGGCCATCAGCGTCTGCGCGGGCCAGGGCCACGACCTGATCGGAGCGCTCACCGAGCACCCGCGACGGCACGATGTGCGCGCCCGGCTGGTCGAGTTGGACGAGCGGAACGTGGCGGAGGCGAGACGCACCGCGCGGGCCGCCGGTCTGCCGGGCGTCGAGGTCGTCGCCGGGGACGCGGCGGAGACCGACCACTACACCGGTCTCGCCCCGGCCGACCTGGTCCTGATCTGCGGTGTGCTCGGCAACATCACGGATGCCGACGTCGAACGCCTCCTCGACCACTGCACCCGGCTGTGCCGCGCGGGCGGCACGGTCGTCTGGACGCGCAATAGGAAGGACCCCGACCTGGTGCCGCGGGTGTGCTCCTGGCTGGAGGAACGCGGTTTCGTGCGGCTGTGGTTGTCCGAGCCCGCCGTCAAACAGGCCGTCGGGGCCCACCGGTTCGGCGGGGAGCCCCGGCCGCTGCCGCCCGGGCAGCGCATGTTCGACTTCGTCGGTTACGACGTCCTCCGCCGGCCCTGAGTCACAACTCCCGCTGAGCCTCGTACAGGTTCCGCGGCCGTACTACACCCGTAGTCGGGTACAGCTCCAGGCGGGAGTGCAGGTCGCCCGTGAAGTCCGGGACGTCGATCTGGTCGAAGTCCGTGACCGCGTTCACCCCCACCGTCGCGGAGTACGGGGCCAGGCCGTCGATCTTCATCAGGCCCGCGCGGGCGTTGGTGACGCGGATGTTCCAGTGGGTGAAGCGGGCGCCGAAGAGGGGCCCGGCGTTCGCGTCGCCGCCGTGGCGGCCGTTGTTGTTCACCGTGATGTCGGTACGGACGTTGGCGAAGGGCAGGCCGCGGTGGGAGTCGAAGGTGCCCATCGCCATCGAGCCGCGCGACCAGACGTTGTAGGAGGACAGGCCCTCGACGTTGATGCCGTGGAGCTGGGTGTCGGACGGGGCCGGGACCGTGCGTTCCTCGATCGTGAAGTCCTCGATCAGGTTGTCGTGCGAGCCCTCGCGGCAGAAGTACGGGTGGTGCTCGCCCCGGCCGCCCACGCGCGTGCCGCGCAGGGTGCAGGACGAGGCCGCGACCAGGCCGAAGCCGTTGTCGACGTTGCGGACCGTGACGTCGTCCACCCAGCAGTCGTACGTGCATTGGAGCGCGACCCCGTTGTAGCCCTTGTCGAGGAGGTGGGGCGACTGAGGGGTCTCCATCACGTCCAGGGTCAGGCCTTCGACGCCGGCACCTGTCAATTCACGTACGTGCGTGGTCAGTTGGGGGTTCCACTCGGGGCGTAGGTCCAGTGGCAGCGGGCGTTCGAGGACGATCGTGCGGCCGTGCATCCGCGCTATGCGCACCGGCCATTCGTAGGGGACGTACGACAGCAGCTTGGTCTTGTCGGTCCAGTAGTAGGCGGCCGGGCCCGGGCCGCCGCCCGACATGTGCTGGAGGAGGGTGTGCGTCGGGTCGTCCGAGACGCGGAGCAGGACCAGGGAGCCGGGGCGGAGGCGCGAGGGGTCGGCGACCTTCACCGTCCAGTCGCCCTGGCGTGCCGGCTCGACCGCGGTCAGCGGCTCCCACTCGTCCCGCTTGTTGCCCGTCCACCCCTCGAACGGCCACGCCTGCGCCTTGATCGCCGCGACCAGGGAGTCCCAACGCGCCCTCGGCGCCAGCCAGATCAGGCCGCCCGCCCAGGACCACGCCGACTTGGTGCCGCCGTAACGGGAGCCGTACACGCCGATGAGCTCGGTGAGGTTCTTCGTCGCGTACAGGGTCGTACGGCCGCTGCCCGCGCCGCGCAGCACCACGTTGTCGTACCCGACCTGGATCAGGCCGTCGATGCGGAAGGTGCCGGGCGGGATGGAGACCGTGCCGCCGCCGGCCCTTCCGGCAGCGGCGACGGCACGGTTGATCGCGGGGGCGCAGTCCGTGACGCCGTCGGCCACGGCTCCGTGGTCACGGATGTCGGCCACGACGCGGTGGCGCGGGAAGCGGCGGGCTCCGCCGCGGTAGCCGGCCCGGCCGACGTACGGGATCTGCGGGTGGGTGTACGGGGTGCGGGTGAACTCCCGCCAGAGGGAGGGGACTTCGACCGTGGTCGCCCGTGCCGTGCCGGTCGTCGCGCCGAGGGCCACGGCCGTGGCGCCGCCGAGCAGGGCCCGTCTGGTGAGATGCCCGTTGGTCATGTCCGTGCGTCCTTCCATGCGGCTTCGCAGGCTTTTCATGGATGTGAACGACGTTCAGATCTGCGTCGGCCGTGAGCATGCCATGGAAGGACCGGACCAGGAAGGGGTCGTGCAGGGATCAGTCAGCGGAGCGCTGGGTCAGGTGCGTGAACGCTTCGAGGTTCCGCGTCGACTCCCCGCGCGCGATCCGCCACTCGTACTCCTTGCGGATCGCGGAGGCGAAGCCCAGCTCCAGAAGGGTGTTGAAGGCGCCGTCCGCCGCCTCCAGGACCTGGCCGAGGAGGCGGTCGATCTCGTCGGCGGTGACGGCGGTCAGCGGGAGCTTGCCGGTGACGTAGACGTCGCCGAGCCGGTCGACCGCGTAACTCACGCCGTACAGCTTGAGGTTGCGCTCCAGGAGCCAGCGGTGGACGCCCGGCTCGTTCTCGTCGGGGTGGCGGATGACGAAGGCGTTGAGCGAGAGGGAGTGGCGGCCGACGAGGAGCGAGAGGGTCGTCTTCAGCTTGCGGGTGCCGGGGAGCTGGACGACGTAGTTGCCGGGCGCGGGGCTCTCCCACTCCAGCTCGGCGTCCTTCAGAACCCCCTCGATGACCTTCTGCACATCAGCCATGGTGGGAGCGTACGCGACGCCGGTACGACTGCATCGCGGCCGTGTAGACGTCCGCCGTCGCGGCGGCCGCGGTGTCCCAGCCGAAGCACTGCGCGTGCCGGGCGGCGGCCGCGCCGAGGCGGTCCGTGAGGTGTGGCTCGTCGGCGAAGGCGCCCAGCACGCGCGCGTACTCGGCGGGATCGTGACCTCGTACGAGATAACCGGTCCGTCCGTCGCGGACGGCGACCGGCAGCCCGCCCACCGAGGCCGCGAGCACCGGCGTACCGGCCGCCTGGGCCTCTATGGCGACCAGGCCGAAGGACTCGCTGTAGGACGGCATGACCAGCACGGAGGCGGCCCGGAACCAGTCGGCGAGCTGGTCCTGGCCGACCGGCGGGCGGAAGCGGACGACGTCCGCGATGCCGAGGCGGGCGGCGAGCTTCTGCAGGCCCTCGGGCTTGGCGAGGCCGCTGCCGCTGGGGCCGCCGACGATCGGGACGACCATGCGGGAGCGCAGCTCGGGGCGCTCGTCGAGGAGGACGGCGACCGCTCGGAGGAGCACGTCCGGGGCCTTCAGGGGCTGGATGCGGCCCGCGAAGAGGGGGATCAGCGCGTCCTGCGGGAGGTCGAGGCGGGCGCGGGCGGCGGCGCGGCCGTCTGCCGGGCGGAAACGGTCGAGGTTGACGCCCGGGTGGACGACGGCGACCTTGCCGGGATCGGCGCAGTAGTGCCGTACGAGCTCGTCGGCCTCCTCGGAGGTGTTCGCGATGAGGCGGTCGGCGGCGGCGACGATCTGGGTCTCGCCGATGACGCGGGCGGCGGGCTCGGGGGTGTCTCCGTCGGCGAGGTTGGCGTTCTTGACCTTGGCCATGGTGTGCATGGCGTGCACGAGGGGGACGCCCCAGCGCTGGGCGGCGAGCCAGCCGACGTGGCCGGAGAGCCAGTAGTGCGAGTGGACCAGGTCGTAGTAGCCGGGGCGGTGGCCGGCCCAGGCCTGCATCACGCCGTGCGTGAAGGCGCAGAGCTGGGCGGGGAGGTCCTCCTTGGCGAGGCCCTCGTAGGGGCCGGCGTCGACGTGGCGGACCAGGACGCCGGGGGCCATCTCGACCTTCGGCGGGAGGGCGGCCGTGGTCGCGCGGGTGAAGATCTCGACCTCGATGTTGATCGCGGCGAGGCGCTGGGCGAGCTCGACGATGTAGACGTTCATGCCGCCCGCGTCGCCGGTGCCCGGCTGGTGGAGCGGTGAGGTGTGCACGGAGAGCATGGCGACGCGGCGCGGGCGGCGGTGCGGCAGGCGCAGCCGGTGGGGCGTGGCCTGGGAGCGCCGACCGAGCCTGCTGACGTACTGGCTCACGTGGCGGTCCTCCTTGCTGCGGGCATGCCTGAGGGAGGGTGTGGGGCGCCCTCCAAGGGAGTGCAACAGCGGAGGGACGGGTTCCCATTCCGGGCGGGATGATTTTTGCCGAGACATTACCGAGGGTCGCTCAACCGTTCGAGGGTGGTGTGCGTAGCGGCCTGCGGGTGAGGTGCGGGGCTCTCACGGCCGCCCCGGACGAGGTGCGGGTCCCCCACGGCCGCCCGCTTACCCTCGTACGTATGACATCGCGCGCCGCCCCACGCCCCGTGGGCACGGTCACGCGCGGGACCACCAACCCGAACCGGCTGCGCCGCATGGACCGCTGGATCGCGGCCGCGCACGGCGCCGAACTGCGCCGCGCCGCCGACCCCGTGGCCGTCGACCTCGGGTACGGCGCCGCCCCCTGGACGGCGGTGGAGCTGCTGCAACGCCTGCGTACCGTCGCTCCACGCGCGCGTGTCGTCGGCGTGGAGATCGAGCCCGCGCGGGTCGCGGCGGCGAAGCCGTACGAGCGGGAGGGGCTGGAGTTCCGGCACGGCGGCTTCGAGATCCCCGTCCCGCGGCGGCCGTTGCTGATCCGGGCCGCCAATGTGCTGCGGCAGTACGACGAGGGCGAGGTCGCCGAGGTCTGGGCGCGGCTGTGCGCGCGGCTCGCGCCGGGCGGGCTGCTCGTCGAGGGCACCTGCGACGAGATCGGGCGCCGGCACGTATGGGTGGCGCTCGGCCCCGAGGGCCCGCGCACGGTCACCTTCGCGACCCGGCTCGGCTCCCTGGACCGCCCCTCCGACCTCGCCGAGCGCCTCCCGAAGGCCCTCATCCACCGCAACGTCCCCGGCGAACCTGTGCACGCCTTCCTCCGCGACTTCGACCGCGCGTGGGCCGCCGCCGCGCCCTACGCCTCGTACGGCGCCCGCCAGCGCTGGCAGCGGGCGGTGCGCGACCTGACGGCGAACTGGCCGGTGACGGACGGCCCGGTGCGCTGGCGACAGGGTGAAGTCACCGTGGCCTGGGAGGCGTTGGCGCCCCGCGGCTGACCGCGCCCACGCGCCCTGACCTGCGGGGAACGATCTCCGTGAGTCGTTCGTCACAAAGGCGGGGAGATCGTCTTTCGGTGGCTTGCGGCGGTGGCGAGAGGGGAAGTCCGAATTCCGACTGGCTCTGTCGTTTTGCGCGTCGGCGTGGCACGATCCCCCAGGCGTCCGTAAGTTACTGACGGTAAATCAGGTTGGGGGAGCCGTATGGGCACGGGCAAGCGCGGACTGGTCGCGACGGCCGTGACGGTGGTCTGCGCGATCACGGTGCTGGCCGCACCGGGCACGGCGTTCGCGAGCCCGGACCCCACGCCCTCGGCTTCGGCGTCGTCGACTCCCGCGCCCAACAAGGACCTTGAGGCCGTACGCGACAAACTGGACAAGCTGTACCACGACGCGGCCGTCGCCACCGACTCGTACAACGCGGCCGAGGAGCGCTCCAAGCAGCAGTCCGCCGCGATCGTCGGGCTGGCCAAGGAGATCGTCAAGGGCCAGCAGAAGCTGGACGAGCTGAAGAAGCGCGCGGGCGCCGCGGCCGCCGCCCAGTACCGCACCGGCGGACTGCCCGACGAGGCGCAGCTGCTGCTCAGCGACGACCCGCAGGAGTTCCTCGACGGGGCGGGACGGGTCATGCAGGGCGAGCGGGCGACCAAGGGCCTGATCGCCGAAATGACGCAGACCCAGCAGGACTTGAAGCAGTACGCCGCGGACGCCGCGGAGCAGTGGAAGCAGCTGGAGGCGGGCCGCAAGGCCAAGGACGCCGCCCGCAAGAAGATCAAGAAGCAGATCGCGGCGGCCGAGAAGCTGGAGTCCCAGCTGGAGGCGAAGGAGAAGGAGCGCCTCGCCGAGCTGGAGCAGGAGGAGGCCCTCAAGGCGCAGACGGCCTGGCTCGACTCCGGGATCCTCGACGAGATCAAGGGCAAGGCCTCCGAGCAGGGCAAGAAGGCGGTCGAGTTCGCGACCAAGCAGATAGGAAAGCCGTACGTCTGGGGCGCCGAGGGCCCCGACTCGTACGACTGCTCGGGGCTGACCTCGCAGGCCTGGGCGAGCGCCGGCCGGCCCATTCCGCGCACCTCGCAGGAGCAGTGGAAGCAGCTCAAGCACATCGACATCAAGGACATGCGCCCCGGCGACCTCATCATCTACTTCGACGACGCCAGCCATGTCGGCATGTACATCGGCGACGGCGCGATGGTGAACGCCCCGCGGCCGGGACGCACGGTGTCGATCGCGGGCGCGGGCTCGATGCCGATCCTCGGGGTGGTACGACCGGACGCGTGAGCGTTCGGGCTCCGGGTATCCGGGGTTCGTAGGCATTGCCTCTCGGACACGCCGGGTTCGTGACCGCGGCCACGTGACCCAGCGCACGTCCGACGGCTCCCAAACCCCCCGTGGACGTGACCTTCGTCATCCCCGCTGGTGGGGCACCCTGTCCAACTGCGTTACGGAACGCGGCATATGACAGTGGCCGGTGTGCGGGCGACGTGGCTCACACCATTCCGCTGGCCCGCCGACAACCGCTATGGTCCCCGTCGGTGGATCGAGACCCTCGCTCCGCCGCGCCCTCGGGGGGAGGGAAGGAACTCAAGACGATGCCCGCACCCATACCGCGGCAGAGAGCAGTCCCGGCCGCGGAGAGCGGTCAGGCGCCGGCCGCCCACCGAGGCGGCACCTCCAAGGAAGCGGCCCCGAGCAAGGAAGCCACGGTCGAAACCAACGCCGCCCCCACCCAGCTGACGCTGCTGCTGATCGAGGACGATCCCGGCGGCTCCACGGTCGTGCCCGAACTGCACGACTCGGCCGGCCGGCCGATCCGCGTGCGCACCGCCCGCAACCTCACGGAGGCGGAGCGGCTGCTGACCGACGACGTCCACTGCATCCTGCTCGACCTCGCGCTGCCGGCGCCGGGGCGGGCGGGCGCCGACGGGGACGAGCTCGCCGTGCTCAAGCACGTGCTGGAGCTCGCGCCCCGGCACGCCGTACTCGCCCTCGCCCCCTCCGGCGACGCCGAGCGCGGCGCGGAGGCGGTGCGCGTGGGCGCGCAGGACTATCTCTTCCGGGACGAACTGGACGGGCGGCTACTGAGCCGGGCGATCCGTTACGCGGTGGAGCGGAAACGTTCCGACACGGCGGAGCGGCGGCTCGCGGAGGGCCGGGTGCGGGCGCAGGAGAACCGGCGCCTGGAGCGCGGGCTGCTGCCCACGCCGCTGCTGGACGGGTCGCCGCTGCGGTTCGCCGCGCGCTACCGGCCGGGGCGCTCGCGGGCGCTGCTCGGCGGGGACTTCTACGACGTCGTACGGACGCCGGACGGGACCGTGCACGCCATGATCGGCGACGTGTGCGGGCACGGGCCGGACGAGGCCGCGCTGGGTGTCGAGCTGCGGATCGCGTGGCGGGCGCTGACGCTTGCGGGGCTGTGCGGCGATGAGTTGCTGGGCACCTTGCAGCAGGTGCTGGAGCATGAGCGGGCCGACGACGAGATCTTCGCGACGCTGTGCACGGTGGATATCGCGCCGGACGGGCGCCGGGCGGGGCTGTGCCTCGCCGGGCATCCCTCGCCGTTGATCGCCCGGCCGGGGCGGCCGGCGAAGCTGCTGCCTTACGACAACAACGGGCCCGCGCTTGGGCTGCTGCCCGGGGCTCGGTGGCCTCGGATGCAGGTGGAGCTGGGGCGGGAGTGGAGCCTGATGCTCTATACCGACGGGCTGATCGAGGGGCGGGTCGGGGTGGGGATGGAGCGGCTGGGGCAGGACGGGATGGTGGAGATGGTCCGGCGGCAGCTGGGTGAGGGGCTGCGGGGGGAGGCGTTGTTGCGGGCGGCCGTCAATGAGGTGCGGGAGATGAATGGCGGTGAGCTGACGGACGACGTGGCCGTGTTGCTGTTGGACCGGGAGCCCTGAGCGGGGACTCGCCGTGGGCTGTTCGGTCGTAGGCCGGCTGCGGGCTGGTTGTGGCTGGTCGCGCCCACGCGGCTGAGCCGCATATAGACACAGCCCCGCGCCCCTATCGGGGCGCTCCCGCCAGGGGGTTCTTGCCTCACCGTCCGCCGTTGTACGGGCCGTACGGGCCGTCGCTGCTTGAACCCCGCCTGTTGTTGCGGCCGCCGCCCGGGAGGCCTCTGAGGGCCGGCCTGACGTCCACCATGTACACGATGGTCGCGACCAGGCCGATGATCGGCAGGAACGACAGGATGTTGAAGATCAGGTTCACGATGAAGGCCAGGCCGAGGATGATCAGCCAGAACGGCTTGGTCTGCTTGCCGGTCGCGCGGTAGCCGTCCTCACGGCGCGTCGCGGCGTCGATCAGTGCGAAGCTGCTGAAAAGGATCAGGGCGATGCTCAGCAGCCACATGAACCCTGCGAATCCCTGCATCAGCACAACGTCCACCACCAGACTCGGCTTGTCCTTACGCGGTCACCGTACCCGTTCGAGCAGACCCGCTACACCGAGAACGGGCCGGGCACCGTGAGAGTGCCCGGCCCGTCCCCCATCACCCGTTCGTGTCACTTGGCGGGCGGCGTGGTCTTCTTCGCGGTGGTCTTGCGGGCCGGCGCCTTCTTGGCGGGGGCCGGCTTCTTCGCCGGGGCGGGGGCGGCCTTGGCCTCGGCGGGCTTCGCGGGCTCGTCCTTGACCTCGACCGGCTCGGCCTTCGGCTCGACGGCGACGGCCAGCTCCTCGATCTCTTCGGCGGCCTCGCCGCGCCAGGTCTTCACGGCCTGCTCGCCGTGCTCGGCGACCTTCTCGTAGGTCTCCCGGGCCTTGACGGCGTACTCGGCGGCGACGCCGACGCCGCGCAGCGCGAAGTCCTGGGCGGACTCGCCGAACTTCTTCAGGTCGGCGTCGATGGTGGCGCCGAGCTTCTTGAGGTCGCCGTCGATGTTCGTGATGAACTCGGTGACCTTGGTCTGCAGGGTCTCCTGCGTCTCCTTGACCTTGGCGCCGGCCTCCTTGGCACGGGCCTGGGCCTTCTCCTGGTAGGCCTTCGGGTCGGTGTTGCGGACGGCCTCGATACGGGCCGGGGCCTCGGCGCGCAGCTGCTCCACGAGGCCGGGCACCTTCTTGGCCTGCTGGAAGGCCAGGTCGGCGGTGCCGGCGGCGAAGTAGAGCGGCGTCGGGTCGCTGAGGGTCTTGCGGAGGTCGTCGGTGATGGCCATGGTGATGGTCCTCCCGGATAGCTTTCAGCTGAGGGTTTTGGTTCCCGCGGGCAGCCGGTGCGGCCTGCTCAACCGGTGGGCTGCTGCGGGTCGTGCGGTTCGGCGTCGCTGCCGTCGGACGTGCGGGTACGGCGCGCGGCGGACTTGCGCCCGCCGGCCGTGCGGGTCTTGCGGGTACGGCGCTCAGGGGTGTCGACCGTGTCGCCTGTGCCGCGCGGCTGAGCTTCATGCGGCTGAGCCTCGGTCGCACCGTCGCCGGACGGGCCGGCGTCGGCGACGGCCACCGCGTCGACCACACCGGGGACGCGGACGGCGTCGGCCAGGTCCCCCGCGGTATCGGTCGCCGTGTCGATCCCGAAGCCGTTCTCCTTGCGGAACGACTCGTAGATCTGGAGCAGCACCTGCTTCTGCCGCTCGTTCAGCGTGGGATCGGCGAGGATGACGGCGCGCGTCTCGACCTCGTCCCGGTCCCGCTCGGCGTCGAGGATGCCGGCGCGGACGTACAGCGTCTCGGCGGAGATCCGCAGGGCCTTGGCGACCTGCTGCAACACCTCCGCGCTCGGCTTGCGCAGCCCGCGCTCGATCTGGCTCAGATACGGATTGGACACCCCGGCGGCATCGGCGAGCTGCCTGAGCGACAGCTGCGCGGTGCGCCGCTGTTCACGCAGATACTCACCGAGATTGCCGACGTTGAGCGATGCCATGCCTCCACTGTGCCCCACCCGCGCTAACTATTGCAAGCACCCGCTTGCAATAGTGCGCCACACCACTCGGAGGGAGCTGAGCCTGAGCACGTGTCCTGTCTCTGCGATGTGTGGGCAGTCCCGCCCTTCTGTAGGCATGTACGGCTGGGTCCCGGTCATGTGTAGGCAAGTTCTGGGGAGTTCCGGTCTTGTGTAGGCACGGCGGTCACGGCACTTCTACGGTCGAAGTGGCTGGTCGGCGTCGTACCGGAGGCCCAGATGGATGTGCGCGAGGTGTCGGCGGAAGACGTCGAGCTGGAGTACGTCAGCGCGGCCGGGGTTCGTGAGCGGGGGTCTTTGGGGCGCCTGTGGTCGGTCCCGTTCGAGTTGGTACGACCCGAGCGTCGGTTCCCGGCTTTCCGGGGTCAGGACAACTGGTGCGGCTGGTACTGGTCAGCGACCTGCGGCGGGCACGTGGGCTATGAGTCGTGGCTGGAGCGTGACCACCTGATGCTGCTCGACTTCGACCCGCTGGTGACGGGCATGGCCTCGCAGCCCTTCCGGCTGTCCTGGGCCGGATCCGATGGGAAGCGGATGCGGCACACACCGGACTTCTTCGTCCGCCGCGCCGACGGCACGGCCCTGGTGGTGGACGTGCGTCCGGACAAGCGGATCGGGCCGGATGACGCGGTGAAGTTCGCCGTGACGGCGGCGGCCTGCCGGTCGGTGGGCTGGGACTTTGCGCGGGTGGGGACGCCGGACGGTGTGCTGATGGCGAACGTGCGGTGGCTGTCCGGCTATCGGCATCCGCGGGTGCACCGCCCGGAGGTCGCCGCGCGCCTGGCGGAGGTGTTCGCCGACGGCTGCGGATTGCTGGCCGGGGCTCTGCGGGTGGGTGATCAGATCGCGGTGCTGCCGGTGTTGTTCCACCTGCTCTGGCGCCGGGTGCTGGCGGTGGATCTGGAGGCCGGTCTGTTGTCGGCTCACTCGCGGGTCCGGCTCGGGACGGTGCAGGAAGGAGGCGGGGATGCCGATGCGTCCGCGGTTGTTGCGAGCGGGTGATGTGGTCCGCTTCGACGGGCGTCTGCACACGGTGGCTGCGCTGGAGGGAACGGCGGTCCGGCTGGTCGACGAGGGCCGGTCGGCGAGCGTGGTGATGCTGGCCCATCTGCTGTCCTCGAACGGCTTCGAGGTGGTCACGCCCGCCTCGGTGCGGACGGTGGTGCCGGCGGCCGGGGTGCTGGAGGGGCTTCCGGCGAAGGTGGTGGAGCGGGCCGAGTGGTGGCAGCGGCACCTGGTGGAGATGCTCACGGGCCGTCCTCTGGATGATCCGCAGGGGCCGGTGCGGTCCGAGTACGACCCGGCGGTGAGGTCGCTGCGTCAGCGGGAGCTGGCCAAAGCTGCCGAACTGGCCGCGACCGGGCATGCCACGTCTCTGGCGCTGATCCAGCGGATGCGGCGCCGTTTCGAGGACGAGGGGCTGCTGGGGCTGGTCGACCCGCGGCTGCGCGCCGTCTCGGACGGGACGGGCCGCGCCGACCGGCGGGTGGTTGAGGCCCTGCGCAAGGTCGTGGAGGAGCAGACGGGCCGTTCCACGGTCTCCGCGCAGGTGCTGCGGCGCCGGATGGAGCGCTTGTTGGACGCTGAGCACGGGACGGGAGTGGTGCCGCTGCCGTCGCGCACGGCGTTCTATCGGCTGCTGAAGGCGGTCAGTTCCGGCCGTCACACGCTGGGTTCGGCCCGCACTCGGCGTTCGCTGGCCAAGCAGCCGGAGGGCATGTTCGGGCAGCTGACCGCGGCCCGGCCGGGCGAGGTGATGGAGATCGATTCGACTCCGGTGGATGTGCTGGTCGTTCACGACGACGGCACGGTGGACACCGTCGAGCTCACCGGAATCGTGGACATCGCGACGCGCACGCTGGCCGCGGCGGTGCTGCGGCCGTCGACGAAGGCGGTGGATGCTGCGCTCTTGCTGGCGCGGGCGATGACGCCGGAGCCGATGCGTCCGGGCTGGGCGGACGCGCTGCGGATGTCCCGTTCGGTGCTGCCCCACGCCTCGCTCATGGCGCTGGACGAGCGGCTGGCTCAGGCGGCGGCCGTCCCTGTGATCACGCCGGAGATGATCGTCTGTGACCGGGGCAAGGCCTATATCTCCGACACGTTCCGCTCGGCCTGCCAGTCGCTGGGCATCTCCTTCCAGCCCGCTCACCCCGACACCCCGACGGACAAGCCGCATATCGAGAAGACGCTGGGCTCGGTCGCCACGATGTTCGTTCAACACGTTCCTGGTCACAAGGGACGCAGCACCGAACACCGCGGCACCGATCCAGCGGCGGAGGCGGTCTGGACGATCCACCAGCTCCAGGAGTTGTTGCAGGAGTGGATCGTCCACTGGCAGAACCGGCCGCACGAGGGGCTGCGAGACCCGCTGATGCCCGGCAAGGCGTTGAGTCCGAACGAGAAGTACGCGGCGCTGGTCGCGGCGGCCGGGCACGTCCCGGTCGCGCTGGGCCCGGAGGAGTACATCGAGCTGCTGCCGCGGCACTGGCGGACGATCAACTCCTACGGCCTTCGCATCAACCATCGCACCTACGACAGCGTGGAGTTGAACCCGTTGCGCCGTCAGCCGTCCGGCGCCGGCCCGGACGGGCGGAGCTGGGAGGTCCACTACGACCCCTACGACATCTCCCGCGTCTGGGTGCGCAACCACCGCGAGGGTGGCTGGATTACTGCGATCTGGCGGCACCTTCGCACTGCCCCGATGCCGATGGGTGAGCTGGCCTGGGACCATGCCCGTCGCGTCCTGGCCCAGCGGGGCACCGATCCGGTGACCGAGGACGAGATCGCCCGGGCCGCCGTCGCGCTGCTGGACCGCGCCGCCGACGGCCCGGGAGAAGCTCCCACAACGCCGCCCCATGCGTCGCGTCAGGACCGCCGGGACCGAAAGGTCGCCGCCCGCACACGAGCGACGTCTGCTCCGGCCTGGCCGAGGCCAGCTCCCGAGCCCGCCCAGGAACCGCCCGCCACCGTCCCGGCGGACGAGGAGGACGAGCTCGCCGAGGTCGTCCCCTTGGAGATCTTCGACGCACGCAAGGAGGCCGAGAAGTGGTGGTGAACGCCGCCGAGCCAGGCGAGGACGATCCCGGGGACCTTCCGGAGGAGCGGACCGATCCCTCCACCCGGCTGGAGGGCTGGCGCCGGTTCGTCGAGGCAGACCCGGCCGTCTTCAACCTGCTACCCGAGCAGCAATGGCGGGCCCTGTCCCCGGCAATGCGGGACAGCTATGACGAGACCCGCATCGCCTACCACTCCGAGCTTCAGGTCGTACGCACCTCCGTGGTCAAGGAGATCGCCCACCAGGGCAGGCTCCTGACCCTGCTCAACCAGCGCGAGCACGGCGCACGTCGCGGCATGATCGTCTCGGGAGAGTGGACGACCGGGAAGACGACCGCGCTCAAACAGCTCGGCCGCCTCCACGAACTGCGCGTCCGGCAGCGCTATCCCGGCAGTGACCGCATCCCGGTCATCTACCTCACGGCTCCTCCCAAGGGCTCCCCGCGCAAGCTGGCCATGGAGTTCGCCCGTTTCCTCGGGCTGCCCGTCATCGGTCCCCGGCACAACACGATCGACATCACCAGCGCGGTCTGCCAGGTGCTCATCGAGGCCCGCACGGACCTGGTCCTGGTCGACGAGATCCACCTGATGAACCACGCCACCAGCGCCGGGGAGGACCTCTCCGACCACCTGAAGTACTTCACCGAGCACCTGCCGGCCACGTTCGTCTATGCCGGAATCAACGTGGAGCAGTCCGGCCTGTTCACCGGTATCCGCGGCAGCCAGCTCGCCGGCCGCTGCATCCTCATCCGCACCGGCCCGTTCCGGCTCAACGCCGAGTGGCGGTCTCTGATCGCCACCATGGAAGGCACCCTCCGCCTGCACCGGCACGAGGCGGGCACGCTGGTCAGACACTCGAAGTATCTCCACCAGCGCACCGGAGGCATGATCGGCAGCCTCTCCCACCTCGTCCGGGCCGCAGCCATCTCCGCGATCCTTGACGGCAACGAACGCATCACCCGCACCACCGTCGACAGCGTCCGCATCGACCACAACAGCGAGTCCGCAGCCCGCCCATCGGCCCACTCGCGACGGGCAGCGGGATGAGCACAGCCACCGTCTTCCGCATCGTCAGGCCCCTGCCCCGGCCGATCGCCCCGTTCCCAGGCGAGACCGAAAAGTCCTATCTCTACCGGCTCTCCCAGATCAACCAGGTGCCCGTCCCACGGCTCCTCGACCCGTCCCTCTGGCTTGGATCCGGCTTGGACGAGCTGGACCGGCTCAGTCTGATCAGTGGCCAGCCCCGCGACCGCCTGATCGCCGCCATGCCCGAAGCCCGGAGTCGGGCCGACGACGCTGTCGGCGGCCCCGCGCCTGCACGTGGCATGGGCTTCAAGCCCCGGCAGGCTTGCCGACGTTGCGCCGCCGCGAGAACCGGGAACCGGAACACACCCGTCATGGCATGGATGTCCGCGGCCCATGACCACGTCTGCCTTCGCCACCAGCTCTGGCTCACCATCGCGACGGAGTCTGCCCGCTACCAATTCGACGTCTCCGGGCTGCCGGAGATCGCCCGAGCACAGCGACGCCACTACTGGCTCATGCAGCGGCATGGCCCGGTCCCCGTCGCACGGTGCTACACCTACGGAGGAAAGCTCTGGCGCTATCTGGCAGGGCGCCACTACCACATCAGCGACCGGAACCGGCGCTTGGAGCACCTCCAGCGGGCCGACGACTATCACGAGCGGCTTCTGGCGCTGCTGGCGGCCGACTACCCCGAAGTCGTCGAGATCATCTCGATCTTCTGCTGCCCCCATCTACGGCGACTCGCGCTCTCCAATGACAGCCGTGATCTCGACCGGTTTCGTTGCGAGTTCCAGCGCCGCCTTCCACAAGAAGACAGTCGCACCCCTCTCGACGCATCCCGGCTGAATCGCCAACTCAAGGCCTTGGCAGAGCAGATTGACCATCCGTAGGCCGTGGGCTGAGCGCAGGGACGAGTCTGGTCAGGTGGGCGGCTGCCTACGGTTGGGTGGGACGGAGGAGGGAAGCTCGTCCCACCCAACCGTAGGCACCGCACGTCAGAACCTCGCCCTGCCCACAGTTATCTGGGACCGGACAGCACGATAGGTGTCGCATTTGCATGACAACTGTCGTCATCCGGGTCCGGCCTCCTTACGCAGGTGCTCTTGGTCCGGTTCTGCGAGTCGCCGGGAAGCGGCGTTGTCGGTGGGCTCTGCCAGGGTGTCCGTCGTGGATGAACTGGTGGAGCGTGTCGACGATCAAGATCGTGTGCTGGGGGTGGTGGTCAGCCGCCGGCAGGCCATCCGGGAGGGCTGGCTGCATCGGGTCGCCGTGACGGTGTGTCGTGATGAGCATGGACGGATCCTCGTCCACCGGCGGTCGGAGCAGCTCTCGCGCTTCCCCGGACTCTATGAGGTCGTGATCGGTGGCGCCGTGGACGTGGGCGAGTCCTATGAACGGGCTGCCGGGCGGGAGCTGGCGGAAGAGCTGGGCCTTCATGTGCTGCCGCGCTTGCTGTTCACGTTCCTCAACCGCAGCGGTTTGAGCCCTCACTGGCTCGGCGTTCACGAAACCGTGGTGCCGGACACCGTGGCCGCCGATCCCGATGAGGTCGCCTGGCATGGCTGGCTGACGGAGCCAGAGGTGCGGTCGGCTCTGCTGGAGTGGCGCTTCACTCCCGACAGCCACGAAGCCTTCAGTCGGTATCTCGCGTTCCGGACCGCGCAGTCCTGACCCTTGCCCGCCTCGCGGGCTTGGATGCCTGAGTGCGGCCAACGAGCCTTGTGAGGACGGCTGTTCGCGACAGGGAGTACGGATGCTTGGTCGACTCCCGCTCGTTGCGCAACTCGATGACTCTGGACCTCGCCAGAGGGGAGCGTCCGCGTCAGCAGGCCGGCGGTGACGAAGGACCTCGTTCTGGGAGAGCACGGACCGATCGGAGCTCTCGTGGCCACTGAATAATCGGCACAGAAGTGTCGGACCCGCGTGGTACGACTGCTACCAGCAGAGTTCGAGCAGACGGGTGGTCAGCAGTGGGGCGACAGGAAGAAGCGATCCGTGTTGCGGACGAGCTCTTGGCCGACATTGAGCTCAAGCGGTTGAAGGCGTCCGAGGTCGTCCTGAAGGCGAGCAGGCTCGCCCGACTGGTCGGGCACACCGAGTTGACGGAGTTCCTCGGGTTCGAGCGCAACGGGTACCCAACCGACGGTTCGGCGCTGGCGTGGATCGAACGGGCGGGCCGCTGGGCCGACCGGGAGAAGGAGACATTTTACACCCAGTCGATCGCGAAGGTGGAGGCCCAGGTCGAGTCCGCGCAGCAGGCCATCGACGCCATGCGCGGCGGGGGCAACTATTCGGGCGACATGGCCCTAGTTGCGTCGCGAGCCCATGATGAGCGGATCCTTCATTCCTCAGCCTCCCTCAGCACGTGGACTGGGATCTTCGGGCAAGTCGTCGCGACTGTCTATGACATGGTTACCGAGATCTACCACGAGCTTCTGTTCAGCGAGCTTCAGGCAAGTCTGTTCGCGGACGCCCAAGAGAGGGTCGACGGGTCGTTGGCGGTGGCGAGCGGGACTGCGCTCGAAAAGATCGAGCGCATCTCTGACCGTCTCCGGGACGGTGACCCTGAGTCTGTCAGCCAGGCCCTCACCACCTGCCGCCGGTTGATCGATTCCTCTGCGGACTATGTGTTCCCGGCCCGGGACGAGCCGTACAAGATCGGGGACGAAGTCGACCTGAAGGTCGGACCGCAGCAGGTGCTGAACCGGCTCCAAGCACACACCCACGCCTGCGGGGCATCCAAGAGCCGCAGGGACCGACTGCGTCGGACCCTGTTCGATCTCTATGGCCGGTGCTCTGCAGGCACTCACGCTGAGGTCACCATCGACGAGGCCCGCTTCATCTTCCTGCAGACCTACATCGCCCTCGGCGAGATCCTGACCCTGAGCGCGCCCGAGGTCGGCAACTCCTGACGCTAAGGCCTTCCATCAACCGCCTGAACTGGTGAGATGCACGGTGCGGAAGGCCTGTGTGAACGATCACGTAATTCCCCGGGCCCGGCGTCACGTAATTCCCCAGGTCCTGACCTTGTTCATGTCTACTTGATCGAGGGCTTGTTTGTC